>DUNV01000036.1 GCA_012839215.1 Bacillota bacterium
ATTAGCAGCCTAACTCGGATACCCCAGATTTCCCAAACAGGGGCTTACCGTCTAGCCACAGCAACAAATATTGATCCTTTTGTTTTATTTACCTGGCTGAGGATGTGCGATTTGATAGTCAAGGATCAACAAACCGAGCGGAGATTGGATATTGTTAGGCTAAAGGATAAGATCCCTTTGATTAAAGAACTGATGTTTGAAGATGTGGCCGATGTCCAATCCCGATTAAAAACCTATCTGGCTGAGTGCGGCATTAAGTTTTCTATTGTCAAAAACTTTCGGGGCGCCCCTGTCCAGGGCGTGATTAAAAAGAATGATGATGGCACCTTAAACTTACTTATGACTACAAGGCGGAAATTTGCCGATATATTTTGGTTCACATTTTTCCACGAAATTGGTCACATCATAAATGGTGATATCGAGGATAAGCTAGTTGACTACGATTTTGCCAAAGGTGAAGCAGAGGATAAGGCGGATGTGTTTGCGGCAAATATCTTGATTGATCCGGTGGCTTATGAGGGGTTTGTGGCAAAAAAGGATTTTACGCTACCCTCTATCAAAGGATTTTCGGTTGAACAGAACATCCCCACCTATATTTTAATAGGCAGGTTACAAAGAGATGGACATTTAGGGTATTACCAGCATTCGGGGGAAAAAGTCAAATATGTGCTTCGGGAAGGTTAGGTGATTTCAGTTGAAATTGGGGGGGAAATGACAAAGGAATGAAAACCAGGGGGACGGTTCTAGTGGTTGATGAAAAGGCGAACCTGTTACTCCGCCAGTTGATCATATAAATTGCAGTAATGTAAACCACAACCCGCCCCGTGGGAAAGCAAGTAATTAAGCGCTCTTCCACGGGGCGGTGTTTTTTGTGTTGTTGGGGCAGGTTGGGCAGAGTCTGGGGGGAGGAGAAAAGCCGATTTCCAGGGAATGTTTACGAACAGATGGCGTTTTTTACGCAAGTCAGCTTGGCATTTGGCCCTCTCCACGGGGCGGTGTTTTTGTGTGATTGGATTAGGTGTCCGGTGGTGGGGTGGATTATTTGTGTTTGCCCGAAAGTGCTTGATTTAAGCCGCTTTCAGGCTTTGTGCATTTTGTCTTGTAGCAATAGTTGATGTTTTTGAATAGCCATTTTGGGAGGACACTTGACACGAACCATAGCGATCTATAAGACAGTCGCAGGGGAAAATCGTTAAAAGAAAGGTAACCGTTAAAATTTGCACCGAGAATCGGGCTAGCTTTTAACGATACACCAAGCCGTTAAATATAAGAGGTTAGAGAAGGAAAAACAGCCCACCCAAAGGGCGAGCCAGACACCTTGGCAACCTTATAACCCTGACCGAGAACGCAGCAGTATTGTTGGGTCTTTTTACAAATGACTAAATCGGCATTTTCCTCTCCTAAATATTTTTCTCAAAAACAGTTGACTTTGACGCAGCGTAATACTTTATACTAAGTATACGAGGTGAGAGCAGATGGAATACTCAAGCAATCAGGTTTCCAAAATGTCGGGTGTCAGCGCCCGCACTCTGCGGTATTACGATGAAATCGGACTTCTCAAGCCGGCGAGAATTGCCTCATCGGGGTATCGTATTTATGGGCAGGCCGAGCTGGACACGCTCCAGCAGATTTTGTTTTACAAAGAAATGGGCTTTTCGCTCACGGACATCAGGAAACTGTTGTCGGCTCCCGATTTTGACAGAGAGCAGGCATTCATGAACCATCTTGCTGAACTGAGTAAAAAACGAGAGCGACTGGACACGTTGATCGAAACTGTCACCAAGTCAATTGCCGCCCTGAGAGGTGAACAAACCATGTCAGATAAGGAAAAATTCAGGGGCTTTAAGCAAGCCATGATTGACGAAAATGAGCATCAGTACGGTACGGAAATTAGGGAAAAGTACGGTGAGGAGGCGATTGAACGTTCCAATGCAAGAATCAAGGGTATGACACATGAGCGGTATGCCGAGGGCGAACGACTGCGTCAGGAAGCGGAGGATACTCTGAAAGCCGCGCTTGAAATCGGCGATCCTGCTGGTGAATTGGCTCAAAAAGCCTGTGATCTTCATGGCAAATGGCTTGCTGTTTTTCAACCTGAATACAACAAAGCGTACCACAAGAGCTTAGGCGAGTTGTATGTTGCGGACGAGCGGTTCAAGGTGTACTATGATAAAATTGCTCCTGGTTGCGCAGAATTTCTGCGCGATGCAATCAACATTTACTGCGCTGGCTAAAGGCGAGCCGGAAACCTCGGCAACCTTACAACCTTGACGAGGGACAAGGGGACAGGTCTATTTGTCCCACCATTATCCGGTAACCTGAAAAGGGCTCACTGGGTTCCCCGTTTCCTAGCTGGCTTAGGATTCTGAGGATTGAAATTCTTCATCTGGATGTATTTCCTAACTGTTTTTACGTCGTGACCGGTCACCCTTGATATCTCTGCATAACTTAAACCTTTTTCAAAGAACATCTCTCTGATACAATTGATCTTGGCCATTGTTAGCATCCTCCTATTGCCTCCCCTCGTAGTTTCGACCTACAAGGGTTAGGGTTTTTGGGGGCAGCTGCAATGGCCTTTTAAACCACTGCAAAAACAGGGAATTCCTACTTGCAACTTCAGGGAAACCTATTTTGCAATTCCCGGTAAACCTAGGTTACAATGTTCCAGGTCGGAATGGATTTTGCCGGCTGCTTTTTGGGCTGTTGTGCCCTTCCGAATTGTCCACGCTTTCACTTCATCTTCCCCAACGGTAAAAAAAGAAATAAGGCCAAGGTGTTCGTAAGCGGCACGGGCCAGACGAGATGTGCCTGATTCTTGCAGGTGTAGGTCTTTTAAAAATTCCGCCCGCTCTTCCGGCTGCAGTTGACTAATTTCCATTTCTATCTGGGCGCAGGTTTCAATCAAGGCGACCCTGTTGTCTGTGGCAAATGAAATTACTTCTTCTTTTTCCGGATAATTTCCGGCAATAAGTTGGGTTTCATCCAGGTTTAAAACAGCCATAAAAGGCTTTTTTGTAAGAAAGTTGTATTCATCCAAAAGCGATTCTTTTTCCCGGTTCAGGCTAATACTGCTCAAAGGTTTTTCCTCTAGCAAAACGGGAAGTATTTCCTCAGGCTTAGATTATAAAATTCGGCCAGAAAAATCAATAAGAATGACTACCGATAATATATTTTGAAATAACTACATTTTGAAGAACTCCTATTGACAATTTGGTAGATGTTTAGTATTGTAGTAGTGCACTAGTGGGCTAGTGCACCATAATGGTGGTGAATACATGGACTTTGATGCAGCAAGACCGATATATCTCCAAATCGTTGAACTGCATAAACGGGCCCTGATGACCGGGGAACTTAAAACCGGCGACAAAATTCTATCGCAACGAAATTTTGCCGAGCAGTATAAAGTTAATCCCAACACGGTTCAGCGTGCCTACCGTGAAATGGAGGCTCTGGGCCTGGTAGAAACTTTACGAGGCCAAGGAACGTTTGTTACCGTTACAAAAAAGCAGCTCCGCACCATGAAAGATGAAACAGCGGATCATGCCTTGCATAGTTTCATTTGCGAAATGAAAACACTTGGTTTTACCCTGACCGAGGTACTAACCCAAGTTCAAGAAACCTGGGAAAAGGAGGCAAGCGAAAGGTGATCATTTTTGAAAAAGCCAGCAAAAGTTTTGGTCACATATTGGCCTTAAATAATGTCAGTTTATCCTTGCCGAAGGGCAAAATAATTGGTTTGTTTGGCCCTAATGGAGCCGGCAAATCTACCCTTCTTAAATCAGCAGCCGGACTGGTACGTCTCAGTAGCGGCCAGGTTACAGTGGATGGTAAAATTCCACAACAAGGGCGCGCCCGGCTGGCGTACCTGCCGGAACAAAATACACTTCCAACAAATTGGACTATTAAACGTGCCGCAGAGCGGCGCTGAGCTTGCATACGCAGAATGGATATGATAAAATTAATTTGCTCGCAGAATTAAAAGTGTTCGGCGTGAAGAGTGGGTTTTTGTCCCACTCTTTATTCATGAAGGACAAAGAGGAGACCTAGGGTATGGACAGGAAGAAAATCAGGGGCATTGTCGAGGAACTTGCAGAAAATGCCGTTAGTGACCTGGGACTGGAACTGGTGGACGTTGATTTCAAGACTACCGGCAGGGGGTACCATATTATTGTCTATATTGATAAAAAGGGGGGGGTTTTTCTAGAGGACTGCGAAATGGTGAGCAAGTCCCTAGGGGAACTGTTAGATTTACATGATCCCATTCCTACCAGCTACACGCTGGAGGTATCCTCGCCGGGGATGGAAAGACCATTAAAAAAGAGGAAGGATTTTCTTAGATTTCAAGGTGAAAAGGTAAAAATCAGGACAATAGATAAAATAAATGGTTCAAAAAATTTTACCGGTATCCTTATGGATGTCCGGGAGGATAGCCTTACTATAAAGAGGGACAAAGAGGAGATCAAAATTCATTTTGAAAACATATTTAAAGCTAACCTCTATTACAAAAAGGGGGGTAAAGCAAAGTGAACCAGGATTTTATGCTGGCGCTGGAGGCCATTGAAAGGGAAAGAGGTATTAAGAAAGAAACTTTGTATGAGGCAATCGAGGCAGCGCTGATTTCAGCATATAAACGTAATTTTAATTCGGCCTACAATGTTAGGGTAAATATTGAGAAAGAAACTGGCGAAATCAAGGTTTTTTCCTGTAAGGACGTGGTTGAGGAAGTTGTCGATCCACAACTGGAAATACATCTGGACAAAGCCCGGCAAAGCAACCCGCTGTGCCAAAATGGGGATATTCTGGAGATAGAGGTAACACCAAAAAATTTTGGTCGAATTGCTGCCCAGACGGCAAAGCAGGTGGTTATTCAGCGCATTCGCGAGGCGGAACGGGAGATGATTTACGAGGAATATATCGACAGGGTGGATGACATTATTACGGGTGTAATTCATCGCTTTGAATATAGAAATGCCATCATTAGCCTGGGAAAGGCCGAAGCGATACTGGCTCCGACCGAACAGATTCCCCGTGAAAACTACAAGCAGGGCGACAGGATCAAGGCATATATTATTGAGGTTAAGAAAACAAACAAGGGACCGCAAATCTATATTTCAAGGACCCATCCGGGACTTATCAGGCGGTTATTTGAGCTGGAGGTTCCGGAGCTTTATAATGGTATTGTTGAGGTAAAGAACGTCGTTCGTGAGCCGGGCAACAGATCCAAGATTGCCGTTTATTCCCGGAAAAAGGAAGTTGATCCGGTAGGTGCCTGTGTTGGGCCCAGGGGTTCCAGGGTTCAGGCCATTGTTAATGAATTAAAAGGGGAAAAAATTGATATTATCGAATGGAATGAGGAGCCGGAAATTTTTATTGCCAGCACCCTCAGCCCAGCTAAAACAATAAAGGTGGAAACACGCCCGGAAAATAAGTCTGCCCTTGTTGTCGTTCCTGATTATCAGCTTTCACTGGCCATTGGCAAGGAGGGGCAAAATGTCCGTCTTGCAGCCAAGCTGTCTGGATGGAAAATAGATATCATCAGTGAATCGAGTTACATGGAAAGATTTAGGGGAAATGATCCTGAAGAAGAAAATGCCCTTGTCGCCCCCGAGGAAATTGAAGAGATAGAAGAGGCGGAAGCAATGGATGAGCCGGTTGGCGGTAACGAAAACGATATGGATATAAACATCAACAATGCAGACGATAATAATTTGGACAAAGAAGGGATGTAAATGCCCCGCAAGCGTAAGACGCCGATACGGATGTGCCTGGGATGCCGCCAATCTAAAGCAAAAAGGGAACTGATCAGGGTTGTTCGGACTCCACAAGGGGAGATCGAGCTTGATTTCACGGGTAAAAAGGCCGGAAGGGGCGCCTACATCTGTCCTTCTGCCGATTGCCTTAGGAAGGCCATAAGAGGAAAGGGACTCTCCAGGAGTCTTGAAAGCCCTATCCCCGAGCATATTATTGCTACTTTAAAAGAACAACTGGAGAACAGGTGACTGTTATGTATTTCTTTACGACTCAAGGAGGTTTATAAAATGGAGGTGTAGCGTATGGGAAAAGTTCGTGTTTATGAGTTGGCTAAAGAATTGGGGATTAACAGTAAAAAATTAATTACAGTTCTTCGGGAGCTGCATATTGAAGTCAAGAATCACATGAGTACTATGGATAAGGAAGAGGCTAAGCGTGTTGTGGATACCCTGACAAAGGGTGAAAAAACACCCGCCAAAAGTGAGACAAAAGGGAAAACGGAAAAAAATGCTGCTATAGTGGATAAAAAGAAAAGCGAGTCCTCCGGGGGCAAAACAGCTGCTGCAGGGAAAGCCGGGGCCAGGAAAAAGAAACCCGTCAAGGTAAGCCGTAAAGCAAGGAAAGCGGCAAGGGCAGCCCAGGAAAAGAAAGCAATACCTGAGGAGGTTCTTTACCTGGAGGGAAGGGTAACTGTTGGCGAGTTAGCCGGAAGATTGAACGTACAAACTTCGGAAATATTGGGCAAGCTTTTGGAAATGGGCATTATCTCCAACATTAATCAGCCGATCGACGAGGATACCTTAGCTATTCTATCGGAGGAATATGATACAAAGTTTGAGCTTAAACCCGATCCCGCTGAAGAAGAGCTGCTAATTCTCGATGAAAGTGAAGAAGGGGAGCAACTCCGTTCCAGGCCTCCGGTTGTCACAGTTTTGGGGCATGTCGATCATGGAAAGACTTCGCTGCTTGATTCTATCAGGCAAACAAACGTTATAGCTTCCGAAGCCGGGGGTATTACGCAACATATCGGTGCGTGTATGGTCGATGTAGATGCTAAAAGAATTGTTTTCCTGGACACGCCGGGGCATGAGGCTTTTACGGCCATGCGTGCCCGTGGGGCCCAGGTAACAGATATTGCTGTCCTTGTTGTTGCTGCCGATGATGGAGTGATGCCGCAAACAATCGAGGCTATTAACCACGTCAAGGCCGCTGGGGTTCCTATCATCGTTGCCATTAATAAAACAGATAAACCCAGTGCCAACGTGGACAGAGTTAAACAGCAGCTCAGTGAGGCCGGTTTAATACCTGAAGAATGGGGCGGGGATACTATCTGTGTACCTGTTAGTGCCCTGAGGGGCGAAGGCCTCAGTGATCTCTTGGAAATGATTCTGCTTGTGGCGGAGATGGCCGAACTAAAGGCAGATTATGCCCGTCCAGCCAAAGGAACGGTGATCGAGGGCAAGCTGGATAAGGGACGGGGTCCGGTAGCCACAGTCCTCATCCAGGATGGAGTCATGAAAATAGGAGATCCTATTATTTGCGGTACAATTTACGGCAGGATTAGGGCCTTGCTTGACGATAAAGGAAAAAGAATTAATAAAGCGGATCCATCTACTCCAGTGGAGATCCTGGGTCTTAGCGATGTTCCCCAGGCTGGGGATAATTTTATGGTCGTCAGGGATGAAAAACTCGTCAGGCAACTCGCTGTAAAAAGAGGGGAAAAACTGAGGGAGGCTACTCTTCGTAAGGCACAAAAGGTTTCCCTTGATGATCTTTTTAATCAGGCCCAGGAAGATGAAATAGATTTAAATATTATTATCAAGGCTGATGTTCAGGGTTCGGCGGAAGCACTACGGGATTCACTGCAAAAAATAGAGGACGAAAAAGTGCGGATCAAGGTTATCCATACCGGTGTTGGTGCCATAGCCGAATCGGATATAATGCTGGCCTCAGCCTCAAATGCTATTGTCATTGGTTTTAACGTTCGCCCCGAGCCCAGCGCCAGGAAACTGGCGGAAAAGGAAGAAGTGGATATTCGTTTATATCGGGTTATCTACGAGATCATCGAAAATGTCAAGGCTGCCATTAATGGTATGCTCGAACCTGAATATAAGGAAGTAGTTCTTGGGCAGGCTGAAATAAGGCATCTATTTAAGGTTTCCAGACTGGGGACCGTAGCAGGTTCATATGTGCTTGAAGGGACAATAAAAAGGAATGCAGGTATCAGGGTCATTCGCGATGGCAAGGTCATACACGAAGGCAAAATAGAATCTCTTAAACGCTTCAAGGATGATGTCAAGGAGGTTACCAGTGGGTTTGAATGCGGTATCCTTTTGGAAAACTTTAATGATTTAAAGGAAGTAGATATTCTCGAGGCTTTTCTTTTCCAAGAGGTGCCCCAAGCGTAATACGTTGCTGAGGAGGGTATCCTGATGTCAAGACAAAGGGCCCAAAGAGTTGCAGAAAGAATCAAGGAAGAAGTTAGCGATATTCTCCGCCTGGAAATTAGGGATCCCGGATTGTATAAAATAATCAGCATAACAAATGTTGAAGTATCAAGGGATTTTGGCTATGCAAGGATTTATGTAAGCGTTTTTGGCAATCACCAGGAACAGGAAAACATTTTAAAAATATTAGAAAAGGCGGCCGGTTTTATTCGTTCAGAACTTGGCAAAAGAATCAGGCTACGCCATACCCCGGAGGTGGAATTTCGCCTCGATCGTTCCCTTGAATACAGCGCTCATATCAATGATGTCCTTAAATCATTAAATACCGGGGCAGGAGATGAAAAGGTAGAATGATCGATGTCGATTTGGAAGCCCTCTTGCAGGAATATGAACAAATTCATGTTTTCACACATGTTCGGCCCGATGGGGATGCTATTGGCTCTTCCCTGGCATGGGGCAAAGCCCTGGAGCAGATGGGGAAAAAGGTTAGGTTGTTTTGCCCGGATGATATACCGATTAAATATTCCTCGTTTATACCAGATATAAACATCTCCAGTGTTTACAGCCCTCCAGAAAACACACCTACCCTGGCATTTGCCCTCGATTGCAGTGATCTAGAGCGTTTGGATTATATGAAGGAAGACGTGCTCAGGCTAGATAAGCTTTTTAATATTGATCACCACGGAACAAATGTAAAATTTGGCGATTATAATCTGGTCGATCCCTCTGCTGCTGCAACTGGTGAAATTATCTATAGGTTGATAGAGGATCTACAAATAGAGCTTACCACCGAGATGAGCCTTTATTTATATATTGCTCTTGCATCAGATACAGGTTCCTTTAAGTATGAGAATACAACCCCGCAAACCATGTATATTGCCGGCAAGCTGTTGGAAAAGGGAGTCAGCCCATCGTTCGTCAGTCTGAAAATTTTTGATGAGATCTCCTTTTCCTCCTTTTCCCTGCTCAGGGATTGTCTTCAATCACTTAAAATGGACAAAACCGGGAGGATTGCCTGGATGAGCGCAGATGAAGGGATGCTTGCCAGATATAGGGTGGCCTCCTCCGAGCTGGAGGGTTATATTAATTATGCCAAAAATATTATCGGGGTAGAGGTCGGGGTCTTTTTTTATCATACGTTATCTGGGGAAACCCGAGTAGGTTTTAGATCCAAAAATGTTGATGTATCTTCGGTTGCATTTTCGCTTGGTGGCGGGGGGCACCTCCGTGCCGCCGGATGTTCTGTTGCCGGCAAACCCGAGGAGGTAGAGGAAATGGTTATCCAAAAAGTTTCACAGTTAATCAGTGGTTGATACTGCTACCAAAACAAGTTTCGTTGCACAGGTGCCCCCTGCTAGGCAAGGATTACCCAAGGGGAGTTACCTACCTAAGCTTGATCGGATGGATAAAATGAACTGTTTTCTAAATATTTATAAAACCTCCGGCATGACCTCCCATGATGTCGTTAAAAAGATAAGGGGGCTGCTTCCCGGAGTAAAGATCGGGCATGGGGGAACACTTGATCCTGACGCCACCGGTGTGTTGCCAATACTTCTGGGTAAGGCAACAAGGCTATCATCCTATATTCTTGGGTTTAATAAGGTCTATAGGGCTGAGCTGCAATTGGGTATTGCTACCGACACGGAGGATTCGTCCGGAAATGTTTTGAAAAAAAGGGATGTGCCCTTTCTTACGGTTGCGGATATCGAAAAAGCATTTAGACTATTTGAAGGGGAAATCCAGCAGGTTCCCCCCATGTATTCAGCAGTGAAAAGGAAGGGGAAAAAGCTATACCAGTATGCGCGTCAGGGAATAAATGTTGAACGTCCACCACGAAAAGTCAACATTTATTCATTGCGCTTGATTAAGTTTTCCCCGCCAGCAAAAATACTTTTTGAGGTGGAATGTTCAAAAGGGACATATATCCGCACACTTTGCTCCCAAATAGGGGACTTTCTGGGGTGCGGGGGGCATCTTTCCTTTTTGTTGAGAAAAAGTGTTGGCGTTTTTCTTGCTGAGGAAGCACATACAATAGAAAAATTGCAAGAATTTCACCGTAACAATAAGATTGCAGAACTTTTTCTTCCGCTCGACTATATTTTTCAGGAAAATGACAAGTTGTTTTTTGAAGAAGTGGAAATCAGTGCCCTGTGCCAGGGGCGCTTTCTGGATTATGCCGGCTTACTGAAGAAATATGGTCGGGCATTGCCCAAGCCTGTTGACGAAACCGTGCTGCCAGTATATACTAAAAAAAGTAATTTTACACTGCTGGCTCGCTGGAAAAAGGATCAGGAGAACTTATTCTATTTAAAACCGGAGAAAGTCTTAAAGTCTTTTTAATTGTTGGTGAGACTATGAAAACAATATATGGGGCAAAAAATTTTCCCAGCATAAAAGAACAGAAACAACTGGTAGTTGCCCTGGGAAACTTCGATGGTTTGCATGTCGCCCATAAAAAAATCATCGATAGGGCCAGAGAAATTGCTCGGGCCAGGGATCGAAAATGTGCCGTTTTTCTTCTCGATCCACACCCCGCCAAGGTCCTTTTTCCAGAGTCCGATCTTCAGCTAATTTCCACAATAAAGGAAAGGGCAGAAGTGCTCGGTGCATGGGGAGTAGATTATTTAATCATAGAGGATTTTACCCGGGAATTTTCCAAGTTGCCCCCGCATGATTTTGTGAAGAATTATCTGGTGGGTTTTTTAAGGGCAGCAGAAATCATTACCGGCTTTGACTATTCATTTGGCCTTGGTGGCCAGGGGACCTCCCAGGATCTTTCCCGCTGGGGTAGGCAGTTGGGTTACCGTGCCGAGGTCATGCCGCCGGTTATGTGCCAGGGTGAGGTTATCAGTAGTTCGCTAATCCGGGAACTTATCGGCAGTGGCGATGTAGCCAGGGCAGCTATTTTTCTTGGGGGCCATTTTACAATTACTGGCAGTGTTGTCCGGGGGGAGGGCCGCGGCAGGAACCTTGGATATCCGACAGCAAATCTGGAGACCGGGCCCGGCATGCTTATTCCAGGGAACAGTGTCTATTTGACCCTGGCAGCGTGTCAAGGTAGAAAATATTTTTCATTAACCAATATTGGCAGGAAACCGACTTTTGGACAAAGCGATAAAGTTGTCATTGAGGTTCATCTGATGGATTTCAGTGGGAATCTTTACGGGGAGGAATTAATGCTCACGTTTTTGAACAAAATTAGAAAAGAAAAATATTTTTCCGGTGTGGATCTGTTGGTTAAGCAGATAGGGGCTGATGAAAAAAGGGCAAAAGAACTGATTGCTGAAAAGTACCAGGACATGTTGCAGGACTAGTTATTACAGCAAATTACAAATCCTACGGCATATTTGCTTTTTGTTTACAAAAAACAGAGCATATGATAGAATTTTGCATAACCTGCTTAGGGTTAGCGGGAAAACAAGGGGGTGGGCCGGTTGGCATTATCAAACCAGGCAAAAAATGATATTATTCAGGAACATAGAACCCATAGCACCGATACGGGTTCCCCGGAAGTGCAGATTGCCATGTTAACAAAAAGGATTAGCCAGTTAACCGAGCATCTAAAGGAACATAAAAAAGATTTTCATTCCCGGCGAGGCTTATTAAAAATGGTTGGGAAAAGAAGAGGATTACTAAATTACTTGCGGGATAAGGATCCGGAAAGGTACAGGGATATTTTAGCCAAATTGGGCTTAAGAAAATAATAGCATGAATGATGGGTTTTAGTTTTTTTTATAAGGAGGTTTGTTATTTGGAGGTATTTAGTACCGAGGTAGCCGGCCGGCTACTTACTATAGAAACTGGAAAAGTGGCCAGGCAAGCAAGTGGCTCCGTTATGATCAGCTATGGTGATACATCGCTTCTAGTGACAGCAACCGTTGCTGATGAGCCCCGCGAGGGGGCAGATTTTCTGCCATTGACTGTCGATTTTGAGGAAAGGCTCTATGCTGTTGGTAGAATACCCGGAGGCTTTATCAGGAGGGAGGGGCGCCCAACCGAGAAGGCTATCCTGGCCGATAGGCTCATAGACAGGCCACTAAGGCCCCTTTTCCCGCCAAAATTCAGGAACTC
This sequence comes from Bacillota bacterium, assembly GCA_012839215.1. Lineage (GTDB taxonomy): Bacteria > Bacillota > Dethiobacteria > DTU022 > UBA8154 > DUNV01. Next base: position 12,270 of record DUNV01000036.1, read on the forward strand.
CATCCATATTGTTACCACTGTTTTTTCCATCGATCAGGATTGTGTGCCTGAACCCTTGGCCATCACCGGTGCCTCCGCGGCTCTTTCAATTTCAAAAATTCCTTTTGCCGGCCCCATCGCTGCGGTAAACGTAGGCTTGATAGATGGTCTGCCGATAATAAATCCGACTGTGGAACAAAGTGAGGAAAGCACCCTTAATCTTATCGTTGCCGGGACAAAGGATGCCATCCTGATGATCGAGGCTGGAGCTATGGAGGTTTCTAATGGGCTAGTTTTAGAGGCTATCATGGCAGGTCACGAGGCAATCAAGGATCTTGTCCGCCTACAGAAGGAAATGGTTGAAAAGGTCGGGCAGGAAAAGATGGAAATTCCGGTTTTAGAAATTGATTCGGGGCTAAGCCGGGAAGTAGAAGATTTCTGTGAAGAAAAAATTAAAGCTGCGTTCCAAATCAAGGAGAAATTGGCCAGGGAACGGGCTCTGGAGCTAGTCAAAGAAGAAACAATTGCTCATTTCGAAGAACTTTATCCTGAACGCGGGGATGAGGTTGGGGATGCGCTAAGTACCTTTATTAAAACAACCCTCCGTACCATGATCCTCCATGATGGGGTTAGGCCGGATGGAAGATCCTGGGGGGAAATACGGCCCGTTACTTCGGAGGTAGGGTTATTCAAGCGGACACACGGATCAGGTCTTTTTACCAGGGGGCAAACCCAGGTTTTGAACATTTGCACTTTGGGGGCCTTGAGAGATATGCAGATTTTGGATGGCCTCGGTCTGGAGGAGTCCAAGCGCCTGATGCATCATTATAACTTTCCTCCTTATAGCGTTGGGGAAACCGGGTTTATGCGGGGGCCGGGAAGAAGGGAAATTGGCCATGGTGCCCTGGCAGAAAGGGCGCTTTCGGCGGTAATTCCCAATGAAGATGATTTTCCCTATACCATTCGCCTGGTCTCGGAGGTTTTGGAATCCAACGGGTCATCCTCTATGGGCAGCGTTTGTGCCTCCTCACTTTCGCTAATGGATGCCGGTGTTCCAATCAAAACCCCGGTGGCCGGCATTGCTATGGGCCTCATCAAGGAAGAAGATAATATCGTCATACTTTCGGATATTCAGGGTATGGAGGACTTTCTTGGCGATATGGATTTCAAGGTTGCCGGGACGAGAGAGGGTATTACCGCGCTGCAGATGGATATCAAGGTAAAGGGGTTATCCCGGGAAATTTTAGGGGAGGCCCTAGAAAAAGCCAGGGAAGGCTACCTTTATATCATGGACAGGATGGATGAGGTTATCAGCGCCCCGCGGCCAAGTTTGTCCGAATATGCACCGCGTATTTTTACGATGCAGATTAGTACTGATAAGATCCGCGATGTCATCGGCCCTGGTGGAAAAGTTATTAACCGTATCATTAGCGAAACCGGCGTGGATATCAACATTGAACCCGATGGCAAAATCTTTATTGTTGCTCTCGATGCTGCTGCTGCTGCGAAGGCGCAGGAAACAATTGAAACCTTAACGGCAGATGTAGAACCCGGCCGTATTTATCTTGGAAAAGTGACAAGAACGGAAAGATATGGTGCCTTTGCAGAAATACTTCCCGGGAAGGAAGGTCTCATCCATATCTCACACCTGGAAAGGACCAGAGTTAACAAAACGGAGGATGTGGTCAAGGTGGGGGATCAGGTTATGGTCAAGGTGCTCGATATTGACGACAAGGGGAGGATTAACCTATCAAGAAGGGAGGCCCTGCCTGCTGCCGATTCCCCAGAAGGTGGTGCCGGCGGAAGGGGTAAAGCCCGGGCTGGGGGTACACCTTCCTCCAGACACAGGCACAACAGGTTCAGCAAAAAATAAAAACTATGTTAAAGGGGAATAACTCCCCTTTAACTGTAATAATAATTTAATAACAACACAAAGAGAGGTTTGAGAAAATGAAAAAGCCTCTTTTTTTTTAGTCCCGGCAGTTCTGGTGATCGTTTTTCTAGCCATTAATTTGACTTTGCCCATCAGGGCCTCCGTTCCCCTCCAACCTTTATACCAAGGGGAAAAGACACAAAAGGAGACCATCTATTTTACCTTTAATGTTCTTTGGGAAAAAGAACCGGTTGAGGATGTTTGGAAAATCCTCGAGGATAGCCAGATCAAGGGTCTTTTTTTTGCCACAGGGGAATGGATCGAGGGAAATACTGAACTTGCTCAAAAAATCGTTTTATCTGGACATAGTTTTGGTAACCATACATACTCCCATCGTAGGCTGCCCAATCTAACCGAAGATGATATTATTGATGAAATCCAGGGTTTTAACCAGGTTTGCCACGAACGCCTAAAATACCAACCCACCTTTTTTCGACCTCCATATGGTGAATATAATGCCCGGATTATAAGTCTTGCCCACGAACACGGCTGCATAACCCTCCTATGGGACATTAACGCTCTGATGCTTTCCAATTATGAAAGTGAATTGATTCTTTCCCGTCTAGAGGAGCGCCTGCATGATGGTGCGGTTATTTTATTCCATACTTCGGCGCCACTTATTGGGGAAAGCCTACCTCATATTATCAATTTTCTGCAGTGGAAAGGATACCGGATTGGTTCACCGGATGAGATCATAGGGTAAGGGAGGCGGGGCCGTTTGTTTATTGCCTATTTTGGTTCGAAAAAAGGGGCGAAGTCAGTAATTGTTTTTCTGGCTGTTATTCTTATCCTTGGCGGCCTTCTGGTATGGATGAACCCTCTTTACAATTATTATCTGCGATC
>DUNV01000037.1 GCA_012839215.1 Bacillota bacterium
ACGATCTACTTTCATCCCAGAGGGATTCCCTTATTTTCAAAACGCCTTCCCTCAGGCGAGGAAGGTATTCTTTCGCCGCCTTCATAGACTCCCAAAGCAAATCCTCCGCCGAACGTGTCTCAATGCTGATAACTTTGCCGGGGATGGGCTTGGCCAGCACCTCCTCCAAAGTGGCGTTGACAAGATCCACCCCACCGGCCTTAATGGAGTTAATGACCAGATTGTCCTGTTTCAACCTTTCTGCTATTGTTTTTTGCAACCCCGGGCTGTAATCAAGTTTTTCCCCATCGAGAATAACTTTCATTTTTCTTCTTCCCTCCCTGCGAATGCGATATTACTACAAATGGAGAAAATTACATCCACGTAATATATCGTCCCTCTCATAAACACGATAATATTTATATTTATAGCTTTAAAGGAACATAACTAATCCTTAAAGAGATCGTTTTCCCAAACTCCCTCTTCCACCCGGCCATCGGGATAAACTAATTTCCCCGGGCCATGCCTTTCCCCGTCCCGCCAACTCCCCCGGTAAACCGATCCATCGGGATACAGACAGGTTCCCTCCCCATGGCGCAGGTCATCCTGCCACTGCCCTTCATATTTGGTTCCATCAGCAAGGACCATCATTCCCTGGCCATTTCTTTCCCCATCCTCCCACTGCCCCTCGAATTTGCCGCCTTCAGCCGTAAAATAAGTACCCTGCCCATGTATCTTGCCATATTTAAATTGACCGGTATATTTATCCTCATCGGGGAAGATGATCGTCCCTTGGCCGTGCCAGAGATCATACTTCCACAGCCCCTTGTACACGGTCCCATCAGGATAGAGGCATGTCCCCTCCCCGCTGCGCACACCATCCCGCCACTGCCCGGTATAACGCGTCCCAGCCGGAATGATCATTGTGCCCTGTCCATGGGGAATGCCCCCCTTTAGTTCCCCTTCGTAATTTTCGCCTTCGGGCAGCGTCAGCGTTCCTTTGACGATATTTTCCCGGTCCTCACCGATATATACATTGTTTTTCCACAGGCCCTCCTGGGAGGTCCCATCGACACCGGTCATCTTGCCCCAGCCATAAGGTTTGCCATAAAGCCATTCCCCTTCATAGATCTCGCCGCCAGGAAGAAGCATCGTTCCCCGGCCGTGGCATTTTCCCTTCAAGAATTCACCGCTGTAATAGGTTCCATCGGCCAGCTTCATCTCCCCGTGGCCGCAAAGCTCGCCATCACGGTAGGAGCCATTGTAAGTGCCCCCATCGGGAAGCAACATCTTACCTTCGCCATGCATCTTGCCATATTTCCAGCCGCCCACGTACTGCCCACCGGCAGCAAAGGACATTTGCCCCTTCCCATGTGGCATGCCTTCTTTTAATTCCCCGCTATATTCGTCCCCGCCAGGAAAAACAACTTTATCCCCTGCGATCACCATATTAGCCGCCCCCAAAATAGGCGCTCAAGGCCGCCCTTTTTTGTAAAAAAACCTATTCACTTATAATATCGCCATTTTTGGGTAAAGTTTGAGAGGTAGAGGAAAAAAGAAAAAGGAATTGGTATGCAGTTAGGAGTATAAAACTTAGCCGTTGGCAACAGTTTCTGCAGCCCATAGCACCCCGTCAACGACCCTTTCCACTTCTTCACCGGTCATAGCCGGAAAAATGGGAATGCTGAAAGCCCTGCGGTAATAATCCTCTGCATGGGGACAAAGGCCTGGCAGGTAGCCAAGGCTACGATAGTAAGGATGAAGATAAACAGGGAGGTAATGTACCTGGGTGCCGATACCCCTTTCCCGCAGCAGCTCCACCACCTGGCGGCGGTGGCGGTCGGGCTTTTCCCCTTTGAGGCGTAAAATATAGAGGTGCCAGGCAGAAACAGCGCCGGAAACAACTTCCGCACCTGAAAAGGACAGGCTTTTTTTTGCGCCAGTGGATCCCCCGGGAGGGACCATCAAAAAAGGATGACGGGAAAACGCCTCGTCATATCTGGCGGCAATCTCCCGGCGTCTTTTGAGAAAATAATCCAGTTTCTTCAGTTGGCTGAGACCCAGGGCACAGTGTATATCGGAAAGGCGATAGTTATAGCCCAGCAGTTGTTGCTCATAATACCAGGGGCCCAGATCGTTTTCGCTACCTAGAGGCAAACCTTCCATCAACTCTTGCTCCCGCACTATCCCGTGACTGCGGAATGATTTTAGCTTCCTGTAATAATCCTCGTTATCCGTCGTTACTGCCCCACCCTCTCCTGTAGTAATATGCTTGACGGGATGAAAACTGAAAACTGCCATATCGGAGATGGAACCCACTCGTTCCCCCTTATAAAGGGCCCCCAGGGCGTGGCAGGCATCTTCCACAACCACCAGCCCGTTTTCCCTGGCGATTTCCATAATTTTATCCAGCTGCGCCGGCTCCCCGCCCAGGTCCACCGGGGCAATAACCCGGCTGCGGGAGGAAATTGCCTTCCCTATCTTATCAACATTTATATTGAAGGAGTTTTCTGCTATATCCACAAAAACCGGCCTGGCCCCCAGGTAAAGCGCCGCATTGGCCGTCGCGGCAAAGGTTAAGGGAGTGGTAATCACTTCATCACCCGCAGTAACACCGGCGGCAAAATAGGCCCCATGCAACGCCGCCGTCCCGGAGCTAAAAACAACGCAAAAACGCGCCCCCACCCCGGCGGCAAGCGCCTCCTCAAACCGCTCTACAAGCGGCCCCGTAGTCAGCCATGAGGAACGCAAAACCTCGCACACTGTACGGATATCATCTTCGTCTACCAACTGTCGACCATAGGGTACAAAATCCTCGCCCATACGTTTACATTCCACCTTAACTCCCATACTGGCGCAAACTTGGAACAATATTCCTACCATTGCACATACATTTTTGAAAACATAAATAAAGGTTCACTTAGCGTCTTCAACTACAAATACCAAATGAATAGGCCTTATCATCCCCCACGCAGGTGATATTGAACCCCGCTATTATATTTCTTTTCATTTCCTCTAGATTGCGGCTAAGGTAAACAATTGATCCTATCGTTTCGGGAATAAAAACAATTCTATAAGTATATTTGCGGTTTTGTAGTAAAGCCAGCCATTTTGCCAAGTATGTTGTAACAGCAGGGCCGGAAAGTTCATTATTAGCTAATGATGGGTGGCATATATATGCTGTCAATCCATAAGAAAAGCCCAGCCTACAGGCGTTCCCTTCCTGGCATCCTTTTTGATCCTTTTCCCAATCAGCAAATCAAAGTACTTCGGCGGCAAACCGTAGCCGGGGCGCACCACACGCAGGTTCTTTTCGTTAAATACATCGCCGGCCTGCATATCCTCGGCCACATAAAGAGAGCGACGAAACTTTAGGGAGGCTTTTTCCTTCCCCGATGGCCCGTAACTTACCTTCCCCAGGGATTCCCAAGCACGCCTGCTTTCTTCCACTAGGTCCTGCATTTCTGGCGGCTCCAGGGAGAAAGCGGCATCCACTCCGCCCTCTGCCCGGGAAAGGGTAAAATGTTTTTCAATGATCGTAGCACCTAAAGCAACTGCTGCCAGGGCCACACCTATTCCCGGCGTATGATCCGAAAGCCCCACCTGGCAACCAAAAAGATCGCCCAGATGTGGGATGGTTAAAATGTTCGATTCCCGCGGATCAGCCGGATAAGCGCTGGTACATTTCAAAAGGATCAGCTCCTGACATCCAGCCTCTCTCGCTGTCCACACCGCCTGATCAAGTTCTGCCAAAGTTGCCATGCCTGTGGAAATAATAAGAGGCTTGCCCGTTGAAGCAGCCTTACGGATCAAAGGCAAATGCCCAATCTCAAAAGAGGCAATCTTGTAACAGGGCACGTCCAGTTCCTCTAGATAATCCACTGCCGTTTCATCGAAAGGAGTGCTGAAACAGATCAGCCCCAACTCACGGCAACGTTTAAAAATAGGTACATGCCACTCCCAGGGAGTGCTGGCCCTTTGGTATAAGGTATGTAAATAACTTCCCTTCCAAAGGTTTTCGGGATCGTCAATAAAAAAGTCTTCACTTTTTACATTGAGAGTGATCGTATCAGCCGTGTAGGTCTGCAGTTTCACTGCCTGTACTTCGCACTCTGCGGCAGCGTCCACAATCCTAAGTGCACGTGCCAGTGACTGGTTATGATTACCCGACATTTCTGCAATAATGAAAGGAGCAAAACCCGAGCCTATATTTTTTCCACTTATACTGATAGCCGAATTTGCCATTTTTAACACCGTCTTTATCCAATTTGCCCAGTTTCAGAATATCAGAGGTCTGAATCCTACATATCCAATTTGAGGCAATTTAATATTTCATAAATCTCCCCTAATGCATGAATTACATAATCAGCCTTGTATGCATCCCCTATACCTTCTTCATCCTGTGCTGCCACATTTTTATGTTTTATCTGCACGGTATGCATGTTAATCGCCCTTGCGCCGATAAAATCTTTTGTTATATCGTTACCGACATATATGGCCCTACCTGGTCTAACATTTAAATAATCTAGTGCGATTTTATATGGTATGGTTGATGGTTTCCAAAAATCCTTGCCTATCTCATCGGTACATATAATAACATCCACCATTTTTTTCAGCCCTAATGCCTCCAGTTTACGCTTTTGCACCGATGCCATGCCATCGGTAATAATCCCCAGGGCAAAACCCCTACATCTTAAATTTTGCAAAACAGTCGCAGCGCCAGGGTAGAGGCTAATATCCAGAGCATGGGTTCGATATGCATGAACAAGTAAAGGAACATAGTATTCAACATCCAAATCAAAACCATTAAGAAAATAATCAAAAACCTTGCCCCGCCCATATATTTTTAAATACTGCATTAATTTATCGAATATATCCTGCTCACCGTAGCCTAAATTTTTGCACTGCAGGCGCAAATAAGAGGCTACAGCCTTGAAACCGCTTTTTACAAAAGTTATTTCCGGATATAAGGTATCATCCAAATCAAATAATACTGCCTTCATAGGTCATCACCGATCAACAGACAGTTAGTTTAACTAAAATGTAAATACCCTTTTCGATACTAAAACTTTGTACTAAAAAAACTAATATCGTAAGGTACACGGACTTGGCGTACCTGCCCTTCTATCTTTTCAAAGGGAATATCGCTAACATCAACTCCTATTGCACCCAGCAAACTCCAGTAAAGGCTGTCCAGGCCTGCCTTGATAGAAATTGTTGATGCCCCCCCAAAGCGGGGGTTACATTCAATAATCCAGAAGTTACCATCATTATCCACTATGGCTTGCATAACTACATGACCGCTTAATTGCAAATGTTCGATAGCTTTCAGTGCTTCTGCCTCAATTTCCGGATCGGAAAACGTCGTGGTTACTTGTGATTCACCGCCAACAACAATGTCGCGGGTTCTCATTATTAAACCTTTGACAAGATGATTGCTATATACCCATGCATCAATACTGATCTCTTTTCCTTTAACGAAAGGTTGATAAATGGGATTTTCCAATAATTGGCCATGTTGCAAAGCCTCATCCCTAGAACAATTTAACTTTATTTTATGGGATCCTGCCCCATACCGTTCCTTTACAACATAAGAATCGGCATCTAGGCTATCGAGATATTGCGCAGTAGGAATGCAAGGAAGATTTTTTTCCCGGCAATACCCATAAAAAGCAAGCTTGTCCAAACAGTTATTGGTGCTATCAAGGGAAGAAATTAAAATATCGATCCCGTGTCTGGCAAAAAGCGACCTGTTTTTAGCCCAAAACAGCAATTCACCATCTCGCGAGGGATAAACAACACTAATACCATGCTTTTTACAACCCTCTACCAAGGCAGCCAGTTCTGAATCCCCAGTTCTTGGCATACACCAGTAATCATCAGCAACATATTTGCTCAAGGCATTTTTGTCTATATCACCAGCAACAACTTTACTGTCCGGATTTATTCTTCTTGCAGCTTTTCCCATTTCCTTGATCAAGGGAACCTTCCGGGAGGCGCTCGTTATAAGTATGTTTTTTAGTTTTTTCCGAAGATAATACCGAAACAGCTCGGATGATAGGCACCCATGTATCAATGAATCTTCAGTTTTTCCGTTTTTTATTACATGCTTTCTCATTAACCCTTCACGAACAAAGCCTGTATTTTCAAGTGTAGAAATTGTATTAGAACGACTCGCATAAGTTTCAGTATGTAAACGCTGAAAACCAAGTTCCTGAAAAGCAAGTTCCCTAATTAATTGTAAAAACACAGTAAAATACCGGGAATAAACATCCTGATCAACAGTATATTCTGGTTTTAGCAGAAATGAAACCTCTGCCCGCCTATGCACCCAGGCTATATGTACCAAACCCCCATAACCTATTAACGTGTTGCCTTCCAAGATTGAAAGCAGAATATTTTCGGGGTATTTCTTATTCATATCAGGCCAGATATGGTTATCAAAATACTCTATTTGCTGCTCTTTTGTTATTGGCTCAGATTGCCGCAGCACACCTATTTGGGCATTTCGCCATTGCCTGATAAATTCGATATGGTTAGGCTGTACGGGCATAAGAATTATACCATCCTTTGAGAATGATTGATTTTGCATACAGTAATAATATTTCTCCATATTATTTTTGCCTTTCTCTCATTCATGATCCCGCGCCATACTAATAAATACATTGGCCTGCTCGATGGCCACACTTTGTATGATTGTAGCATTAAATCCTAATTTACCTTAATCCCATGCGAATGCCATTTTAAAAAATATCTAAAAAAAGACTACATAATCCTCTATATGTTTATATCCCATTGCCTCAAGTTCTTTTGCTATCGCATATTTACCGGGTTGTGAAGCAACTAGAATTTTTTTCTTTCCCTTATCACGCAACATTTTGGGGGGAAATACCCTGAAACCACCAATTATAGAGCCATATTTTTGGGGATCACTATCAATATATCCTTCAACCTTAAGGAAATATTTTTTTAGTATGTTGTTAACCAATTCTCCAAAGCTACCCGCCCCCCAGATAAATACCTTGCCTTTTTTAAATAGGGGGATAATAATATCACTTTTTATAATGTAAAATGCCTCGAAACATTCATTTTTGTATTTTGCGGTAATTGAACCATTGCTTATTCGCTGCCGTACTAAATACTGTGTTACTGTGCCTATTTTATAACCCTTCTTATTTAAATTATAAAAAAGGTAATAATCCTCGCCGCATCGCATTTCCCCGTAATAAACTTTTTTTAAAATTTCAGCTCTTATCATCGTAACATTGTTTGGTAAACACATATTCCAATATAATTTTTCTGAAATATCCTCTGGGCTTATAATCTTGTTTTTACTTTCTGCACCAAAATTTTGCATGCTTTCAAAACGTTCCTTATCGTCGAGGTCCTCATCAGCAAAATATTCGTAAAGGGACTTTACAGCAACTATTTCTGGGTTATTATCCAAATATTCTTTTTGCAATAAAAACCTATCGGGATGGTAAATATCATCGGCATCCACCCTAGCAATATACCTCCCGGTCGCTTTTTGAACAGCAAAATTTGAGGCATAACCAACACCCTTGTCAATTTTTAAATTATATAATTGTATTCTTTTATCTTTGTAGCTTTCTATTATTTCTCTTGTTCTATCTGTTGAGGCACCGTTCACAATTAGAAACTCGAAATCAGTATACGTTTGGCCTAAAATGCTATCCATGGTTTCAGCTATATATTTTTCGCTGTTATAAACAGGCATTATTGCACTAATTTTTGGCATATTTTCACTTTCATCTCCCTTCATAAAAACTTACAACTATAATAGGTATTTAACCCCATCTATATAGTCTCTATTTTCTTCAAAACCCATATCAACAAGCTGTTCAGATATCTCATCGTAATAAGTACTAGCTACAATAATAAATACATCATTATTTTTTTCCTGTATCTTCCAAGATCCATACACCGCGAACCCAAGAAATTTGCTACCTTCTTTACTAATGTCATTATCAATAAAACATTTTATTTCTTTTGCACCAAGCTCTGTTAGTTTCTCTAATATTTTTTGACCGCCACTGCCACCCCCAAATATAATTATTGGTTTTGACCGAATGCACTTTTTAGCATACAATAACACTTCTTTCCGGGGCGATTTAATAAAAATGCTGTCTATTTCTTTAAATGAAAAGTTATCTATTTCTTTAAAAATTTTATCACGGACCTGGGGAATTTTCATGTGTCCGCTTATTACTCTAGGATTTTGTTTTATAGCAGATTCAATATCGCTTAAGCTAGCAGATATTCTTCCCTCCAACATTATAGCTCTGAATACCTTCTCGCCTTTACCGGAATTAATAAGAACCAATGATATTCCTTTATCATCATCTATGTTTTGATCTATGCCCCAAAAATCACCCAGTGTTAAATCTGAATTTCTCGATGTTTTACAAAATGGACAGTCATAACAAATCCTGTTTAAATATAAATTTTTCAAATAGCCCATAAAAAAAGGATCCCTTTTATGACTTTCTTTATAGCAGTTTTGTGGGCCTTCTAACTTTACATAATAATTATTCCAACCATCATATTGTTTATCTCTAAAATATATATTTTTTGGTTTTTCGTCACCGAAAGTATAATGTATGTACTTCTCGAAGATTCGTATTGATGGTACTCCGTGGCATACTAGGTCAATAGTAAGCAGATTTTCATTTTGCCCAACATAATTTCTTAATGCAGTTACCTGGCATGGGGTCCCTGCAAACATTATTTTTTTCCGTTCATTAAGACAATCCCGAACTTTTTTATAACTCAAATTTATATTGCTTTGCAAATATTTTGAACCGCAAAGTTTTATTAAATCGTCTTCAGCATTTACGGCGAAATGAACTAATTTATTGTTATCATTAAATCCTGCCCCAAAAACTATACCCTTCTGTTCTAATGTGAATTTTGCTAATTCAAAAAAAAGCCCTCCTGAAGAGCTTAAGGCTCTTATTTTTTCATTGTTAGATTTAGCAGCATATACATTGATATTATTTATTCCATCTAACATGTTGTTTTCCACAGGACAAAACTTCAAACATTCTCCACAGTTGCAACATTTTCTAGAATCTATTCTAGGTACATAAAATCCCTCCTTGCTTAACACAATAACAATTGCACTATTATTACAAACATTATAGCAGAGTTGGCAGCCTGTGCATTTGCCGGCATTTACTGTTTTATTAACCGTTTTTTCCATATTACAATCCTTCCAGTTCACTATGTACCTGGTCTATCATCTGAAAAACTTCATCCTTGCAGAAAGCTGCCTTTGACCTTATTCTTGTAACAAAAGTTGTGTAGTCATTAAATAAATATTCAATCTTATTTATTGTTTCTAAAGCAACTTCTCCATTCTCCCACTTTTTATAATCCGAAGCCTCTACTATTAGATCATGGCATGCAAGCCCTTCGCCTATAACACCTTGGTATTTAACACTATAAGACAAACTAATCGCTGGTTTATTCATTTGAAAGGTGGATATTGCCCCGTGCATTCTTCCGGTAATAGAAAAAATACCATTTCCAAGAATTACCCTCGCATCCAAAGGTAGCATAATATCATCAATTATAATTAATTTTTCCAAGTAAACTTTACCTATTTGTTTTATTATTTCCCTTATGATTATTCTATCATCCGAGGTCTCTGGCCTTAATACATGTGGCATTAAGACAATTTTTATCCGTCGTACAGTAATTATGTATTCAATAATCCTTATTAAGTTTTCTATATATTTTTTGCGATTATCAGTATAGCAACGCACTAAACCTGATGGAATCATAGTAATATAATTGTCTTTCTGTAAATTATATTTATCCAATATTAGTTCCGCATTATAATCATCCTGTCCGGGCAATTTTAAAAAAGCCAGGTCTGACGATTTAA
>DUNV01000038.1 GCA_012839215.1 Bacillota bacterium
AAGAAACTGGAAAACCAGATAACTAAGGCTCTTGGAGTCCTGCAGGAGCAAGGAATCTATGCCCTTTTATTGTACTTATTTTCGGAAAACAGCAAAGTTACAAAGGCCATTTATAACAATCTTATTGAGCTATTAAAAGAAGTTGGGTTAAAAGACGAAGATGGAAATGCTCTGCATCTTGTGGATAAGCAGAAAGAGGACAGGGTTTACTTTCAGGCGGTTTTAAAGTTTTACAGTGATAATATTCTTAATAACCTTGATCATTTATTTCTTGTCCGGGATATTTATGAACAAACTTTAATATACGCCCGCTATGGTGCAAAAGCCTGGGGCAAGGCCGATGATGCAAACGTATCGGATGCAAAAACAGTAGCCCCCGGTGGCGTAAACACTTTATGAGAAAGGGGCAGAAAAATGGGCAGGAATACTTGGTCGGCTTACCAGTTATTTTTTGAACTCCTTTCTCCAATGCATATCGGCTGGCGAAAAGTGGGGAACCTTCAGCAGACTAGGACATATGTGCTATCCCGCACTATCTGGGGGGCGCTGACAGCCCGTTTAGCGCGGGCAGCAGGTGCGGCTGATGATAATACATTATATAAAAAATTTGGCAGTATGATTGATGATGGGCTTAGGTTTTCCTATTTCTACCTGACTGATAGTAAAATGCAGTTAAGCTGCCTGGCTGGCTCGGGGGGCTGGCCTTGGCGGGCCGAAGAGGTAGTGGGAGGTGCTGGTAGCAGTACCGATTTGTTTGACTGGAAATATTTGCACAGTTATAATGGCAGCCCTGTTACAGAACAGCGGGTAACACAGGCAGGGGGCTTGCATGAAACTGAATTGATTATGCCATTTACCCGCGAGGGTAAAAAGGTATACCTAACGGGCATAGTGTTTGAGAATAAAAAAAACGGACTGGTGATAAGCAACTGGAAAAGATCCTTTAACTACCTTCAATTGGGCGGCGAGCGAAGTTATGGTTGGGGAAAAGTTGTGCTTGCTGAAAAAATGATGGGGACAGATAAACTTTTTGGATCAGATTTAAGGCTTGATAAACTGCATCCTCAGGTGCTGCTGCCTGCCAATAGTTTTATTACATCCCATGTTCAGCTAAACAAAGCAGCTTCAGTTGAGGATTTTGCAGGGGATGTAGAGGTTTTAGCCGGGCGCCTTACAACCAAGGGGGGCAAATATGGCCGTAACTTTGCGGCCCCTTTACCCTGTTGGGCCCCGGGGACGAAGGTTCTAACGGAAAAATATTTTGACATTTGCAGCCAAGGCATTTGGGAAGAGTCTTATTAGGATCAGCCTATCTTCAATGATAGTGTCCTTTTGTTACGATGTGGATGCAACAGATATAGAAGAAATGTGTCAGTTTTACGCGGATGATATTACGTTTATATTTGGGGGTTTACGCGGGCGTTTTCCATAAGAATGAAGGGGCGGAATTTGGGCTGGTTGAATAATCACCAACCTCCAGTCCTAAAATAAGGCTTATTTTTTATGGGAATATGCAGTTTTTTTCGCATAGAAAATTCTCCTATATTGAAGGCTATATTGAACGGGTAGGTGGTTATGAAAAACTCAAATTGTACACAAGAAAAGAAGTTGAGAAAATAGAAGATCAGGGCGCTAAAGATCTATTTGATGCATTATATTGGTATAAAATTGGTATTGACCCTTGATTGGGAGGTTAGTGGGGCTATTCTGGTTTTCATTAAACATAAGGGAGCCTTGGCGCGCTGCAGACGACATCGACCAATGCCGGTTCGGCAAGCCCCAGGGCCTGGTGGAGGGTTGCCTCTAGATCCCCGGGTTTTTCCACTTTGAAACCCTTACCACCGCAAGCTTGGGCGAAATGGCTGAATTCGATAGAGGGCACCCCCAATCCCGCCGGGCTGAGGCCCCTAGCTTCCCCTTTACCCTTCTCCAGGCCGTAGACATGGTTTCTGATGGCGACAACGGTGATGGGCAGTTTATGCCCCACAGCGGTGGCAAATTCGCCCATGCTCATCAGCAGGCCGCCATCGCCAACTAGGGTCACCACCTGCCTACCTGGAAACAATAATTGTGCGGCAATCGCCGCCGGGAGGCCGCCGCCCATGCTGCGCCAAAAGGAGGAAAGCAGTATTTGCTGCCCACTCGCCAGGAAACTCCGATCGAACCAGTGCATAAAGGCGCCCACATCAAGTGTGATAATGGTATCACCGGCCACGGCCCCGGAAAGGGCGGACATCAGCCGGGCCGGGTGGATAGGCACACTATCATTGTGGTTATCACCGGATACCAGCTCCTGCCGGGCCTTCCTGGCGGTGCCAATCTTTTCCTGCCAAGCCGGATCATATTTGTAACCGGCCAAACCCTCCACCAGAATTTTGATGATATGGGCCATATTCCCCGCCAGGGAATCCCACAAGAATAGATCGTTGATCTGCCAGGTTTCCTCCTCCAGCTGAATAACGGGGGCCTGTGGCAAAAATTGATTTTCAAAGGAAGCTGTGCCAATCATGATCGTGCAATCGGCCTCCCCCAATTGTTCTGGCAGCCAGCCTTCCCCAACACCGCCAATAACCCGGTGCCAGTCGTCTGGAATCAGGCCCTTGGCCTCCTGGGCCAGCACGACAGCAGCCCCCCATTTATCAGCAAGGTTCCTTACCTCAGAAATGATGGGCCCTGCCTTTGTTCCTACAATAATCAGGGGGCGGCGGGCCCCGTGCATCAGCCCGGTGGCAGCATCAATATCCCCGTAAACATGTTTACCCCCCGGCTGTTTTCCTATAAGGGCCGGCATGGGGGCAGGCTTCCATTCTATGGTTTTTAACCAGACATCCGCGGGGAAGGCCAGGTGAGCGGTAGTTTTTTTCAGCAGTGCCCGGGACATGGCCCGGATGAGCAATCTTACGCTGGTGGATTTATTGGCAACCGTTTCAGAGTAGCCGGTAAAGGCCTGGAACAAACCACCTTGCTGAAAATATTGCTTGGCCGGGGTGCCTATCCTGGTGCCGGCAACCTGGCCGGTAATGGCCAGCACTGGAACCCCATCCATATAGGCATCGAAAACACCTTCCAAAAGGTTGACCGCTCCGGCGGCACTCGCCGTGCAGATTCCCAATCTTCCGCTAAGCCGTGCATAGTATGAAGCCATGAAAGCCGCGCCCGCCTCACTGGCCGCGCTAATGTATTTAATACTGCCATTTGCCCCGATGGCATCTAAAAAGGGCAGGATATCATCGCCGCAAACGCCAAAAACATATTTAACCTGCCAGGCGGCAAGCTGTTCGACAACTGCCTGGGCTACATTTTGTTGACCCGTAATTTGCACCTCCATTATCTGGGGTTTTACAGAAAAAGGCCGATCTTTTACTTCCCTTAGAATATCCTGCTATCGGTTTGAAAATACTACCCTCAACAGCAAAATAGCTACAATAACTTGTTGGGGGTAAGGATATTGAAAAAACTTGGGGTGGGGATCATTGGTGTGGGGATGGCTTTTGAGCGGCTTCACTATCCGGCCTATCAGGCACTGTCGGATCGCTACGAGATAGCAGCCCTATGCGACTTGGATAAGCAAAAGTGCCGGAATTGGCAGAAACAGTTAAATCTACAGGAATCCGATCTGTACACGGATTTTAGGGAAATGTTGCAACGTAATGACCTGGATATTGCCGATATCATGGTGCCGATCGAACTAAACTTCGAGGTTACCCAGGCTGTTGCCAAGGCATGGGCCAACAAGCACCGGGCGATCATTTGCGAAAAACCTTTGGCACCTACCCTTGATCAGGCCTTGGAGGCAAGGAACCTGGCCAGGGATTACAACCTGCCGATCATGATCGCGGAAAATTACCGGCACAACCAGGAAATCAGTATTATTAAAGATTTAATCCATAATAAAAGAATTGGTGAAATCTATTATTTCCTTCAAAACAGGGTCATGAATTTCCCCGATGAAATGCTAAAAAATAAGTTTGCTGCGAGGGAGTGGCGGCAGCACCCGGAGTTCCCCGGTGGCGCCATGACCGATACGGGTGTGCATGATATTGCCGCCCTGCAGGATCTTTTTGGCAGCATTGAAAAGGTGCATGCTTTTGGTAAACCCCAGGAATCAGATTTCAGTCCCTATGCCGTTGTTAATGCCAACCTGCAGTTTGTCAGCGGGCTTACCGGGCAGTTTACCTTTTTTATTGCCGGCAAGGAGATGCAGCGGCCCCTGACCGGGCTGAGGATTTTTGGCACGGAGGGCATGATTTATCTGGAGGAAAGGGATTGCGGGGTTATCAATGTAGCCTTCAATGATGGCCAAACAGAACGGATTCCCTATGAAGTGCAAAAGGGCTACTACAATGAGCTGCTCAACCTTTATAATGCCCTGACAGGCACGGAACAGATCAGCGTCACCCCGGAAATTGAATTTGACGATCTGCGGGCTTTGATGTGTATCTATAAGTCGATCGGCGAGGAAAAAATTGTTAGCCTGGATGACCTTACCCCTTCGGGGGAAATTGGTATCCAGGTTGGGGAAGAGAAGCATCTGCATCTGCATTAGCAAAAAAAGGGGAAACCGCAGGGCGGATAGCTACGGCATTTCCGCCGGGATCTTATCCGTCTTTCACGGAAAATGAGCCTTGGGGATTTGAAGGTATTCCTACACCTTCATCCTCAAGAGGGATGCGCTGTTCATACAGGGTATACCAAACACCCATAAAAATGCCGCGCAGTGCCGCCGAAAGGGCAATGCCTGCCCATAGCCCGTCCAGACCCATCCACTGAACAAAACACCAGCATAAAAGCGGACGCAAGAGGTTGGCGGTAACACTACTCAGGCTGGGCGGAAGTGTTTGACCAAGCCCGCGGAAAGCGCCCGTGCAGGCTCCTTCCAGTGCCGCCGGGAGCTGGCACCAGGCCAGGATACGCAGGTAGGTAGCGCCCATATCCAGGATGGCGGGTGGTTCGGGAAGGAAAAGTGAAAAGAGAAACCGCCCGCCCAGCAGCAAAATTAGTGTCACCGCAGCCTCCCAGATAAGCAGGGTAGCCAGCGAAATACGGTAACAGCGGCGGATACGCCCCCACTGGCGGGCCCCGTAATTTTGCCCGACAAAGGCGGTAATTGCAGAAGAAAAACCAATGCCGATCAGCCAGGACATTGATTCGATCTGGCTGCCGACGCGCTGTACGGCTACGGCTGCTTCTCCATACCATGCCGATGCCATACCTGTAACGACCATGGCCAGCGCCGTAAAGGCCCCATTTTCTACTGCTACCGGGATGCTCCATTTCAGGATGCGGCTGATTTTTTGTTGATCTATGCGCCCCAGAAAACGAAAATGATCAAATGGTCTGAGCGGGTGCCGTTTGGCAAACCAGATAAAGAGCAGCAGCACGATGCTCTGGGCGATCACCGTAGCAATTGCCGCACCGCTAACGCCCCAGTCCAGGCCAAGGATCAACAACGGAT
>DUNV01000002.1 GCA_012839215.1 Bacillota bacterium
AAGTAGGAAAGCACTTCCACCCAAAAAGCCCATGGCGGCTGCCAGCCAGGGTAACTGGCCGAGTTCCCCCGCCATTTCTATGCCTGGTTCCAGCAGTGACCAAAAACTTGCAGCGGTCATTACCCCTGCTGCAAATCCTAGCATGGCGTTAAAAACATCTTTATTAATTTTTTTAAAGAAAAATACCAGCGAAGCTCCCAGTGCAGTTACCATCCAGGTAAACGATGTCCCTATCAAGGCCTGTGTAACAGGGTTATACTGTGAAAGGTAATCAATCAAATTTTTTCACTTCCCTCCATATTTTAATTAGCCTGCCAGCAAATTCAACTTTTTCGTCTTGGCATTAGTATAACATAGGTTGTATGATATCATATATAATGAAGTGGGTGTTTATTTATGCCAAAATAGGGGTTAAACTTTCGTTATTTTTTCCATTACGGTACCTATGGAAATGACTATCTTAATCCTGCCGCCTGCAGTGGATTGAAAATTTGCATAAAATTTGTTATATTTATACAGGGATCAACGATATAAACAGGATTCAATAACATTGGCGGTAGATGCCAAATTATTTTCGTAAACCGCACCAAATAAATAATTCATCTTTATGGGTAAAATTCTACGGGGGAAGGAGAAATTACCCTTATTCAGGGTGATCATCTACGACAAAATGCAGGTTGCAGTTGGATATTGTGACAATCCAGATAGCGCACTTGCCGGGCGTTTGGCAACACAGAAGGCACTCGATGCTTCGGGAAGAACAGATGTCTGTGATCTCGTTTTACTTTTCTGTACAGCGCGCCATAACCAGCAGATCCTTCGCCAGGAGGTGGCAAGGGTGACTGGCAATTACCGCAGAATCTATGGTGGCGGTGCTGCAGGAATTATTACTAATAATAGGTTTGGTTATGCAGGCGACCAGGTGGGTGTCGCCTGTATTTGGCTTGAGGGCAGCAGTTGCCATGTCATAGATGAGGGCGGCCTATCCCTCAGCGAATTTAATACAGGAGGCAAACTCGGGGTAAAGTTTGCTAAACTCGGCATATCACCTGATTCCACAATGATGCTGTTTTATGATGCCGTGAAAAGGGAACCCGGCAATATCCGTCTGGCCATGTCCACCTGGCTCCTAGAAGGTATGGAAAGACAACTTGGATTTTTGCCCGATATACTGGGGGCAGGTCTGCAGGGGGACCATATTTTAACGCCTACACAGCAATTCCTTGGTAGTAAAATGGATAGTAGCTGTGTATTTGCCCTTGCTTTTTCCAAAGATATACAGATAGATTATGTTATTTTGCATGGCTGCCGTCCTGCCTCGCCATATTATACAGTTACCAAGGCTGATGGCCCGACAATTCTAGAGATCGATGGAAAACCTGCCATTTCCTTTATGGACAAGTTGCTGAAGTCATCCATTAAACCGGAAAAATACCCGTTTTTTCTGATTTTTGGGGTTAACCATGGTGATATTGGTGGGGATTTTAAAGAAGAAAATTATGCCAATAGGCTTTGCCAGGGTCTCGATGAAGAACGGGGCGGGATTGTTATGTTTGAACCAGATATGGTGCCCGGAACAAAATTTCAAATCATGTTTCGCTCACTGGAACTGGACTATATACGCCCGAAGATCGAGGGTCTGTTGGATAGCCTGGAAGGAAGGAAACCTGTTTTTGCGCTTTATATAGACTGTGCCGGGCGTTGTGCCGGATATGGAGGAAGCGATCTCGAGGATGCCTCTGTAATCCAAGATATTGTGCAGGATCGTTTTCCCCTGCTCGGACTTTATACTGGTGTGGAAATTGCCCCGCTGGGTGGCAAGTCCAGGAGCCTTGATTGGACTGGCGTGTTTTGTGTGTTTTCAGAGGGCAGTGATACTACCGGAAGACCGGCAACGACCAGGCCAAAAAAAATTTGGGAAAAGAAAATGACGCCTCTCCATAAAAAAAAGGAATTATCTTTTAAGCAAATGGAAGGACTATGTGTACAAAATATAGCTAAGATATTGGCCCTGGATTCCCAAAGTATTTCCATGCGCAGTGAACTTGAGCAAAAACGCAGGGGATTCAGTCTACTGGCTGAGCTATCGGTATTCCTCAAGGATTTTGAGAGCCCGGAAAACGTAATACCCCGGGCTATAAGGCGTATCAATGCCGCTTTGAACATGCAAAGAACCATACTTCTTTTGCCCAATACCAAAGAACTGTTTACTCCCTTTCTTCTACACGGCTTTACGGAAGAGAAAAGAAATGAACTGGCCGGGAAACAACTGGCAATTGATCCTGATTTGCTAGGCATAAAGGAGGCAGTTTTAGTAACGGCAGACAGCGCAAAAGGCTATCTTGCCGATTTCAGAAAAAAATTGGAACTGCCCTATTTTATTTCTACCCCTATCGTGGTTAAAAATGAGATATCCGGTATACTAATAACTGGCCGAATGGCGGAAATGCCGCCATTTCTACCCTGCCTAAGCGATAATGAGGCGGAAACCCTGCAGGCTGTTGCTGCTTTGCTTGCTTCTTTTATGGTTTATCAAAAGCTCGATGAGGCCAAAAAGGAGGCGAGCATTGATGTTCTTTCCGGGTTATATAACCGGGGGGCACTGGAACGGGAAATAGCCCAGCTATTGAAGCAGGAATCAAGCGAAGATGTGATGTTTACATTTATTATAATTGATTTAGACAATTTTAAGGAAATAAATGATAAATTTGGCCATATTGCCGGGGATCAGGTCTTGAAGAGTTTTGCCAAGGCCTTGCACAGCACATTTCGCGCCACCGATATTATATCGCGTTTTGGAGGAGATGAATTTGTTGTTTTTTGCGCAGCCCCAAATGGTTTGGAAAGCATCCGATCGAGGGCAGAAAAATTGGTGGAAAGTTGGGCTAGAACGCCACAATACACCGTGGATGGGGAATTGTTTTATTCCTCACTAAGCGTTGGTATATCCATAGCCAGGGGAAAGGGGGCAACATATCAGGGGTTGCTTCAAATGGCCGACATTGCCCTTTACGATATGAAACGAAAAGGGCGCAACGGTTGTTCTGTCTATGATGAAAGGACCATGAAAAAGGTATCAGAGCAGTAGATTTTGGCAATCTGATTTTTTTGAAAAAAATGCAAGCCCGTGGTCTAAGAACCAGGGGCCTGCATTTTTGTTTTTCCCGAAGCAATTTGCTGTTTCTACCTTAACGGTTTGCCTGATATAGATAGCTAGTAAGTTACATAAGTTGTCAGCACAGTGGATAGCCAGGGAAAGGCAACGAGCAGCGCCAGACCTATGGCAAAAGGAATGAAAAAGGGAAACACACCCCTAAATATGGTCATTAGGGGAACATCTTCTGTGATACCTTTGACTACATAGGCATTAACCCCTACCGGCGGTGTTACCACGGCAATCATGCTCAGGACAACCACCACTACTGCAAACCAGATCAAGTCACTACCAAGGGTGGTTAGAATTGGGAGCAAAATA
>DUNV01000039.1 GCA_012839215.1 Bacillota bacterium
GCCTAACTCCGGTAAAAATAAATGTGGTTTTGTTAAATGGTATTAATGCCCATGAAATTCGTAAATTTATTGAACTGACCAGGGTTAAGGCCCTGGATATCCGGTTTATAGAATATATGCCTTTTCTGGGCAATCAGGTCTGGCACCAGTATTTTTTGCCCTTGGACAAAGTCAAGGAGATAGCAAAATCTATAGCACCGATAGAATCTGTTAAAGGCGAACATGGTGGGCCTGCCAAGTATTTTCGTTTGCAGGGGGCTCTGGGTAAAATTGGATTAATATCTACATTAAGTCGCCATATCTGCCGTGTTTGCAATCGATTGAGGGTAACTTCCGATGGCGCGCTGAAGCCCTGCCTTTTTTCTGCAGATGAAATTGATGTTAAGGCATTACTGACAGACAGGGAAACTCTAAAGTTAAAATTTCGGGAGGCGATCAAAATGAAACCCGACCCTGCCCGGGTTCGTACCGATCCTTATGAACGTGTTAAACAGTTTAAACAGAAACGAACAATGTCGCAAATAGGCGGTTAAGGACATAAAAAGATAATTGACATATGCCCATTATGTGTTATAATTATAATTGACATATGCCCATAACGTCAGTGACATTGTGTTGGTGGGATTATGGTAACCCATGAGTAAAAAGGAGGTTTGGAATATGCCGGGCTTTAGTGGAACAGGGCCGCAGGGCGGCGGGCCATTAACTGGAAGGGGACGTGGATTCTGCATTCAACCTGTCCAGCGAGGAGGCCTTCTATCCCCTTTTTTCCAGCGCCAAGGTTACCGAACTTTTAACTTTCCACGTTTTGGTTTTGGCCAGGGGAGAGGCAGGGGCAGGGGCGGACGGCGGTGCTGGTGGTAGTTTGAATAGAAAATATACCAGGAAAGGAGGTAAAAGATAATGCCAGGTGGAGATGGAACAGGCCCAAGAGGTTTCGGCCCACTAACGGGCTGGGGCAGAGGATATTGTGCGGGGGAACCTGTGCGGGGTTATGGAGGTTTTGGCCCCGGATTTAGGGGTCGGAGATGGTACGGTTATCACCAGCCACAGGGGTTTTATCAGCCCCCGGGGGCAGCGCCAAGCGAAAAGCTTTACCTTGAGCAGCAGGCCGAATATTTAAAGGAGCAGCTCAAAGCGCTTGAAGCAAGACTGAATGATATGAAAAGCTCGGATGATTAATGATCAACCAGCTTTATATGGTTAGATTGCGATGTCCAAAGTGATGATTGGTTATATCTTTAACTGGCCGGGGAATTTTTTCCCGGCCAATTTGGGTCTATACAGCACGGGAATTGGCAATATTTTTATAACTTGCATTTTTTGGGCAAACAAGATATGATTAACGAAAATATGTCCAATAAAAATTAATAATCGTTAGGGGTGCTTTCCGAGCGGAGGCTGAGAGGGAAACGCCATGAAGTTTCCAAACCCTTTGAACCTGTTTGGCGGAAGTATTTTTCCGTTCTGGGTAATACCAGCGTAGGGATTAGTATGCTGTAGATTTTATGTTTGAATAGAAGCGGGCCTGCGTTTGGCTCGTTTTTGTTGTTTTTATACGGGAAATGAAAGTTACTATGGGAGGGGTGTTTTAGATATTGGAAAGGAATAATACACAGATCCAAAGGGCGAGGCGGGGGGAACCAACTCCTCAGATTGAATTTGTGGCCAGGGGGGAAAATCTTTCTGTGGAAACGATCATGGAGGGATTGGCCGGGGGATCTATTGTTATACCTGCTAATATCAATCGCCGGAACCTGCAGCCGCGGGGCATTGGCCGGGGAACACGCATCAAAGTTAATGCCAATATTGGCACCTCAGAGGCCTATCCTCAAAGGGAAAACGAAAAAGCCAAACTTGCCGCGGCCCTAAATGCCGGTGCTGATGCTGTGATGGACCTAAGCACGGGTGGTGATCTGAAAGGTATACGTTCTATGGTCCTGGATCTTTGTCCTGTTCCCGTAGGGACCGTGCCTATCTACGAGGCTGCTTCAAGGGCACGTTCCTTACATGGAGGCGTTTTGAAAATGAAAGAGGAGGATCTTTTTCATGTTATTGAGGAACATGCCGCAGAGGGTGTTGATTTTCTGACTGTACACTGCGGCCTGACC
>DUNV01000040.1 GCA_012839215.1 Bacillota bacterium
ATAAGGAGCTAGAGGTTTTTGTTGGGCTTGCTTTTATGCCGGATACTGTTGATTATGCACAAGCAAAAACTATAGCCCAAAGTATCAGCTTATCAGCGATAGAACCGGTTTAAGACTTTCGGAGAAAAAATTGATTTTAAGATAAATAAAGATCGTCCTGATCCGTATATTTCACCTATTGAATGGTTTCCGGACAGCACGATAGATAAACGCTAAAAGAGTATAGATTTTATCTGCCCTTATGGAGGAATCAACTTTTATGTATCCCTCTGCCATATCACTGTTTGTAAATATTATTGAGTAATCTTTTTCCTTTATATTAGACGTTACGGCAAGCACTATTACATCCTCTGTTTTCGCATTATATTCAGAATTTGACATGACTAATACAGGCCGCTTTTTACTTGACGATAAATCAGTAAATGGAATTGGAATAAGCAATATATCCCCTTGTTTATACATTATTCCATACTTCATCATCTGTTTCATTATCCCAAAAATCCAAACTGCTTTCGCCGGCTTTTAATAATTCCCTATACAACTCTTTTTCCCTTCTAACCTTTAAATAGCTAATAAAGTCTATAATCTGCAAAATCTCATTTTCAGGAATGCCCTCAATGAGGCTTTTTAGAAACTGTTTTGCTGTACTCATGCCGGAACACCACCCTAAAAAAATATTTATATTTATTTTTAGTATAGTCTATAAACAGCCTTTTTAAAAGGGTGAAAAGGAGGGATGCATGGTTTAAAGAGGGTTTACTACCGCTTGAATAGTATATTGGGCACCGGTTGAAGGCGGGTGGGCCTATTGAAAGAGCACCTGTCGAGGTTGGCGGGCTAGCGAGGGAACCATAATTTGGCCTATCCGTCTTCAATATCGGGGATGCGTTAAACAGGTAAAAATGTAGGAGGAAGGGGAGTGGGAGCATGGGTAAAGTAATGAACAAATACCTTGGAAAATACATTAGGGTCCTACATATCATGCCTGCCGTAAGCAAAGGAAGAGTGATGTTCTGCTCTTTAATCACCTTATTCCTTACCATAGCAATTGCAACGGGCTGTGACATGGTTTCCCATCCGGGGCAGGAAAAGCCAGCGGGGCAGGGGGAACCAGCGGGGCTTGAAGACCCGGCACCTGAAAACATGTTTTCCTCCTCGACAGGGGATATACATGATTACCTGCCGGATCTGCTGGCCGGCAAGGCCGTCAGTGGTTATGATCTGCTCCCCTGTCTGGAGAACTTCACCCCTGCCACCTGGTTGGAACTTAATGATACCTATGCCCTGGATTGGTGGAATCCCTTCTGGGAGGCCCTGCGCAGCGCAGCCGTGAGCAATGGGCGATCCCAGCATGACTATGATGAACAATCACTG
This sequence comes from Bacillota bacterium, assembly GCA_012839215.1. Taxonomy (GTDB): domain Bacteria; phylum Bacillota; class Dethiobacteria; order DTU022; family UBA8154; genus DUNV01. The sequence continues at coordinate 1,375 of DUNV01000040.1, forward strand.
CGCAACTATTATCTGGGCAAAGCTGTGCTAGCCGCCGACGGCGCTTATACAGAGGGCCTCATCAATATACTGGCACTGCAATGGGATTATGATAGAGCCTTGTTCAGCGCATGCCTGTCGGAACATTTTGCAGCGGAGGAGGCAGACAGCCTGCGGCAATTACTCCTTTATTCTCTGAGTTATAGGGATGATACATTCGGCTTGCAGATCCCCGGGGCCGGGGGGGCTTTGTATCTTGACGCCTACCCGCTTGATTTCCCCTTTGGGTTTGATTTGGCTGAGCAAAGCCGTGAAGGTTTCCGGGCGGAGAGCTTTGGCCCGGGCGCTGTCGTGGAAGGCGATGGCCTGCAGGTAACATACCTGAATCCATCTGAGGGCATCTATACGGTTACTACCATCCGCGCCAGCGGGAAGGGTTATTCTGCCGCGGGGACTACCATGGGGGATACGGAAGAAACCCTGCTTAGGCAGTGGTCTGACAAATCCCTTAGAAGGCTGGATCGCATCAGCTACGATGATGAGGCCTGGTTCGGCAGCCAATACGATTTTGCCTATGCCTATACGGAGGCGGAAGGCACCAAAAGCATTCTCTTTCTCATCAGGGAAGGTACAGTTTGCGGCCTGGAACTAATCGATGGCCTGGACGGTGTAATGTACTAACCTTTATTTTGATGATACATATAGCTACACGTATAGGCATCAAGGGGTCAGCGTTTTATAAGAACGTAATCGTATTCTGCCGGTGGAAACGGGAAATCAAAGAGCCCGGGCATTTTGTCCAGCTCTTTCTTACTTAATACCTGCGTATATTCTTCATCTATGTACCATCCCTCCAGGCCCTGAATCCAGGTGGTGCGGCCGCTATCTTCATCCTTTTCGATGAATATTTCCCCTTTGGGCCTAATAACGAACCTGGTATCCTCATACCAGTGGCACTTAAAATTTAGTTCTTCGCTATTGCCCACAGTTCCGCCAGCGGGAAGTTTTTGTTCGCCTAGTCTGGTAACATATGGAGGGTGATCTTCCCTAATTTCTGGTTCACTATAATAAAGACGGGCCGCCACCGTATAGGCAGTCTTTTCGCTGTAAGACATGCCGCCATCGGTTCGGCCAATGTCAAGCAGTTCATAGCGTACGAGCAACGGTTGCCGTGTATTTTCCTGCAGCGGATAAAGGGAGTCTTTTTGTTTCCGGGCGAGATAATCGTTGAGGGTAATAACTGCAGGAAGGGTAAAGTGTGCCTCCCGTCCCAGATAGCCCAGGGAAAGCTCCCCGCCTCCCGGCAGGGGATACTGCCAGTCTTCCGAAAGTTCCGGCGGCAGGGAAAATTCAATACCAACAATCCTGTCTTTTTCATTCCAATAGACCTCAGCCCCGAGCATCTCAGCAACCCACCTAATTGGGACCATCGTTCTTCCATTAATAAGCTGCGGTGGAACGTCCGGCTTGATTTCCTGGCCGTTAACAAAAAGCCTGATGGGGCTGGATGCGAAGACAACAGTGGCAAGGATACCGATCAGGACAACAACTCCCGCAAAAATTATCCATTTTTTCTTCACCGGCAAAACCTCCCCGATATGATAAATTCTAAGGGGTCCCCCCAGAGATCCCCTTATTTTACCACAATTTATTACTAAAATGTGTAAGTGATTGAAGTTTTAGGCGATGTTATTTTCTGTTGCTTGCGGCAACGGCAGTTTTCCAGGTATAGTATGGGGGAAAGGGGGGATAAAGCAGCGTGTTCAATGAAAATCTCAAAAATTTTCGCCAACAAAAGGGGCTTACCCAGGAGGAATTGGCAGAGCGGTTGCATGTGGTACGGCAGACAGTGTCAAAATGGGAAAAGGGTCTTTCTGTGCCTGATGCAGGTCTCCTTATTCGCCTAGCAGAGGTTTTTGAAACTACTGTGGGTATACTGCTCGGTGAAACTGTGGAGCTAACCGCCGATAAAAACATTGTTGCCCAAAAACTGGAACAACTTAATGCGTTGCTGGCGGAAAAAAATCGGCGAAACCAGCGCATCTGGAAAACAGTGTCGCTAACCCTGGTTTCTATTGTTTTAATCATGGCATTATTTATTACAATATTTGTTGCCGTAAGGGTCCAGGTTTCTCAAAATTATGGTAAAGTGTCTTCTGTTTTTGTAAAGGAAAGCCTTGCAGAAAGGGTAAAGACGCCCGGCCCGGCAACATACAGAGTTTTCAAGTAAAGCCGGGCAAAACAGGAGAGGAAAAGGGGGCTGCCGATTTCAGGGGCAGGCCCCCTAGTAAAACTGGATCATTCCCGGATTGCTTCCTGACACTTCCCCGATAATGCTTGCCGCCGGTGTTTTCTTTTCCGTCAGCCTTTCCACCAGGGAAGGGGCTATATCCTTAGGAACCGAGATGAGCAACCCTCCCGACGTTTGCGGATCGGAAAATATGTCAATGAGCAAGGGATCGACAGTGTCGTCAACCTGCAGTTGTTTTGAACAAAATTTCTGGTTCGTATAGCTTCCCGCAGGGACTAGTCCCATGGAGGCGAATTCTATTGTTTCGGGAATAACCGGGACCTTTTCTGCATGGATCCTTATGCCCACGTTACTGGCACTGGCCATTTCCAGGCCGTGACCCAGCAGGCCAAAACCTGTAATATCCGTGCAGGCATTTATTTTTAGGCCTTCCATTGCCTGGGCGGCATCCTTATTCAAGGTAGCCATCAGTTCAGTGATCCTTCTGGTGGCGTCCCCTTCGAGCATATCTGCTTTGAGGGCTGTGGCCAGTATGCCTGTTCCCAGCGGTTTAGTGAGAATGAGCAAATCGCCCGGCCTTGCGCCGGCATTGGTCAGAAACTTTTGCGGGTGAACAATTCCTGTGACTGATAGCCCATATTTCAACTCCGGATCCTCGACGCTATGTCCCCCAACCAGTATGGTGTCTGCCCTCTTGAGCGTTTCCAGCCCTCCCTCAAGGATGGAGCGCAAAACTTTATTGTCCATTTCCTTGATGGGAAAGCAGACAATATTCATCGCTGTCAGGGGCCTGCCACCCATGGCATAGACATCGCTCAAAGAATTTGCCGCGGCAATCCGCCCAAAATCGAAGGGATCATCCACGATAGGGGTAAAGAAATCCAGGGTTTGTATGAGGGCAATTTCATCTGTTAACCTGTAAACACCGGCATCATCGGAAACATCAAGCCCGACAAGCAGGTTTGGATCCTTTTGCAAAGCGAGGCCCTGGATAACATCCGTCAGGTCCCCCGGACCTATCTTGGATGCTCAACCAGCGGCACGGGCGTTTTTTGTGAGCATGGGGCGGTTTTCCATCTTGCTAAAACCTCTTTTCTAGTGATTTAATACTGATTCCAAAGCAGGTGGAATTTGCTTGATTATATCATATACCTGCGTTGCCGGGGTAGGCTTGGCATATGATCCAGCCAGCCTATTAATTTTGGCTGCTTTGACAGATGCAGTTCTAATGTCTAGACCAGCGGCGATCAAAGCCGATACCACTCCGGTTAACGTGTCACCCGTACCACCTATTGGCTCCAGGGCTTCTTCGTTGGGACTATCAACTATTTCCATGATGCCCTCCCTGTTGGCAATATAATCTTTGGCACCCTTAACCAGGAGATAGGAGGCCGCATTATTATACTGGTATGCTCTTTTGATCAGGTCAGGAATAAGATTTTCATCGTGCAAAATGAACCCGCGGGTATAAAAAGGATGCGGGGCCTTTTCATCAGCCAGGTAAGCGAGTTCACCGGCATCGGGTGTAAATAAATCAAAGGTGGATGCATCCCCACCCATTTTGGCGACATACATAAATCCTGCATCGGCAATCAGAGTGGGCCGCAAGGGCATTTTTTTCACTGCCGCAAGCATTTTTTTAAATAAACCCACATCAGGCTGGAAATAGTGTAGGGCCAGGGTAGCAAGGGTGCTACTGGGAAGATACTCTTCAAGGTGCTTATAGAGCAGTTTACAGCCAACACCATCGCCGATATCCCCCACTAAAAAACAATAAGGAGCGGGCTTGCCCAGATAATGCATGGTGACAGCGGCAGCAGCGATCATCGCCGGTGTTCCCCGGTTTACAGCAATGCGCTTGTTAGCGACGATAATTTCCTCTCCTTCTAAAACAACCGTGCCGCTAGCGAGAGGAAATTTATCTTCGGGAACAGTGCCAACTAAAGCGAACATTTTTCCACCACCCTGTCATAGGCAATCTGCAGGGCATAGGCACAAAGGGTATAACCAATATCCCTGGGAAGGGGTGCTGCATCCAGGTGTTTGTTGACCATTTCACCTGCCAGGTAGGGAACATCGGGGCAACCACCTCCGGAAACATTAACGATCATTTTTGTATCCCTGTCAACAGTGATCTTCATATTTGCGGCCCTGACCATCAGATATTGATCATATTCCTTTTCATGGAGCAAGTCGACCGGTTCGAGCAAGACACTGTTGACCGGAACAACCTGCGTAGGTTTTATATTATTTTCTTCCAGCTTTCTGATCATAGACAGTTCTTCAATCAGTGGAAACTCAATGACAAGGTCACACCCGCTGCGTATCTCCGGGGGCGGCCCCATAACCCTTACTTTCCACCCTTCTGCTTTTAGTACATTTTCAGCTCTGATGACATCGGTGGTATTTTCAAAAACAAGGATGCCCCTATCCACGGTTGTATCAGGTTTAGCCTTCTTTTTCCCAAGGGATCTAAACATTTTAGCCTTCCTTCCTGATCGTAATCCTATAACCCTCATCCTCCGGTTGAATGTCCTCTACAACCCAACCTTGGGCTCCGGCGGCGCGGCTGACATTTTCCTTGGCCGTATCTGTATCCACTAGAATTTCCATCTTGCCTTTGTTTGCTTTTTTAATTCCATTGAGTGTCATAATCACCGGCTGGGGGCAAGAAAATCCCCTGGCATCAACAGTATTGACGATATCGCTCATCTTCTTTTATCCTCCTTGCAATATAATAAATAAAAGGTTTACATTAAAAACAAGCACTTGTTTAATGCAGGAAAACAACTAAGCGATATTTTCCCGCATAGTAAAGCCGATTAACAAACATACTGCCAGCCCGATTAAAACGGCAACCATTCCCGCCGGAGTAGCACCGTTGGCGGAACTAGCCAAGCCAAAATTATGGGCAAAGGCAGCGCCGACGACCATACCGACCACGAACACTGCTGCATCACCATCGCCCTCGCCGGAGAGGAAAAGTTGGCGCCCGGGGCAACCGCCTGCCAGTGAAAAGGCCAGGCCAGCCAGGGCCATACCAGCAAAGTTCCAGAAATGCATGGTATGGGCGACAGGTTGTCCTACAAACCCGGGGCTAAACTGGTGAACGATCAGATTTGTCAAAAAAGCAGCGATGGCTAGGCTGACGAATCCTGAAAACAAGTGGGTTTGTTTGAATAAAATCAGATCACGAAGGGCGCCCATGGTACAAAAACGACTTTTTTGTGCCAAAAAACCAATGACTAGGCCTAGAATTAGGGAGATTATAAGGGGTGCATGCATGGATCCCGGTCCTTCAACGCTATAGAAAAGCACTCCACTCTGTGCTTCCCCGGGGATTTTGGGATAAATTAACATGATTACCAATAATCCAGCCATAATGAGGGGGAATAACCAGCCCACCGAAGTATAGGTTTTGTGGGTCGCCCCCAAGTTATATCCGTTTCTAAGAAATCTTGTACCAATCCAGATGCCGGCAAAAAGGCCAAGCAGGCCCAAAATAGCATTCCAGTCACCACCGGCGAGGCGAAGCACGGCCCGCCAAGGACAACCCAGGAAGATGAGGGCGCCGATCATGGCCAGGGCACCAAGGATGAACCTGACAATGGGGGCAGACCCAAGGCGGGGCCTAAATTCCTTGAACAGGTATGCCGCAACGAAGGATCCCAGGACAAAGCCAATAATTTCCGGGCGCAGATATTGCACCACGGGGGCTCTATGCAAACCGAGGGCACCCGTGGCATCCCTGACGAAACAGGCCACACAAATACCCATATTTGCCGGATTACCCCAAAACTGCAGCAGCGAGGCCAAAACCCCAATTGTCGCACCAACAAGGATAATTCCCCACTTTGTTGCCAACACGTTCCTCATCGATCACTACCACCTACCTATGTATAATTTATAAAATAAAAAAAATACACTTGAATGTGTACATCACAAGCATAGATCTATTTGTTGAAGAAAGGAAATAGATTTTATTAATAGGGGCATATGCCCGTATTGATCTTTTCGATAATGATGAACACTGGCCCTTTTATCACGGGAGTGATCAGGCTAGGCAAAGGGGTTGCGTTCAGCCAAAGGCACATACTCCTTGTAACCGGAAACTGCCTTATATGATGGCCGGATTATTTTATTGACATTAATAATTTCTTCTATGCGATGGGCAGACCATCCAGCAATGCGGGCAATGGCAAACAGCGGTGTATATAGTTGAATTGGAAGGTCTAACATATGATAAACAAGTCCGCTATAAAAGTCTACATTGGCGCTGACTCCTTTGTAAATACGCCGCCGTTCGGCAATAATTTTTGGCGCAAGCTTTTCAACCAGGGAATAGAGTTGGAATTCCTCCTGGCGGTTTTTTTCCCGGGCAAGGCGCCCGACAAATTGTTTGAGCAAATTTGCCCGCGGGTCAGACAGGGAGTAGATGGCATGTCCCATTCCGTAGATTAGCCCTGTGCGATCAAAGGCCTGTTTTTCCAGTAGCCTGGTCAGGTAATCGGTTATGCTGGATTCATCGGTCCAATCTTTAATGCTTGCTTTCATATCCTCAAACATCTGGCTTACTTTAATGTTGGCGCCCCCATGCCGGAATCCCTTCAGCGAACCTAATGCTGCTGTAATGGCCGAATAAGTATCCGTTCCCGAGGATGTCACAACGTGAACTGTGAAACTGGAATTGTTACCGCCCCCATGTTCGGCATGCAGTACCAGGGCCAGATCGAGTAACTTGACCTCAAGTGGTGTGTACTCACTATTTGCTCTTAAAATATGTAAAATGTTTCCGGCTGTGGAGAGTTCGGTCATGGGGGCATGAATATAGAGGCTTTTTTTACCATGATAGTGACAATAAGCCTGGTACCCATAGACGGCCAGTAGAGGAAACAGGGCTACCAGCTGTAGGCATTGGCGCAGAACATTGGGCAGGGAGGCATCTTCAGCACGGTCATCATAAGAGTACATGGTCAGCACACTGCGGGCCAATGTGTTCATCATATCCTTGCTGGGGGCCTTCATGATAATATCCCTGACAAAACTTGTTGGCAGTGAGCGATATCTACCCAGTACCCGGGTAAAATCATTTAGCTCCCGGGTGTCGGGCAGTTGGCCGAACATTAATAAATAGGCAACTTCTTCAAAGCCAAAACGGTTTTCTTTGATAAATCCGTTAACGATTTTTTCAATGTCTATGCCCCGATAATAGAGCTTGCCCTCGCAGGGATACTCCTTGCCATCAATTACTTTGGAGGAGACTATTTCCGAGATTTCTGTTAACCCGGTCAATACGCCCTTACCATTGAGATCGCGCAGCCCCCTTTTTACATCATATTTTTCATGGAGGGCTGGATCAATAGTGCTATTGCTTAGGCACAGCTCAGCAAGTTTAAGTATCTCTGTCGTTATCCTGGAAAAAGTATTCATCCTTATGCACCACCCGTTTTGTATATGTATATTTCCTTTTTAAGGAATTGTTTTTATGGTATGGAGGTTATTATACATGGCTATTACTGAGTAGGCAAGACCACTTGACTTTTTCATGTAAAGTTATATTAGGCACCCGCAGTAAAGGAAGGTTTACAGATAAGGTGATGCCATTTTGTCCGTCGGTAAATGAGCAGAACGATGAGGGAGGCCACAAGATACTGGATTGCCGTGATCCACCAGATGTAGGGAACGGGAAGGTGAAAAATATTGACTGCCACATAGATCAGTGGCAGGCGTACAAAAAAACAGGACACAGCACCGGCCAGGAGTGGCCCTTTGGTGTTTCCGGCCCCTTTCAGGGCACCGGCAAGAGTATATTGTATGGCAATGAAAGGCTGTTCTGCCGCAGCAATTTGCAAACAGGAAATTCCCAAATGTAAAACCTCGGCTTCGGGCGGGGAAAATATTTTCATAATATAATAGGGAAATAGCAAAAAGCATAGTCCGATGGTACTCATCAGGCTGAAGGCCATGAGGGTGGCCTTGCTCCCGGTTTTTGTTGCCTCCCCAGGTTTACCGGCCCCTAGACGTTGCCCGACCAGGGTAGTGGCGGCAACAGCAAAGGCATAACCCGGCATAAAGGAAAATGATTCCACAGCCGATGCGGCCGCGTTGGCCGCAAAGCTGATTGGACCCAGAGCAGCGATCCAGGTCATAGAGATCAGCCGGCTAAAATTGTGTACCACTTCTTCCATTCCTGCCGGAAGGCTGATAGATACAATACCTCTTAATACTTCTTTTCTCAAAGGGAAGAAGCTGTTCCAGGTGAGTTTAAGCGTATGGCGGGATCTGTAAAGGTATAAAGCCCCCAACATGAGCCCCAGGATCTGGGCATTCCCTGTGGCTATTGCCGCCCCCTTCACACCGAGTGCAGGAAAACCAAGTTTGCCAAATATCAATATATAATCAAATATGATGTTATACATGTTAATGGCTAGGGCGATATACATTGATACCCGGGTATGACCCATCCCGCGGATAACCCCATTAATCACCAGGATCATCATCATGCCAATACCACCGCGAAAAAGCGTGGTGTAAAAATATTCCACGGTTAGGGCAGCGGTAGGTCCATCTTTAATCGCCCAGAGACAAAAG
>DUNV01000041.1 GCA_012839215.1 Bacillota bacterium
ACGAACTCGCTGAAATAGGATCAACCATGGCCACAAAAGACGAACTCGCTGAAATAGGATCAACCATGGCCACAAAAGATGAACTCGCTGAAATAGGATCAACCATGGCCACAAAAGACGATCTTAACGATGTAAAAAAAGATCTTGAATTTGTCAAGGCAACAGTTATCAGAATTGAAAACGATCACGGTCAAAAAATAGGCGCGCTTTTTGATGGATACCAATTACTTTCCGAAAAGCTTGATAGAATTGAAAAGGAGGTAGCCAAGCACGAGGAATTTATTTTAAGAAGAATTAGGTAATTGGTCTGAATTAGCTAGAAATTGCCTACTTTCTGGCCAGCCGGGCAGAATTGAGCACGACGAGTACAGAACTTACATGATGAAATAGGGCTGCCAGCCACGGTGTTAGGATTCCTGTTGTTGCCAGCGCGATACCTGCCATATTAAAACCTATAGCCCATGCATAGTTTTGCTTGATAATCTGGATCAGCTTTTTACCCGTGTGGATAACATTTAGCAGGCCGGTGGCATCATTGCGCAAAATGATAATATCAGAAGATTTAATAGCAAGATCGGCTTTGGTATGGCCGATGGAGATCCCTACATCTGCTGTGGCCAGTGCGGTAGCATCGTTTATACCGTCGCCAACCATGACGGTAAAACCCTCTCCTTTGAATTTCTTGACAAGAGATACCTTGTCTTCAGGTTTCAAGCCCCAATGAAAATCATCTGCACCGATAAGCTGGGCAACACGCCGTGCCTCAGCCTCTTCATTGTCGCCAGTAGCCAACACAATTTTTTTCATGCCCAGTTCATGCAGTTCGCTGCCCAGTCCTGTTACATAATCCCTCAGTTCATCCTGGACGATGATAACCCCCGCTATTTCCCCATCGATCCCGATCCATGTGGCTGTCCCCTCAAACCTGGTTTCTGCAGGCACGCTAAGGCCCAATGTCTTCATCGTTTCATTTGATCCCAGGACCACCTGTCGTCCCCGAACAGAAGATTTAACGCCAAGACCCGGAAGATACTCAGAATCCTTTGCCTGTAAAGGCTGCACATCTCTGTCCATGGCATAGGAAACGATAGCATTGGCAATAGGGTGATTAAAGCCGGATTCTACCGATGCAGCAATCTGCAGCAGCTCCTCGGCCGGCATCGTAAAGGCATCGATACCCACAACCTTCGGCTCCGCCAGGGTTACCGTACCCGTCTTATCGAGCACTACCGTGGAAGCCTGTCCCATAATCTCCAAAGAAGTGCCGCCGCTGGCTAAAATACCACGGCCGCTCAGGCCTCCGATAGCCGCCGCAAAAGCAGTCGGCACGGAGAGCGCCCAGGCGCAGGGGCAGGCCACTGCCGTCACAGCAGCCATACGAACAAGTCCGGCGGCAGCATCGCCGCTCAAGCCGCCTGTAAAGAGAAAAACACCAAGAGCATAGAGAACCACACCGGTGATAAAAAACTGGACGATCCGGTCGGCTGTCTGATGGATTTTGGGCTTTATTTTTAACTGTTTCCCAATCCTTTCGGCCATGACATGGAGGTACCCCTTGTCGCCATCACTCGTGGCGCGGATATTTAGTTGTGAGGTCAGACTGATAGCGCCGGAGGTCACAGAATCGCCCACCCCTTTGTAAACTGGAAACGGCTCCCCGGTGATCACCGCTTCATCAATGGAAGATGATCCTTCTATAATTTCTCCATCCACGGCGATCATCTCACCCTGGGGCACGATCACGGTATCGCCCTCGCGAACCTCCTCCACAGGCAACTCCAAAATTGTTTCATCCCTAAAAACCCGCACAAGTTTCTGTCTCTCTTTTGTCAAGGCTTCAATTTTACGCCGTGTTTTTTCAATGATAGCCCAAGAAATGGTAAGGCCCATACTAATAAACCAGGCCACAAGGGCCCCGCTGAGGGGTTGTCCCGCTAACAACGATACGATCATGACGGTAACAACCAGCAAATCCGCCGTTACTTTTTTGGTTTTCGCCAAGGCCAGATACAATGATTTGGCGTACATTACAAAACATATCAAATAAAAAACTAGGCCCAGCCATTGGAGCAGCTCAAAGCCAATCCAAATATTAATCGCAAGGGAAAACACAGCTATTAGTGCCATTACTGTCCTAAGTAAAAAAGTTTTTGAAGACATTGTTTATCCCCCTTTGCCCGGCGTTAGATACCTTATTACCTTTACTCGCGCAATGTCGCCCAGGCGCTTTGCTGTTTCCTCTGACTATACCTTGATCGGCAAACTTGGAAATTTAGGAATTTCGTCATCTATCTGTTAATCCTTTAGCAGATCAATTCCCTTTTGCAATGCTTCTGCATCAAGGGCACCCCTTGCCCCTGTGACAATATAGCCATCCTTATCAATAAATATTGTTGTCGGCAGGGAGGTTATACCGTACTTACTTGCCGCCTCCAGCTCCGTATCAAAGTAAACCGGAAAAGAGAATTCCATCTCTTTGACATACTGGGCACCCTTTTCCTTTGTTTCACGCTGTCCATCGACGAGATCCACCATCATGAAGGTAACATCATCTCCGCTGTTCAGATATGCTTCGTCAAACTCCGGCATTTCTCCTTTACACGGCGGGCACCAACTGGCCCAAAAGTTCAGCACAATTGGCTTTCCGAAGAAATCAGAGAGTTTGACAGCTTTATCATCGGCGTCAAGGACCGTAAAATCGGGCATTTTTATTTTTTCTTCTTTGCTGCCTCCTGTCCGTTCAGGCATTTTCCCCCCGC
>DUNV01000042.1 GCA_012839215.1 Bacillota bacterium
AACATTGAAAGGGTTGAGATCGATCCACATTTAACAGAATTGCATTTGGGGGGGCAGGGCATTGCTGCCAGGATACTTTGGGACAGAGTCCCCCCTGAAACCGAACCTTTTTCCCCCGACAATTTACTAATATTTAGTGCTGGCCTTTTAAACGGCACACTTGTACCGGGGGCCACCCGTACTGTTGTCAACACTTTTTCACCACAAACAAACCTACTGGTACACTCAGTAATGGGCGGTTTTTTCGGACCCGAGCTAAAGTATGCAGGCTATGATGCCATCGTAATCCGTGGCAAAGCACCTGATCTTGTTTATTTGTGGATAAACAACGATAAGGTGGAAATACGTGATGCTACGCATCTTCGGGGAAAAGGTGCCCAGGAGACGGCGGCACTGATCAAAGAAGAACTAAAGGAACCAAGGGCCCAGGTAGCTGCTATCGGCCTGGCCGGCGAAAGCAGGGTTTATATGGCCAGCATTGAACATGATAACTCCAGCGCTTCCAGGGGGGCCGGCCCAATTATGGGTGACAAAAGGTTAAAAGCAATCGTTGTTCGCGGCACAAAAGATATCAATGTTGCCCACCCGGCAGAGCTGTTTGAGATGTGTGTACAATTAAACGAGGATATTTATAATCACCCAAATTGCGGGGATGTGATGGCGCATGATGATGACGACAGTTTTCACCACGATAATTTTGCCTGGGGCCATGCCCGCGTACGGACGAGGGAATATTGGAATAAGAAAATCGAAAAGGAATGGAAGGAAATAGGCGACAATATCCGCGTCAATTTTAATGGCTGTTATAATTGCCCGAAGGATTGCCACCAGGTAATGGCCTATCCAGGCAGGCCCATCTTTTATCTAAAATGCTTTGGAAAGGATACCTACCATATGGCAGCCTACCAGGATGTGGATTTTAGCTATCACATGCTCAGCTTTACCCAGGAATATGGCCTTGATTCATACTCGACACCTCAGGTTCTGGCTTTTGCCTCCGAACTTTACGAGGCAGGCATTTTAACCGATGAGGACATGCCGGGATTTCCCGTCGATCAGGGGGAAAGATTTCATTACCTTCTTGATAAGATTGTCAGACGGGAGGGAATCGGGGACATTCTTGCTAACGGTGTCTACTGGGCCGCACGCCAGATAGGCAGGGGCGCGGAAAAATACGATCATAATACTGTTAAAAAATTTGAGCAAGTACCCATCAAACTTGGTAAATTAAATCCGGCCTATTTTTTGATGCTTGCCACCGGCGAAAAAATGACCATAACCCAGATTGAGGGATCCTTCCCTCAGGATCCACTTCCTACAAGGGAAAAAAGGGAGGAATTTGCTAGAAACTGGGTTGCTCTTCCCAACGATAGAATTAAACAGATTTTTTTGGAATGGGAAAAAAGGCATGACATGACTATCGAAGCTGCCTGTTTAATTTGCGATTGGAATGAGCTAATGCATTATGTAGATGATGCCATAGGACTTTGTGCTTTTTTATCATCATTTAATGGTCAATATGGTGGCAAACCTCCCTATCATATACATAATTTGCCGCATATTATATCACTTGCCGCCGGGATTGATCTTGATAAGGATGGATTATGGGAAATAGCCGTTAGGAATCGCAACCTTGTCAGAGCCCTCAATGTTAGAAGGGGCCTGAGAAGAGCCGATGAAAGACCCCCCGAAAATCATTGGGCAGTCAGGGATAGCAAGTTCGAACAGGAGCTTCTTGATTCTTATTACGAATTTAAGGGCTGGACAAACGAGGGAATACCTACAAAAGAAACACTGGATAGACTAGGCCTGGGTTTTGTTAGCGAGGATTTTCAACGCCGGGGGATATTAACGGTTTAACAAAAAGGCTGTTTTTTTACCCCGATTATTTTGATTTTTCTGCTTGTTATTGCTATAATAATTTTTAATGGCCTTTTCTGGGAGCAAATAAGGGCCAAAAATTAGAAGGGAGGGCGGCGGAGCGCGGTTATTTACATTTAATGTCGGAATTATTTTATTCTTGGCATGTTTTTAATTTTACATTTGTTATGGAGGATGAGGTATGAAGGAAAAATCTAATCAATCAGTTATTTCTATGGT
>DUNV01000043.1 GCA_012839215.1 Bacillota bacterium
GTCATTGGAGATGGCGAGGGGATCCTGCCGGAACTTCTCCAAGAGTATCTGTGCTGGAAAAGGGGCGGTGAACCCGATAGGCAATTATTTCTGTCCCGGGTTTCACGGCTTTCCGGTATTTATGTGCCATCCTTTTATGAGCCTTCCTATGTGCCCTCCCCCGAGGGCGGGAAGTTTTCCGGAATCAGGGCAGTAAAAGAAGGCTTGCCTTCCAGGATTACTAAAAGAACGGTGGATCTCGAACAAAGCTTTTACCCGGAAGCCTTTCTTGTTCCCTATATGAAAGTTGTTCATGATCGTGCTATGCTGGAGCTTTTCCGGGGTTGCACACAGGGGTGCCGTTTTTGCCAGGCCGGGATTATTTACCGTCCGGTTAGAAACCGTTCTATCCCCAAGCTAAAGAATTTGGCCGGGAACATTATTGCCAAAACCGGTTTCGAGGAACTATCCCTTTCTTCGCTCAGTACAAGCGATTACCCGGGTATTGAGCAGCTTGTGGACCTGCTACATGAGGAGCTGGCGGAAAGGGATGTGCAGCTATCCCTACCCTCTTTGCGCGCCGATAAATTTTCCCTCAAACTAGCGGATCGGGTCAAGAAAAACCAGGGTGGGGGAGGCGTTACTTTTGCCCCTGAGGCCGGAACACAGAGGCTCAGGGATGTCATTAATAAAAAGATAACCCAGGAGGAAATTTTAGATGCCGCGGGCGAGGCCATCTCCTCCGGAAAAAACCATATCAAGCTTTACTTTATGATCGGGTTGCCCACAGAAAAGGATGAAGATCTGGAGGGAATAATCGATCTTGTCAAAGAAATCATGGCCATTTATCAAGGGATAGAGAGAAAAAAGCGCGGTCCTTTTCGTCTTACCGTTAGCGCATCGACTTTTGTTCCCAAGTCGCATACACCCTTCCAGTGGGAACCACAGATTCCACCGGAGGAAATCAGGCGCCGCCAAGGGCTGCTGAGACGGGGGCTCCGTTTTAACAGATGGGTAAATTTTACTTGGCATGATGCGGAAATGAGTTTGCTCGAGGCCACACTTGCCCGGGGGGACCGCCGGCTGGCCCCTGTTTTGGAAAATGCTTTTCGGGCCGGTAGCCGTCTGGATGCCTGGAGCGATGAATTTTCCTTTGCCCTTTGGCAGGAAGCTTTCAAAAAGGCGGGAATTGATCCCGGCTACTATGCAGGTTTGCGCCCGGGCTATGATGATCTACTCCCCTGGGATCATATTGATACAAAAGTGAGCAAGGAGTTTCTAAAAAGAGAACATATGCGTGCTATCAAAGGGGAATTAACAGATGATTGCCGCACAGCGGGCTGCAGGGGCTGTGGGATAAAGGATTGCCCCGGAATTAAGGTGGGCGGCGTTGTATTGTTATAGGCTAAAATTTTATAAGGGTGATGGGATGAGGTATATTTCCCATCTGGATTTGCTACGGACCTTTACGCGTGCACTAAGACGCGGGGGTGTGCCGCTGGCTCTAAGCCAGGGCTTTAACCCTCAGCCGCGCCTGATCTTTGCCGCGCCCTTGGCAGTGGGGATCACCGGGAAAAATGAATATCTCGATCTGTACCTGTCAAAATATTGGGAAAAGGGGGTGCTGGAAGAAGTTTTACGAGAACAACTCCCTGAGGGGCTGGAAATAAATGCTATCATACCGGCCGATCCGCTTGCCGATCCACTATCCTCACTTGTTGAAGCCGCGCTATATCAGGCCTTATCCCCAGCTTTTTCGGAGCTGTGCGATCATCTTCCCAGGGATATCCTGAAAGCTGAAAAATTGTTGGTTATAAGGACAGGAAAAAAGGAAAGAAGATTGAATATCCGGCCTTTTATTTACCGTCTTTGGCTAGAAAAAAATCATAATAAAACCAGACTTCTCATGCTCCTGGCAACGGGTAGCAAGGGGGGGGCTAGGCCGGAGGAGGTATTGTCATTTTTCCCTACGGGAAAAGAGGGAATAAAATTATTTCGCGAAAATATCTTTATACGAAAAGGAAAAACGCTGCTAACCCCTATGGGGGATACCTATGGGGATTGCCTGCAAAAGTTGCGGCTGTCCTGGTAGGGTCTTCTATTCTGGCTACCATCGTTATACTATCGAGAGGTTGTTATGGAACAAAAAATTATTGTGAATTACGAACATAAAGAAACAAGAGTGGCCCTGCTGGAAAATGGGCGTGTGGTTGAAGTTTATATTGAACGCCCTCTACAGCAGAGGATGATCGGAAATGTTTATAAGGGTTTGGTAGAAAATGTGCTACCCGGGATGCAGGCGGCGTTTGTAAATATTGGTGAAGAAAGAAATGCTTTTCTCTACGTCGACGATATTCCTCAACCAAAAGGGGAAAATTCATGCGGGGAAAGGATGCCCATCCAACGTCTTTTGCGTGCCGGGGAGGAAATTATGGTACAGGTAATGAAGGAACCTTTCGGGAGCAAGGGGGCCCGCCTGACGGGAAATATTACCCTCCCCGGCCGTTACCTCGTGCTGATGCCTGGGCTTAATTATGTGGGTGTTTCCAGGCGCATAGATTTGCAGGGAGAAAGGGAACGCCTGAAAAAGATCATGGAGGGGATCAGGCCTCCCGGGGTGGGGGTAATCGTCAGGACGGCTGCAGAAGGAATTGATGGGGAAAGTATAGAACATGATCTCAAGTTTCTCCTGCAACTTTGGGAAACAACCAAGGCGCTGTATAGCCGGGAGAAGCCACCGGTGCTGTTGCACCGGGATGTTGCGCTGATTTATCGTATTATCAGGGATCTTTTCAACGATCGGATCAGTAGGCTTATTGTTGACAATGAGCAGGAGTATGTTAAGGTATTGGGGATTCTCGATCTGCTTTCCCCTCATTTAAAAAACAAAGTTTTCTGTTATCATGATAAGGAACCCATTTTTGAACGTTTTGGCATTGAGGGGGAGATCGACCGTTCGCTTAGCAGGGTGGTCTGGCTTCGTTGCGGAGGATATCTGGTTTTTGACGAGACAGAGGCGTTGACGGTAATTGATGTCAATACAGGAAAACATACCGGTAAGGTAAACCTTGAGGAAACAATTTTTAAAACGAATATGGAGGCGGCCACAGAAATTGCCAGGCAGATACGCCTGCGGGACATTGGCGGAATTATCATCGTCGATCTGATCGACATGAGTTCCCAAAACCACCGCCAAAAAGTTTTGGAACATCTCCGCGGGGAGATGAGCCGGGATCGCACCAAAAGTCAGGTCCTAGGCATTACCAACCTGGGCCTGGTGGAAATCTCCCGCAAAAAGGTCAGGCAGGGTCTTTCCGCCAGCATGCTGCAGCCTTGTTCCTATTGCTGTGGCAAGGGCAAAGTTCTTTCCCCGGAAGCAGTTTGCAACAGGGTAGAAAGGGAGCTAAAGAAAATACTGCAGAGCAGCAAGGTCGAGGCAGTACTGATGGAAATGAACAGTGAAGTAGCAGCCTTAATGATCGGCAGCGGGGGGCTCTATCTAAAAAAGCTCGAGGCAGAAACCGGTAAAAATATTTTTGTGCGGGGTTCCGATAACCTGCATATAGAAAAGTATAAAATATTGATGTCAGGAAAATTTAACGAAGTGGAAAGGCATGCCCTGCCGGTGGAGGAGGGCGGCATTTACCGGGTTAAAGTGGAAGAACCGCATCTGTCCCACCCTGAAAGAGGAATTGCCAGGCTGCATGGTTATATCCTCGATATCGAGGAGGCCGGGGAACTCGTTGATGAGGAGGTTTTAATTATCGTCAAGGAAACGAACCGCACCTTTGCCAAAGCAGTTATCTGGGAGGGACACTAGGGTGCCAAAGATGCTGGAAAAGGGGATAACTCTTTGGAAATTCGTGGCTTTCAGAAAACAAGTCTAGTCGATTATCCGGGGGAAATCTGTTCAACTATTTTTGTGGGCGGCTGTAATCTGCGCTGCCCCTTTTGTTTTAACCGGGATCTGGTTTTAGATCCGGATAACCAACCATCCTATTCTGAAGAAGAGGTCTTTGCTTTTCTGAAAAAACGCTTGAATATCCAAGGTGCTCTTTGTATTACCGGAGGGGAGCCTTCCCTGCAGAAAGATTTGGCAAGTTTTCTAGCCCGGGCTAAGGCACTGGGGTTGAAGATCAAGCTTGATACCAATGGTACATTTCCCCAAGTTCTTGGGGAACTTTTAGAAGGGGGAAACCTCGATTATATAGCTGTTGATATCAAGGCCCCCGCCCAAAAGTATGCTCAGCTGGCGGGGAAAGAGGTTGACTATGGCAAGGTTGCACGGACAATTTCCTTGTTAAAAAATTCTTCTGTAAAATATGAATTTCGCACGACGGTGGTCCCGGGCCTTCTGGAAAGGGTGGACCTGGTGGAAATTGCCAAGGGCCTGCAAGGCTCCCGGCAGTATGTTCTGCAGCAATTTCGGCCGGTTGCCACTGTCCTTGATGAGGGTTTGATGTCACAAAGACCCTATACGCGGGAGGAAATAGAAAAAGTTGCCTTACAGTGCCGTCCCTTTGTAGAAAATGTCCTTCTGAGAGGTTTTTAAAAAAGCCCCGTGTTTATAGTTGCCCGGGGCTTTTTTTGCTTTTAAGGAGAATCTATTTTTCTTTCATTCCGAAAACCCTGTATAGGCAGCGCTCCAGGTTTTAGGTTTCGTAGGACACGGTATGACAGCGGCAGCCTAGCCTAGGCCAATTCGCTAAGGAAGGCCTCCAGTCGATCCAACCCTCTGGTAATGTTTTCAAAAGAGGTGGCATAGGAAAAACGGGCATAACCAGGGGCCCCAAAACCCCTTCCCGGCACGATGGCCACCCGGTAATGTTCCAGTAGCGTGGCCGCAAAATTATCGCTGTCGCCGATGGCTGTCCCCCTAAAGTTTTTTGTAAATGTTTCCCCCACATCGACAAAAATATAGAAAGCCCCTTCCGGTTTGACGGGGGTAATCAAGGGAAAACTGTCCAGCCTGTCCAACATGTAATCCCTACGCTTGGCAAAAACCTGGCGCATTTCTTCCACGCATTCCTGGGGGCCGCTGATAGCCTCCAGGGCTGCCCTTTGGGCAATGGAATTGGGATTCGAAGCCCTGTGGCTCTGGATGCCGGCCATAGCGCTAGCAATAGGCCGGGCTGAGGCAGTGTAACCGATGCGCCATCCGGTCATAGCATAGGATTTGGAAACGCCGTTGACAATAATGGTATTTTCCTGGAGCTCCTTTTCCAGGGAGGCAACGGAGATGTGCGTGCTCTTTCCGTAGATCAATTTTTCATAAATTTCATCAGAAACAATATAAAATTGATGTTTTAGGGCCAGAAGGGCGATATTTTCCAGCTCTTTTTTTGTATAAACATGCCCGATGGGGTTGCCGGGGCTATTTAAAAGAAAGGCTTTGGTGCGCGGGGTGAGTATGCGTTCCAATTCATCCCCGCCGGCCTTAAAATTATTTTCACGTCTTGTTTCCAGAATTACCGGAGTCCCACCGTTTAATTTTACCAGTTCCGGATAACTCACCCAGTACGGGGCGGGGATAACGACTTCATCCCCCTCATTTAAGATGGTAGCAAAAACATTATCCAGTGAATGTTTGGCCCCATTGCTGACGACAATTTGACTTGGCTCAAATTCCAGGCCATTGTCCTTCTTTAGTTTTTCACAAATTGCTTCTTTTAGCTCGGGTATGCCACTGGCCGGGGTATATCTGGTAAAGCCTTCATCAATTGCTCTTTGGGCAGCCTTCCGTATATGAAGGGGGGTATCGAAATCCGGTTCACCTGCCCCGAAACCAATGACATCCTCCCCTGCATTTTTTAGCTCCTTGGCGCGGGCATCAATTGTCAGCGTCGGGGAAGGTGTAATTTCTAAAGCCCTCTGCGAAAGTGACAACATTTTTTTGCTCCTTTCCGGTGTTACTCCTGTTGGGATATGTTGTTGCTACAGAAATTTTCCATGAAGTTTGCCAGTATTTCACATCCTTCAAGGGGCATGGCATTATAGATGGAGGCCCGCACCCCGCCGACAGAGCGGTGTCCTTTCAGCCCTGTCAAGCCTTCGGCGGCAGCCTCTTGTAGAAAGATATTTTCCAGATCCTCAGTGGGAAGGCGGAAAGTAATATTCATGCTTGAACGATCTTTTTTTTGGGCATGTCCCCGGTAGAAGTTCTTGCTTTGATCGATTGCATTATAGATGAGCGATGCCTTTTTCCCATTGAGGAGACCCATGGCCTGGGGCCCGCCTTGATCCTTTAACCATTCCAGGACCAGTTTAAGGATGTAGACAGAGAAACATGGCGGTGTATTATAAAGGGAATTTGTATCGGCATGTGTTTTATAGCTGAAGATTTTAGGGATATTATCGGGGACTTTTTCCAGCATGCTCTTGTGTATGACTACCACGGTGACCCCGGCAGGCCCAAGGTTTTTTTGTGCTCCGGCATAGAAGAGGGAAAATTTTGTCAGATCCATCTCCCGGGAAAGAATATCGCTGGACATATCGGCAATCAAAGGAATGTTCCCGCAGGCAGGGGTGTATTTCCACTGTGTGCCGTAAATTGTATTGTTCGTCGTCAGGTGCAGATAGGCCGGGTTAGGGCTCAGGGATAACTCCTCCTGGGCTGGTATGGTGCTGAACCCGGTGTTCTTTGTGCTGGCAGCCGTGTGGGTGTTGCCTATGAGGGAGGCTTCCTGCAGGGCTTTTTCGGCAAATGCCCCTGTGACAATGTAATCGGCTGTTTTTCCGGCGGAAAGGAAGGTATAGGGAATCATCATAAACTGCAGGCTGGCCCCTCCCTGCAGGAAAAGGACCCGATAATTTTTATCGAGACCGGCCAGTTCCAGAAAGCAGGCTTCCGCCGAGGCGATGATTTCCTCAAACTGGCGGGAGCGGTGGCTGATCTCCATAATGGACATGCCAGTTCCCTGGTAATTCAAAAGTTCCTCGCGGGCCTTTTCCAAAACGGGCAGGGGGAGCGTGGCCGGGCCGGGGTTAAAATTATAAACTCTGGATATCACAAGAAAAACCTCCTCAGCGTTAATTTGTTAGCTGCTTCCGGCTTGAACGGTACACGTAGCTAAGTAATAGCAACCTTAATATCAATTTATTATACATGAAAGCAGGGCAAATAAAAATAGTAAAATGCCATAATAGTGCCGGAGGATCTGGTACGCAAGCGTTTTTTGAAAAATGTTTACCAGTAACGGTTACCATTTAGCCGGCAATTATTTTATAGAGTTGGGTGTGGCATGCTCCGGCAAAAACCCCCTTGGGCGGTGTGCGAAGGCGGTTGTCTTGACTTTGCAGTAGCTGTTTGGTACAATTGCAACAGTGGAAAAAGTAAGTAAAAAAGGGGTGATGCCCCGTTGTTTATCAATTTTTTTTATGAGCTAAAAAAAACAGGGGTTCCTGTTTCCCTGACCGAATGGATGACCTTAATGGAGGCATTGAGCCTGGGCTTGGCCTATTCCAGTTTGAACAGCTTTTACCATCTTGCCAGGGCTATACTGGTGAAAAGTGAGGCCTATTTCGATAATTATGATCAGGCCTTCTATAATTTTTTCAAGGATGTCGAAACCCAGGATGGCCTGATCGAGCAAGCCCTGAAGATGATGGAGAGAAAAAAAGTGGTACCCTTGATATTCGGGGATGATGAAGAGGAATCTGATGCTGATAAACTAGGGAAAAGGCCCAGGGGAGGGCCGGTCAAACCCAAGGTGGGCGAAAAGAAAGTTTATCTGGCCTCACCCGGCGGTCCTAGGGGGGGCAAGGCCGGAGGCGCCCGCGTCGGGCAGGGAGGCTATAATCCCCAGGGAGGGATACGCCTTGGCGGGGCTCCCGCCGGTGGTTCTGCTGTCAAGGTGGCCGGGGAAAGGCTTTATCGTGGTTACCGCAGTGATGCCATTATCGGTGTGCGCAAATTTGAGGCGGCACTGCGTGTTCTCCGGCAACTGACCAACCGCAATGAGGAATTGAAGGATGAGCTGGACTTAGATGCCACAATTGAGGCCACCAGCCGCAATGGTCGGCTGGAAATTGTCTTCGATCGCCCACGCAAAAACAAACTGAAAATATTGCTTGTCATGGATTCCGGTGGCTCCATGGACAGCTATATCAATATCTGCAGTCAGCTATTTACAGCGATGAAGCGTTCCACCCACTTTAAAGAACTTAAATATTTTTACTTCCATAACTGTATTTATGATAATATTTATACTAAGCCGGCCTGCATCGAGGCCAACGCCATGAAAACAGTTGATTTTCTTAGGGAACACGATCCTGAGTACCTGTTGATTATCGTTGGCGACGCCAGCATGGCACCACCCGAATTAACAGAGTATGGTGGGTCCATCGACTACGATGTCAACGACAACGAACCCGGATTTATCTGGCTGGAGCGTGTTATCAAGCATTTTGAACATGCTGTTTGGCTCAATCCTATATCATCCAAGGCCTGGGATGCAACCGCGAATTACCGGGCCCAAACAATCAACATGATTCGCAGTATCGTACCCATGTACGAACTGAGCCTCGATGGCCTCAATCAGGCCGTTAAAAAACTGAAGGTGCGGGCCTGAGCAGAAAAAGTGTTTCCCGGGAACGCCATTATAGAAAGGACGCGGAATAATTGCTGCCAACCAATGGTGGCTTTTGCCGGCTGTCCGGGATGTGGCAAAACACTGTTGATCCCCTTACCGCCAGACGATAACCTATATTTTGATAATACAGGAATGCGGAAGCTTTATTTCAGGCCAAAAAAGGCAAACATTTTTAAGGCTCCATAGGGTGTTGTAAAAAAGCCGGAGCCTTTTTTTAAAAAACTATTTGTGGCATGTATGCATTTTTCATGCCGTGGTTTGAAAAAAATATTATTATCATGTTATAATATTTGGTGAGGTAATAGTTTATTTATATTTATAAAGAAAAAAAAGTGGGAGGCTTTTAATTTGCTTGAAGCACGTGCTACTTTTACAGGAACGAGTGATTACATTGCTTCTGAGGATTTACAAAATAGCGTAAACGTTTCTATTGCGCTGGGGAGGCCCCTGCTCATCAAGGGGGAGCCGGGGACGGGAAAAACCATGTTGGCCAGAAGTATTGCCGAAGGGATGGGGATGGATCTTTTAATCTGGAACATCAAGTCCACCACTAAGGCCAAGGACGGTCTCTACATATATGATACTGTCCAGCGGCTTTATGATAGCCAATTTGGGGATCATGATGTTTCCGATATCCGCCATTACATCAGGCATGGGAAGATGGGAGAGGCTTTTCTATCGGATAAAAAAGTGGTCCTGTTAATTGACGAGATCGATAAGGCCGATATTGAATTTCCCAACGACCTACTTTGGGAGCTGGATGTTATGAGTTTTGATATTCCTGAAACGGGAGAAACGGTCAGGGCCAACCATCGGCCGGCGGTAATTATTACTAGTAACGCCGAGAAGGAACTTCCCGATGCATTTCTTCGTCGCTGCGTTTTCCATTACATTTCTTTCCCTGATGCCGAGATGATGAAAGAAATTGTCCGGGTTCACTATCCCGATCTGGAACAAAAACTCCTCGAGGAGGCCATGAAAGCTTTTTACTGGATCCGCAGTATTGATGGTTTACAGAAAAAACCAAGCACCAGCGAACTCTTAGATTGGGTACAGGCCTTGACTATCGGGGGCATCAGCCCGGCAAAAATTTCTAAGGAACTTCCCTTCCTGGGTGTGCTCATTAAGAAGGACAATGATTTTGGTGCTGTCCTGCAGAGGCTGCACAGCGGTCAGGGGATGCAGCGAAAAAGCTCTGGACCAGGTATCCTGCGTAATTGGTAGGCCTAAAGGAGGGGTGCCATGTTTATTAACTTCTTTTACCTGCTGAGAAATTATGGTGTGCCTGTTTCCATTACTGAATGGATGACTTTGGTAGAAGCGCTGGCAAAAGGGCTGGCCGCTTCCAGTCTAATGGGTTTCTACCATTTGGCGCGAACGGTGCTGGTAAAAAGCGAAACGCATTTTGATCGTTATGATTTGGCCTTTGCTAATTATTTTGACGGTATAGATACGCCTATTGAGTTGACCGACAAGGTGCTAAAGTGGCTGGAAAAGGCGCTTCCTCCGCTGCATATTTCCCCGGAGGAACGCCAACAGTTCAAAGATTGGGATTTGGATGAACTGCGCCGGCAGCTGGAAGAAAGATTGCGCGATCAAAAAGGGGAGCACCACGGTGGAGGAAATTGGATCGGCACTGGTGGAACCTCACGCTTTGGCCATTCGGGATATAATCCTGCTGGGGTGCGACTCGGTGGGCAGTCAGTTAATAAGTCTGCTGTGAAGGTTGCCGCTGAACGCAATTTTCGGGGTTTTCGTACAGATGAGACACTTGGTGTCAGGCAGTTTGAGGTGGCCTTGCGCAAACTCAGGCAGCTTAGTAGTAAGGTTGAAGGGCCAAAGGAAGAACTTGATATAGATGAAACAATCAAAGAAACCGGGGAAAAGGGCGGCATGCTCCATCTGGTCTGGTCCAGGGGACGCAAAAATATGGTCAAGGTTGCCCTGATTATGGATTCGGGCGGCTCTATGATGCCCTATCTCCGTATATGTAGCCAGCTGTTTACAGCCATGAACAGGGCCAGCCATTTTAAGGATCTGCGTTTTTTCTTTTTTCATAACTGTGTTTACCAGCATATATATTTGGATCCATCCTGCCAGGTGAGGAACTCAATCCGGACTGAGGACCTTTTTCATCAGCTAGGATCGGAATATAAAGTTATTTTCCTGGGGGATGCCAGTATGGCCCCCAGCGAGTTGCTCATGGTCGATGGGGCAATAGACTGGTATTACTCCAACCCGGAGCCGGGCATTACTTGGCTGCAACGTATCGCCGATCGCTTTTCACATTCCGTCTGGCTGAACCCTATACCTGCGGCCTATTGGGAACGCACCTATGGTTCTTACACCATTAATTTGATCAGGGAGCTTTTCCCCATGTTTGAACTAACTGTTGAGGGCCTGGAAGGCGCCATTAAAAAGTTGAAAGTCCGTAAATAGGCATAAAAAATGAAGAACTTTTGAAATATAGGTGACTTTCTGAGAAAAAAGTAGTATTATTTAGTTAGAGGCCTAAATATGTTAAGTGTGTCCCCTCCCGAAAAAGGCTGACATTCCACTAGCATCAATTTATCTTTTGCGATACAGATGAGGAAAGAAGGCGATAAAAATGTTTGTTTCACCCTTGCTGGAAAAGACACGCTTAATCAACAGCATTCTTCAGAAAAGCTCTGGGAGATATATTGATTTTTATGAAATTTCCCAAGTTCTTTCGGAGGTAATTCAATCACACGTTTATATCATTGATCTGCTTGGCAATATTTTAGGGTATAAACTCACCGATCAATTTGAATGTAACGTTTTGATTGAAAATGTGGTAGACAAGGGGCGTTTTCCGGAAAGATACAACGGGTTTCTTTTAAAAAGCGATGAGCTAAGGTATAATTTGAAACACAAAAAGCCGTTTTGTGTTTATGTGGAAGAAATGGAATGCAGCATCCCCGAAAAATATGTCACAATTATTCCGATTATCGGTGGGGGCAGGCGCATGGGCACCTTGTTGTTAGCCCGCTATGACAATCTCTTTGTTGAGGATGATTTAATCCTTGCAGAGAGGGGGGCAGCCGTTGTCGGCATGGAATTTTTACGTGAGGAAACCGACAGGCTGGAGGAAGAGGCACGTCATCGGGCTGTTGTCAAGTTGGCTGTGGGCACACTTTCGTATTCGGAGATGGAAGCAGTGGAGCAGATGTTTAAGACGATTAACAGCGATGAGGGGTTCCTGGTAGCCAGCAAGATAGCAGACGAGATTGGAATTACCCGCTCTGTCATTGTCAATGCACTGCGCAAACTGGAAAGTGCCGGTGTATTGGAATCCCGTTCGCTGGGGATGAAAGGCACATATATCAAGGTGCTTAATCCTTTTCTTTTTGAGCATCTGGGCTAAATAGCTATGTTAGATTATGGGCCTTGTTGTGCATATTTTTATGTCGATTTTAAAATATTTCTGCCAGACGGCTTGTAATTTATTATAAAGCATGCTATAATTCAAAGCCGTGGGGTAAATTTGAGAACATCAGAAAATGTCATAATAGGAAACAAAGCAACAAAGCAGCAAAAAAATGCAGAAAAAAAGTTCTTGACATAGCAAGATAAAAATGATAAGATAAAAGATGTTCTCCGAAAAC
>DUNV01000044.1 GCA_012839215.1 Bacillota bacterium
ACCCGTTCCTCTCAGGAATGTCTTAACAATGTCTCAGGAATGTCTGCGGGAATAAAATGGGGCTACAACTTGTCTAGATGAAACTAGGGGGGTTGTTACCTAGACCGTGCAGGAAAGGGGTGATATTTCCTGGCAGGCCCGTATCGGTAGGCAGGCGAGGCGTACAGTTATATTTCTATGGGCCTGCTGCCCGAGAAAAATCTTCCTGATGCGCTCCAGGGCTTCAAGCGATTGATCCTCCCTGGTACAGGAGAGAATAAGGTAAAAGTGGTTTTTATTCCAGCGGCAGACCACATCTCCCCGGCGCAGATTTTTTTTCAGTACCTTTTCCAAAGAAACCATGGCCTTTTCCCTATCCTGTTTTCCGGCAAAAGTATTCTCTGGATAAAAGAGGGCCAGGCTTCCCCAAAAATACAACTGTCTATTCCTTTCCGCCCTGGCCTCCTCCAGCCTGCAGAGCAGGGCAAAGGTTTGCGGATCGCAGTAAAACGCCCTCTCTTTCTTAAAACGTTCACTTATTTCCTCTGAGGGGCACCTTATCTCCCCATTTAAGCCTTCAACTTCTGTCCTAACTTCTTTTTTAGCTTTTGCCTCCACCAGGGGAGTTTTATTATTGGTGATTTTTTTATAAAGGAGGCGCATGGTTTCCGAAGGTTTGCAGCCAGTTTCCCGGTAAAGGAGGGCACTGGCATAATTATAGTGATCCCTGGCCAGATCGATCCGGCCATCATCGAGAAGCGCATTCATAAAACAAAGGTGCAGGTCTTCATCGAGGGGCTCAATCAGGAGTGCCTTTTCACAAATGTTCTTTGTTTCCTGAATCCTTCCGGCATTCCTTAATAATTTGATTTGTTGACAGACGCTTTCCAGGTAAAGACGGTGATAGTAATTACGCACGGGGATAACCCAGTCATCATAGGAGCTTTCAGGCAAATAATAACCATCATAAAGGGATAAGGCCTTGCCAAACAGCTCAATGGCCCTGGATGGATCTCCCCTGGAATAACCCTTGGCCTCACTACACAGGTTTTTGAACTCCTGCGAATCAAGCCAATGATTGGAAAGGGGGTTGAAATAGTATAAACCCTGGGAAAGGGCAATATATTGGTATTTTGCCTCTGCAGGCGATCCCGCCGCCAATAAACGGCGCAGGCGATAAACAAGGTTACGCAATGTCCTGTTAGGATCGATTAGATCCTCGTCAGGATAAAGATTTTCCATTAATTCTTCCATTGACTTGCTGCGATATGACAACAAATATTTAAAAAGCCCCCACATTTTATAGGAACGGCCGGCATCCTCTGTCAGCACCCGATCCCCGCGCCTGACAACAAAACGACCGAGGGTATAGATCTCCAGCCTATTGGCCCTATTTTCTTCCCTTTTGGTACTGCTTCCCACCTGAAAGGACATCTCTGTTCCTGCTGCCCCCATCCCTAACCGTAATGAACCCAGCAAGGGTGACCTTATTATTATAGGGGGCGGCACGCCATTTATTTGTTTAATTTTGACATCTACGTAAAAAAATGTTTTGATATTTTTAAACAAAAAGCCCCGGCCCTTTACAGACTATTTTTTGGATCGTGGCACATTATCCAGAAAAAGGACAATCAAGCGCATTAAAAAGGGGGCTCTCTCCGTAAATTGGGAAAGCCCCCAAAGGTAATTAAAGAATAAAACGCATCTATTATTGACAAGCATAAACGTTAAACAAAGTTTTTATGTTCCATCCCGCTGAGCTGTTACAGGAATTCTACTTTTTCCCGCCAATAAACTCCTTGATCACTTTGAAGTAACCTTGTAGGTCTTCCGCGATGACAGAATTATGATCTGCCCTGGGAACAATATGTAGCTGCTTTTCCGTCGATCCTATCTCCCTGTCCAGGGTATAGGCCTCCTCGATCGCCACCAGGCTGTCCCCTTCCCCATGGATGATCAGCACCGGCAAGGTAATGCCGCGGATCTTTTCCAGGCATTCCTTTTCAATCACCTTGAGATCCGTTTCCGCCACCGGAAGCTGTAAGCGCCTAGCTAGGCGGGTGGCACAAGGGAAACCACTTTCAATGATTAGGCCCTTAATTTTTTCTCCATGCCGGCCGGCCAGTTCCAAGGCCGAAACGCTGCCCATGGAGCGCCCCATCACCCATATTTCATCCCGAAAACCAAGTTCCAAAACTTTTTCCCGCGCCGTTTCCAAAATAGGCAGGGCATCGGAAATGAGACCGGCAAAAGTGGGATAACCGCTGCTACCCCCATAGCCGCGAAATTCTGCCACAATGAGGTTAACAGCAACAAACTGAAAATAAAGGGGGGCAATTTGGTTGTAATCACTGGCCAACTCCCCGTTTCCATGAAAATAGAGAAGAGTGGGCCAGTCCCGGTTGCCTTTAAAAAAACGGCAGGAGATGTGATTGTAATCTTCCACGGAAACGGTAAAATCGAAGGCAAATTCGGGGCATTCACTTACCGCACCATCGGGATAAAAGGCATATTGCAAAACTTGGGGATGATCGAGCAGATAGTAATAAGACATAAAAATTTATTCCTCCTTAATTTATTCCTCCTTATTAAAAGAGACTATTGCCAGCATTTAACCGGGGACTTGGAGGGATGCCATAAATTTGTTGTTATGTAAACCAAACCGGCGCCCCTGATGGGTGCCGGTTTTATCGTGGTACGCCCGGAGAGATTCGAACTCCCGACCTTCTGATCCGTAGTCAGACGCTCTATCCAGCTGAGCCACGGGCGCATGGTGGCGGAGAGAGAGGGATTCGAACCCTCGAAGCAGGCTTTAACCCACTTAATCGCTTAGCAGGCGACCGCCTTCGACCGACTCGGCCATCTCTCCACGTCTATTATTTTTCCTTGCTAACAAGTCGTGGCGGAGGGGGTGGGATTCGAACCCACGGCTCGTTAGAGTCACTAGTTTTCAAGACTAGCTCCTTAAACCGCTCGGACACCCCTCCATATGTCCATCCAAGCCCCAAATTTACTTATCCAGCGAATTTCAGTATAGCATAGGGGGTTTTTTTTGTCAATAATGCAGCGTGCCGCCACGGTGTCAATACCAGGCGACCGGGCGGGCACTCTTTCCCCTATTCTTCCTCCCGCTCCTTTGTCCGTATGCATATTTCCGGATCTTACCGGACGGGAAGAATGACTCCCGGATGTGAGGCAGGAAAATATCGACGTAGGACCTGGGGAATGATCACGCTGCCGTCGGCCTGCTGAAAATTTTCCAGGATGGCCGCCACGGTGCGCCCGATAGCCACACCGGATCCATTGAGCGTATGGGCAAACTCTGCCTTGCTGCCCCTTCCGGCCCGGAAACGGATGCCGGCACGTCGTGCCTGGAAATCCCGGAAGTTGCTGCAGGAGGAGACCTCCCGGTAGGTATCATAGGAGGGCATCCAAAGCTCCAAATCATATTTTTTTGCCGCGGAAAAGCCCAGATCGCCGCTACACATCAACATAACCCGGTAGGGCAGCCCTAAAAGCTGCAGGACTTTTTCCGCATTGGCCACCAATTTTTCCAGTTCCTCTGAGGAATCTTCCGGGGCTGTAAATTTAACCAGCTCGACCTTGTTGAACTGGTGTTGCCGGATCAGCCCTCTCGTATCCCGGCCGTGGGCCCCGGCCTCAGCCCGAAAACAGGCGCTATAGGCCACATAATAGCGTGGCAGCTCATCCTTTTCCAAAATTTCATCCCGGTGTATATTAGTCACGGGCACTTCGGCCGTAGGAATGAGCCAGTAGTCGGTCCCTTCCACATGGAAGGCGTCTTCGGCAAATTTCGGCAACTGGCCGGTGCCCTGCATGCTCTTGCTGTTGACCATAAAGGGCGGGAAAATTTCCTGATAACCATGCTCTTCCGTATGTAGATCCAGCATAAAATTGATCAGCGCCCTTTCCAGGCGTGCCCCATCCCCCCGGTAAAGGGCAAAACGCGCCCCGGTGATCTTGCCTGCACAGGCAAAATCCAAAATACCCAGATCTGTCCCCACATCCCAGTGGGCTTTGGGGGCAAAATCAAAGTTGGGGTGTTCTCCCCAGCGACGCACCTCCACATTATCCTCCTCCTGTGCGCCAATGGGGACCTCCGGATCCGGAAGGTTGGGAATACTGAGCAAAATGGCCTCGAGGCGTTCGTCCAACTGGCGAATCTCTTCGTCGAGTTTACGCATGCGTTCGTTGGAAAGACGCATTTTTTCCATGATCTCCCCAGTTTCTTTCCCTGCCTTCTTGAGCAGGCCAATTTCCTTGGAAACAGTATTGCGCTGATGTTTCAGCGTTTCTGTTTCCTGCAAAAGTTTGCGCCGCCTTTCATCCAGCTGCTGAAGTTCATCCAGATCAGCTTGCTCGCCTTTGGTTTCCATGGCCCTTGCCACGATTTCAAGGTTTTCTCTCACAAAACGGATATCCAACATCTTGCCTTTTTACCCCCTTAAGGCTGGCTTTTCATGATCTATTTTATAATTCCACTTTTAAATCCCATTTGCAGCGTTTACATTTCCTCCGGCGCCGGAATGCCCAGAAGCCCAAGTCCGTTGCGCAGAACAATGCGCACCCCCTGGATGAGCATCAGCCTGGCGTTTTTTGATTCCTCATCTGCTGTCAGAACCGGGCAGGCATGATAAAATTTATTAAAATCACGGGCCAGGTTGATCAGATAGTGTGCCAACATCGAAGGTTTCAATTCCACGGCTGCCCTCTTGATCTGCTCGGAAAAGCGGGACATAGTAATGAGCAGTTGCTGTTCTTCCGGCTCGGCAAAATCCCCTTCTGATGGTAAAAAAGTGGGTTCTTCTTTTTGGGGCAGATCCCCGCCCGGCGAAGGGTCCCGGCCCGCCCGGCGCAGGATACTGCAGATACGGGCATGGGCATATTGAACATAGGGAGCTGTCTCTCCGGAGAAATCCAGGACGCTGTCCCAATCAAATTCCACGTCCTTGATGCGATCATTGACCAAATCGCCAAAAATGACCGCCCCCAGGCCCACGGCATGCGCGGCAGTCTGCTTATC
Source organism: Bacillota bacterium (assembly GCA_012839215.1). GTDB lineage: Bacteria > Bacillota > Dethiobacteria > DTU022 > UBA8154 > DUNV01. Next base: position 5,024 of record DUNV01000044.1, read on the forward strand.
CTTTAGATCGGGGTTTTTTTCCTGAATGATGCTGCCCGCCAGCCCAATGCTCCTATCAAGAACATCCTCAAGGAAAATAACGTTGCCCTCCCTGGTGGACATGCGCCCCTCCTTGAAACGGATAAGGCCAAAGGGCACATGGAGACAGTCCTTGGCCCAGGGAAAACCCATCAACTCCAGGATTTTAAAAAGTTGCTTGAAATGCAGCGTCTGTTCCGAACCGACCACATAAAGCAGTTTGGAAAAACGATACTTTTCATAACGGTAAATGGCAGCAGACAGATCGCGGGTAATATAGAGGGCCGCCCCATCTTTTTTCTGCAGCAGACAGGAAGGAAGGCCATAAGGTTCCAAATCGGCAACCAAGGCACCCTCGCTTTCCTTGGCCAGGCCCTTTTCCCTGGCCAGCTCGATCGTGCCCGCCAGCATATCATTATAAAAGCTTTCTCCCTGGTAGAGGTCAAAAGAAATCCCCATAAAATCGTAAAGGCGCCTAAATTCCTCCAGGCTCAGTTCCCTGAAATGCTCCCAAATCCTGACAGCCTCAGCATCACCCTTTTCCAATTGGCGGAACCTTTGCCTGGCCTCATCATCCAACTCCGGATTTGTCTCCGCCTCCTTGTGAAAACGGACATAGAGCTGGAAAAGGTACTGCACGGGATCCTTTTCCAGAAGGGCTTCCTCTCCCCAGTGCCGGAAGGCCGTAATCAATTTGCCAAACTGCGTCCCCCAGTCCCCGAGGTGGTTGATCCCCACGACGCGGTAGCCCAGGGCCCCATAAAGCCTGTAAAGTGAACTGCCGATAACGGTGGAACGCAGGTGACCCACACCAAAGGGCTTGGCAATATTGGGTGCAGAGTAATCAATAAGGACAGTCTGCCCCTCCCCCTCGCTAAGAAACCCGTAGCTTTGCCCCTTCCCGAGGGCCTCCCCGAGGACAGCGGCAGCAAGTGCCGGGCGATGTACATAAAAATTAAGATAGGGCCCGGAGCTGAGCGTTTTTCCCAAGAGACCCACCGGTTTTATCTGCCGGGCCAGATCGGCAGAAATATCCTTGGGAGATTTTTTTAACCGGCGGGAAAGAACAAAGCAGGGAAAGGCATATTCCCCCATGTCCGGATCGGGGGGAATTTCCAGGTAGGATTCGACCTCAGTGGTAGTCATCCCCACCAAAGGGGCCAGGGTAGAAACAATCTCCTCCTTTAATCGTAACAAACCGGCATCACAACCTTTAGTGCAATATTTAGTAAGCATTTATTACCTGGAACTAATTAACTGTGGCAGATATGATGGCTTTTGCATTAGTACCCATGATCCAACCGCATGGGTTGTCATCTATCATTTATATATATTTTATCCCAAGTGGGCAGGTAAAACAATCATCTAGTGGCAAAATGGTGGTTTAAGGCCTTTTCCCGGAAAAAGCCCGGGCTGGACGTTGCATTTTTCTGGAAAAGTAGGGGTTCATAGCTGCATATTCCCCGGCGGACCTAACTTGCCGATCACAACGCGCCCGGTTAACCAGCTCATAATTTTCTTTCAATAAAAGGAGCAAATCGCCATTGATAGCCCCATCTTGGGCCATCTTGCCCATCGTTTCCAGAACTTCTCTTTTTCCCAGCGCCTGCCGGTAGGGCCTATCTTCTTTTAATGCCGTAAAAATATCGGCAACGGCCATAATCTGCGATCCCAGGGGCAAATCCACCCCGGTAATCCTAAAGGGATAGCCGCAGCCATCGAGACGCTCGTGATGAAAAGCAGCCCAGCGGGCCAGCGTATCAAATTCCTTGACATGGTCCAAAATCCGGTAGGTATAGTAAGTATGGCCATTAATGACGGCGCGCTCATAGGTGTCCAGGGGGCCATTTTTCTCCAGGATTGCCGTGGGGACACTCAGTTTGCCGATATCGTGCAGATAACCGGCGATCAACATCATGCGGCATTCCCGCCTGGAAAAACGTGCCAGTCCGGCCAGGGCCGCCGCTGATGCTGCCACCCCACTAGAATGATTGGCATTAAGAGGACTCCTAAAATCCACCAGACGGGATAAGAACTTGGCCCAGCTGAGCACATCTTCCCCATCTAGTTCTATAATCTTTTCCCGGCATGGGCGTTCACCAGCGATCTCGGTTAACTGAGAAGCAATATCCATCCAGAAGTATTCGGGTTGGGCTTTTTCCAGAAATGCATCCACACATTCGGGATGGAATTCCATTCCCCGCTCCTTTTTAACATAATCGATCACCCTCTGCCGCTGGGCTAAAACATTTTCATGTTCATCTATTGCCACTGCTACCCGATCGGCAAGATGGATTATATAGCTGCCCAGTGGCACCTGCTCTCTTTTCGCCGGCTGCTGCATCGCTGTTTGCCAACGCTGATGGTGATACCTGATCAGCGGAGCAAGGTTGCGAAAAGGGGGAAAATGTTCCAGGAAATGCGCCCCCGCGAAGGAATGATCGTGTATATAATCATCTTCAAAACGCAGATCATTAATACTTTCCTCCAAAGCCAGGGCACCGAGATCATGCATATCGGCCGCCAGGACGGTTGCGGCCCTTTCCTCCTCGCTGAGCCCTAGGCCTTCACAAATGCGCATGCTAATATAGGCCACCCTATTATGATGGCGGGCTATAGTAGGACTGATAAGACCAATAGCATTAAGGATGCAATTGACAAGATCAGTCAATTTGACGCTAAAAGTATGGAATTTCATGTTACACCTCAATCGGACTACATCGTAACGATATTAAATTAAATTTTATTTACAAGTACATTTATTCGGGATTAATAAAAAAGGGACGATTAATCTTTCCGGAAAAATGGTAGCTTTCGGGTGGCTCCCACAACTCCCCCTCCACCAGAAAAACAAGCTGATCAGCGGGAAGGTTTTCTAGCAACGTCAGCAGTAAGGCATCGGTAAAAAGCGCGGCGAGTGCCTTTTCCTTTGCCCCGCCATCCTGCGGAAAAAGCTCCACAAGGGAGGCATCCCAGTTTAGCAGAATCTCCCTTTCCTGAACGCTGATTTCTTTCAGACAGGGTACTGTCAAAAGAAAAGGATAACTCTCCTGCAAAACTGCGTTGACCAGATCTGTTGGCCCAAGGGTGCCCTCCGTTTCCCTTGGTAA
>DUNV01000045.1 GCA_012839215.1 Bacillota bacterium
GACAAAGGTGCCGGCTAAAAAACCGATGGCAGCGCTGACCAGGGCAAAAGCCAGGGTGTTCAGGGAATAAAGCCCGACCAACCCGGAGCTAAGCAGGCTCTTGCCGTGCAGGGCGAAGGCACTGATCAAAAGCAAGGCCCAACAGCCGAGGGCAAAAACGGCGTGGCCGGCGGCAATCTGCAAGTTCAAACTGCGGCGAGATAGGGGAGCGGCCAAATTGCGCCGGTAAAGGTCGATCTTGTTAAAGGCAAGCATGATCGAGCTGATACCGGTAATGATCATCGCCAGCAGGGCGTAGGCGCAGTAGTTAAAATAGTAGTAATAGCCCTGGCCGTAACCGACGGCGCCGCCGGAGGAACCGATGGTGACCGGGGTATCATAAGCCAAATCCTCCCGGGCGGCCGCCACCAAATGGCCCGTGGATTTTTCCCGGCCGTAGACCCGGTGCAACCGGACCGTGTTTAGAAACCGATCGATGGCCAGGTCTACGTAGCGGCTGCTGGTGGAATCGGGAACAACGATTTTCCGAATCACACCGTCGCCGTCTTTCATAAAGGATGCGGAGAAGCCCGGCGGAATAATAGCGATATATTCCACCTTCCGGTAAAAAAGGGCATCTTGCAGCTCTTCTTCATCGTCAGCCCTGGGTACTAGCTTGAAATTTGTCGCTAGGTAATCGACCAGGCCCCGGGCCAGGGGCTCCCCGTCCCGATCTATCACCGCCAACGGCGTCCGCGCCGGCTCAAATTCCTGGCATGCCACCCCGGGAGCAACAAAGGAGAAAAGCAAGGCCAGTCCCATGAAGATAAAAAGGTTAACCGCCAATATGAGGGCTGATCCCCGCATCACCTTGAAATAGGCTTTAAATACTGCCATATCTTTCACCCCTTAAGCGTAGAAAACTGAGCAGGGACATGAGGGCCGAAAGGAGACAAAGCAGCCCGATATTAAGATAGAAACGGTGATGGCTGTCAAATATGTAAAGGCTGTAAAAAGCGTCCGTGATCAAGGCCGCCGGGTTGATATAGGCGAGCAACGGCACCCGGGTGGCAATAATATATTTCATATCGACCCACATCAGGCCGGCCAGGTAACAAAGAGTCAAACTGCCGCCAATGAGAATCCCTCTTTTTATCCCTTCGCTTCCACGAATAACCGTACCGATTAAATTGCCGAAAGAGACCCCGACCAGGCAGCCGGCTAAACAGGTTAAAAGGATATAGCCAACCTGGTTCCCAAAGCTAACCTGGAGTCCCACCGCCAGGTATACTAGGAGGACCAGCACTTCGGCAAAACTAATTGTTAGCGCAGCCAGGGTATCGGAAAGCACCACTTTTAGTTTATGGGTCGGGGCTGCGCTGCGCCGGGCCCCCCGGGCCGAAAGATCGGCCTGCAAATCAATGGTGTTTTGCAAACTCCAAAATGAGCTATAAAGACAGGCCATGGCAATAAGGGCATAAAAATAGGCCAGCATGGTATCGGGGGGCACCCCGGAAAAAGATACCGCCTCGGTATAGGTAGGGCGTTTTTCCAACTCCTTAACCAGCCGCCGGGCCGCCGCCGGGTTTTCGGAAATTATGCCGGCAGTGGTCCTCACAATGTAGGCATATTCGTCTAAAACCGCTTTTAGTATGCTTTGCTTTAAACCTGACTGTTTCACGGTAAGCCCCACCGACTCGCCGGCGGTAACGATCCCGGCGACGGCCCCCTCCTCCAATAGCTTTTCTGCCTCCGCCTCGTCGGTTACGGTCAACTCCAGCATTTGGCCCTCGCCTTCGGTAGAAAGGGCTGCCAGCATTTGCTGGAGGTGAACCTCCTCCCGGTAAGCCTGGTTGTCAATTACTGCCACCTTTACCGTTTCAAATTTTTCCCGCTCCGAGGTGAGATGACCAAAGGCAAAATAAAAAAAGGTGGCCAGCAAGAGGGGGAAGAGCAGGGTCCAGAAGACCTGCTCCCGGTTGCGAAGAAGACATTTTAGCCGGTAACTAAAAACATGACCAAACATTCCCTTGTTCCCCTCCTCAATCCCGCAGTTGCCGGCCGGTAATTTCCAGGAAGACATCATTTAAGGTCGGCTGTTCTGAAAAAACACGGCTGAAGGAAATATCCTGGGATTTCAGGTAATCGAGCAGCTCAAGCAGGTTATGTTCCCCGCCATCGTAATGGACCGCGAGACGGTCGTGGGCGTAATGGGCCCGGGTGACATGGGGCAGCTGGCGAATCCGGGCCAGCTGTTCCGGTTCCAGCATATAGATTTCTACGTTGATTGTCTCTCCCTGGTTGATCAACGCCTTTAACTCCTCCGTGGTCCCGGTAGCCAGCGTTTTTCCCTGGTCCATGATCACAATCCGGCTGCAAAGCTGCTCCACCTCTTCCATGTAGTGAGAGGTGTAGACGACCGTAGCCCCCCGGCGGTTAAGCTCTCGAATTCCCTCCAAGATACTATTCCGGCTTTGGGGGTCCACCCCCACCGTTGGTTCATCAAAAATAAGCAACTCCGGTTTGTGTGCCAGGCCGCAGGCGATATTTAGCCGGCGCAGCAGGCCCCCTGATAGTTTCTTGGGATAGAAGCGGCAAAAATCCCCCAGCCCGACAAAATCAATTGCTTCCTGGACCAGCAGCCGGCGCCGGGCCCGGTCGCGAATATAAAGACCGCAGAAATAGTCTATATTCTCCTCCACCCGCAGCTCATCGAAGACAGCCACGTTCTGCATGACCAGGCCAATCTTCTGCTTGCTGTCGTAGGCTTGCGGCGTCATCGGCTTTCCAAAGAGCTTGATCTCGCCCTTATCGTACTTCAGCAGCGCTAAAATACAGTTAATGGCGGTAGTCTTACCCGAGCCGTTCGGCCCAAGCAAGCCCACAATCTCCCCCCTTTCAACCTGGAGATGGAAATGATTTAGTGCTAGTAAGTTGCCATAGCGCTTAACCAGGTTATGGACGCTGATCAGCATAACCGCCCCCCTTGTTATTTGTCCGCTATTTTAATTTTACCGGAACGACCACCGGTCCGTAAGTGGCGGCGCTCAGTATTTTGCAGTGACAATTGTCACCGGCAAGCCAACTTTAGGAATTGCTGCCAGGAGACCGTTATGATAGTATTTTGGTCAGGGGGAGAAAAATATGCCGGGAGTTATCAATAGGCTGCTGCTGCTGGTTTGCTGCTCTATCCTGCATCTTGACGGTCAAGGCGACACTGCTGTTGTTGGCGTGATGCTGGCAGCCATCACCATCAGCGCTCTTAACGGCTATTTTCAATCTCGCGTCTTGCTGACCATAAGCATCGTTTCATACACCCTGGCCGGCCTAATTTGGCTCCCTTTTTTCTCCTACCTGCCCCTGGTTTACTACGATGCCCTGGTTGAAATGCGCGCCCCCGGGCCCGGTCTGTGGTTCACCGCCGCCGCGACCGCCTCCCTTTTAGCCTGTTTTTTAGGTAACCCCATCAACAAATCTTTAATGACTGCTGCCTTAATAGCGGTCTCCTTTCTCCTGGCCCACCGCACCTACGCGGTGGAACAGGCCAAAGAAGAAGCCCGGCAACTTCGGGACGACAGCTACGAAATGTCCCTTCTTTTCAAAGAGAAAAACCGGGAGCTGATTGCAAAACAGAATTATGAACTCCGGCTGGCCACATTAAACGAACGTGGACGCATCGCCCGGGAGATTCATGACCACGTAGGGCACCTCCTCTCCCGTTCGATCCTACAGGTAGGCGCCTTCATGGCTATTAACCGCAGCGAGGAGGTCCGACAAAACCTGTCCACTATTCGGGCCACCTTGACCGAAGCCATGAACCGGATACGCACCAGCGTTCATGACCTGCACGATGAAACATTGGATTTTCGCACCCGGGTGGAGGCCCTTGTAAACGGATTTACCTTCTGCCCCCTCCGCCTCCATTACCGGCTGGAAATTGAACCGGAACAAGATATTGGCTATTGTTTCCTGGCTGTAATCAAGGAGGGCCTCAATAACATCCTCCGCCACTCAAACGCCACCCGGGTTACCCTCTTGCTCCTGGAGCACCCGGCCCTCTACCAACTGGTATTGCAAGATAACGGCTCGCCGCCAGCAAGGGACAAGCCGGGCAAAGGCCTGGGCCTGCGCAGCATGGACCACCGGGTAAGCGCACTGGAGGGAAAACTGGTCATTGAACAGGCCGGGGGCTACCGGCTATTTATCTCAATTCCCAAAAGGAGGCCCGAACATGAAAGTGCTAATTGTTGACAACGATCCGCTGGTCTGCCAATCGCTGAAAACCATCCTAGAGGCGGAAAAGAAGATCGAGGTAGTCGGGGTGGGCCATGATGGGCCCCAAGCGATAGAACTCTTCAAAAAATTGCAACCGGAGGTGCTGCTGATGGATATCCGCATGGGTGAAATGACTGGACTCCAGGCAGGCGAACAGATCCTGGCCCACTCCCCCCAGGCACGCCTCCTATTCCTGACCACTTTCTCCGATGATGAATACGTGGTGCAAGCGCTGCGCCTGGGGGCAAAAGGATACATCTTAAAACAGGATTTTGAAAGCATCGTCCCCGCCCTCTACGCGGTATATAAAGGGCAAAGCGTTTTTGGCAGCACCATTGTCAGCAAGCTTCCCCGCTTGCTAAGAGAGGAAAAGCGCGTGGACTTAGCTGAATATGGCATTAATGAAAGGGAACAGCGCCTGATCGAAGGCGTAGCCAAAGGGCTAAATAACCGGGAAATCGCCCGGGCCCTTTATCTTAGCGAAGGGACCGTCCGCAACTATCTGAGCGTGATCCTGGAAAAGCTACAACTGCGCGATCGAACCCAGCTGGCCGTTTTTTTTCTAAAACGCACCGGAATAAAATGAGTAACGGGGACGGTGACTTTTACTTGACCCGTACCCCATTTGGTGGACAGTGTAAACGCATGGTAAACCGTATAAAACCCGCATGACAACCACTTGCTTTTCTTCTTCATTTACGATGTAAAAAGCAATGTAACTATCTATGATTAGTTTGCGGTAACCCTTGCCTCTTAAAAATTCATCCTCCACAGGGCTGCATGCAAATGGGAAATCGCTTAATCCCATGACACCAGCTTCAATTTTTTCCAACAAACTATTTGCAGCTTCAGGGGCGTATAGCTCCCCAGTGATATAGCTGTATATTTGTTACTACCCAGCCTAAAAATTAATTTTCATTTTATGCGTAATTGGTAATAAATACCTAGCGTGACTTTACTAAACCCTTCATTGCCGTTGTACCGGGCGTTTATGGGCCACCTTGCCTGTATAAACTAAAACACTGTATTCGCCATAGCGGTATACATTCCTTCCAGTTCCGGCTCCATTTCTTCCAGTTGTATTTCTTTGCGGGCCTTGCCTTTCAACCCGGTTACCGTAATTATTTCCGCCTGTCTTACCTTGGATAGTTCATTAATAATTGTTTCAACGGAGGCGGTATAGCCAAGTATTTCGGCCTTTTTCCATACAAGCTGGGACAACAGCAAGCCTGTTACACAAATAAAAGTATGCACCTTGATCTTCTGATCCGTCCAGTGATACTGGGGCCGTACGGTATTGTGGTATGGGTTCTTGAAATGCTTGAATACCCGTTCCACGTTGCTTTGGCCGTGATATGCGGCAATAATATCTTTGCTGCTCCATTCATCCCGGCAGGTAACCAGGATCTTTTTCCCGTAGTAGGTCCGGGTCAGCCACTGGTAAAATTCATTGTTAAGTTCCCAGCTAAGGTCAAACCGCCCCTTTTCTTTTTCCATGATCGTTACCTTGACCAGTTCCGGCCCCCGGTCACCTTTGAGGATTGCCTGGACCTTTTTTTCTACAGAAGAACGTTCCTTTTTACGGGCCCGGGGGTTTAAGAGCGCTGTCTTTAATGCATTTAACTGTTCATACTTTTTGGCCAGTGTCTGCTTAAGGCCCCGGATTTGGCCCTGGCGTAGCTTTTCACTGATGTAAAGTACGACAGTTCTTTCCTTTCCCCAGATCTCCTTGCGGGTACGGCAGCATAAAAAGCCTCCTGTTTCGGTGTAACTGCTATCCGGTATATTGATCAGATCTTCATGATAAGCGGCGCTTAGACTGGCGACGAAGGGTATTTCCTTTTCATCCAGGGCGGCAAAGTTATCTTTGGTGTTGCTGCCTTTATCAAAAACCAGGGTTATTTCTTCTACGGAAATGCTAAGTTCCGCAAGCTTTGTCCGTAGTTGGGTAAGCTGGGGAATGAAAAGTTCCTGGTCTGTTTTGTTGCCTGCATAGACCGTAGAGAATACAGGAAGCAGGAAATCCCTGGTGACTACCTGGATAAGGCCGAACTGTTTTCGGATTAACCCCTCAATATTGGACAAGCAGCCTTAAATCCTAGTGAAAACACACGATCTCATTTTTTATTTTGATACATCTTTCAGCTTCTAACTTAGCAAAATCAACCATGTCTGATCCAAGGGTTTTGGCCCCTTGGAGCCTCTCGGCCCGTGTCCAAAGGAGGCCAGCCGGGAGCCACGCTACGCTTGGCCTCCCGCCTGAACAGGCTAACACGGGCCGCACTCCACATCAAGGGCAATGCAAGGCCAAAACCCGGCTTTCACCGTAACTAAACCCTTATTTCCCGGGTACACTTTTCCCATCTCCTCAAATTGTCTATAGTAAATACTTCAATCAACGGCTAAATAACGATATAGCCAGTTGAGAAACAAAAGCATTTCATAACATTCCTCCGGACTGCGTCTTTCTTCATTCCCATGGCCAAAGATATTCTTTACAGCTGCCATGACACCCATGGTCAAGTGTCGGTAACCATCTGCAAAATCTTTTCTGTTCAGAGGTTGAATTTGCTCTGTATTGAGTAAAGACCCATCCTTAAAGGTTTCTCCCATTAATGGACGTCCATATTTATCTGAGCCAGATAGCCTTCTGACTACATCTTCAAAAACCTCACATGCTTTTCTTGCTGCCTCATTAAAGTGTCCGTCTTTAAATAACTGTAACGGTTCTCCTGCAATTTGAGGAACTAAATCGTGATGCTTTAAACGTTCTTTGAGCTCATCTGGTGGTACAGTAATTCGGGGCAATGTTTCATCAATTTCTATATCAGCCAGTTCTTTTCTCATGTCAATTCCCAAATCAAAAAGAATATTCGACAACTTTTCAATCTCCGCTTGAGTCAAGGGGGTTTTTTTATGACGACGATAATTTATGGAAGCAGGTACGATTTTTCTAATGATTGTCCAGGGCAATCGCTCATGATACCGATATAAGTTGGTAAATCCATTTTGCAATTTTTGGGTTTTGTTTGAGCCCCTTTCTAAATAACGATATATCTTGCTTTCCCTAAAAATTGTCCGAAAAGTAACCGCATTTAAAGAATGGGAATTTAAAGGCAAAAAGTCATAAATAAGATCTACCAGCTCATTAATTAAGGCTTGTCTATCTGCAGTAACTTGTCTGCAAGCTTTTTTTCTCAATTAAATTTCCCCCTTAAAATAGCCGCAGAACAGCGTAATAAATGACTATACCTGCCATGGGGACGTAGCTTGTGGCAGGCCAGAAAAACGCCTTATGGAAGAACGCTTAATTGCCTGCTTTCCCACGGGGCGGGGTATGGTTCTACTTGAGGTTAGTTCAAGGGATCAATCCCCGCAACAACGAGTAAATTTTTCTTTACGAAGTACTTACTCCTCAGCATCCTCCTCGATATAAGTCCCATCCTCGACCGGTACTGCACCCCTGGGTATGGATTTATTCATTGCCCTTTCGATTCTTTGCAGCAGTTTTTCCTTCCGATCATTGAAAAAGCCTTCAAAATCATCAGTATAGAGAAACCCCGGCGTTAAAATATGGGATTCTAATATTTTATTAAATTCCTTATCGCTTACCCCCGTATGTTTCTGCAACCTTCCTAGATACTTGCTTGGAGCCTGACCACCTACAATCCGGTTTGTGCGGCTGGACAAGGGTGTTTTGTTTATTATGCAGTTATAATCAGCTTTTCTAATATTGTGTTTTACGCACCGGGCGACTGGGAAGATATGGTGAATATCGATAGCTTCAGCAAAATAAGTACTGACATCAATCTTTGTAGCTGAGAGCCAATCCTTTATTTCGTCATCCATAAGCAAAGCATAGATCCCCTTATAAGCCGCGCTATTTCTTGTCCTTAAGGTGTGCAACCGGGAGGGAGAAAAGTTGGCATCATAAACTGTTTTAGGTTCAGGGCCATTATCTTCAATCCAACCAACTACTTGGGGTAAATCAAGAGCATACCGGGTTTCGTTGGGGAACCGTTCACCAAAAACACCACACCAATACCATTGCATAAGCTTCCTTTTGTTCCCGGCATTTTCAATTTTATCGCCCAATGCCGCTAAAATAGCTGCAAGAGGGATCAGCTGGGTATTATAGGGTAAATCCCGAGCAGTAAAAATATGGTTTTCAAAAAGTATTTTGGCTGCTCTGATAAACCCCTGCACGATGGGCCCTTTGTTTTTTTGATAATCTTCTAGTGATAAATTAAGCAGCATTTTTCCAATGTGTATGCCACTACAAAGATAGCAAAAAATGGGGTATAATATGATTCAAAGATGCTTGATGTGAAAAGAAAACCCATAATAATCGAACAAGATGGTGAGGTGTTGCCAGCCTTGTTCGATAGTCCAAGGGGGGAAAAGAACTGTGGGTTCCGATGTTATTTCCATTGAAACAATTAAAAAGAAAGCGGTTCCAATATTAAGAAATTACCCAGTAGAGAAAGCAATATTATTTAGATCCTGCACTGAAGGAAAGGCCACTGTTAAAAGTGATATAGATTTGTACATTGATACAAATGGGAAATTAAAAGGGCTTGATTTTGTTGGCTTACTTGAAACTTTAGTAAATTCTTTTGGAATAAGTTTGGATTTAATTGATAGATCGCACATCAACCCAGATTCTTTAATAATTAAAGAAATTGAAAACAAGGGCATAGTGATATATGAAAAATCAAACCCTGGTTTAAAATGCGAGGTCTAAGAAATCGCATAGTCCATGACTATGAAGGTATAAACTTGAATTTAATTTGGGAAATTATTGATATGGATATAAAAAAATTAAAGGAACAGCTATCGGAAATAACCGGCTAGTTACATTGTTCATTCAGGGTTAATTAGCACTGACTAGACAAACCTTATACAATACGTCGGCCTGAAGCGATTACTTCCTTGATAAAAGGGTTGTTTTTTCTTAAAGGGTGGGGCTCTATGCGAATATCAACTTTCCTCCTAATTCTCATTAGTTTTAGGGTATCTTCAATAATATCCCCAGAAAAATCATCCGTAATTACCGCGATGTCAATATCACTATCTTGATCATTATACCCATTGACAAAAGAGCCAAACAAATAGACTGCATCCACGTTTATTTCTTTTTTGACTAGGTCTGCATACTTTTTTGCAATAGCAGTTATTTCTTCTCCAATATTTCCAGAAGCCACGTTTTCAACTCCTTGATAATTATCAAGTTTTTTTCTGTAAATGCCGGCGTGCATTTGTTATAAAAACTATGTTTGTAGTCCGGATATCGGGCTGCGATATTAAAACTTGTTACTATATCCATCTGATCCTTTTGTTTATCGCTGGGTTTTAAACCTGCCTTTTCTGAAAGTCGTAGCAAATCATGGGTCCACGGAACTTTTGTATCAACCAAAGCAACATAGATAGTTTTCAATAGTTTTTCTAAAACTAGATGTCCTAAAAAGAGACTCCAATGATAATCCTTGCTTTCATGTAAATGTATCATTGTTTGGTGGTCTTGCTCTGCTAAGGCGACCCAATATTTTATAATTTCATCCCTGGTCAAACCGGGCACCTTCTTAAATGAAATATATTGTTCCCTAGTTCCTTGTAATTGGCTTTTTACAATGTAAAAACAGTATACACTAAATGGTTATATTTAACAACTGGCAATTTTAAGGCAAATGCTTTCCATTCTCAGTCATTACCTTTTTCCGTTTTACATTTTTCTAAAAAACTTTTAGAGGTATGAAAATATTAGTTCCAAACCTTTTTATGAAAGCTTTTGAAAGAGTATAGACTTTATCTGGGTAATTGTTAATAAACCACTAGATATATGTAAATGAATTTGGACTGTTGCATGACCATTTTTGTTTAAAATCAAAGGATTTGGCAATAAATACAAAAAAGAGGATGCCCTCTGAATCACGATGACATGGGCACCCCCTGGTGTTTCATTTTGGCACGCCCGGCAGGATTCGAACCTGCGACCGACGGATTAGAAGTCCGTTGCTCTATCCCCTGAGCTACGGGCGCATTACCTTTTTATTATACCACAAGAGGGGTACTTTACAAGCAAAATGCGGTGTTTCAGCTTTGTTGACAACCGGCAAACGGTATGCTACAATATTTTTTGCCACGTGAAAAAATTTATGGTGGGTGTAGCTCAGCTGGTTAGAGCGCCAGGTTGTGGCCCTGGAGGCCGTGGGTTCGAGTCCCATCACTCACCCCATAAACATTTTTAAAAAACTAATCCACGTTTCTTTTTTACTGGGGTGTAGCCAAGCGGTAAGGCACGGGACTTTGGATCCCGCATTCGGAGGTTCGAACCCTCCCGCCCCAGCCATTTTATTTTTATAGGCTTTTTTACTCCATCAATATGTAAACTTTCTGTTTATTCCCACCTGCTTTCGGTTTTTTAACCAGTTTCCTATAAAAGTTACAGGATTAAGGGTAGGGCTGCCAAATGATCATGTTATGGCATATGGCGCAGCGCAGCCTTGCGTGGTCTATATTTTTATGTGATGATCTTGTATAATGGTTGTGATATAATTCTCAGCAACAGCTTTAAATGATTTGAATAAATGTTTTACTGCAAAGGCAGGGGGTGGTTAATCTTGATTGAACAGGCATTTAATCTCGCCAGGGGGAACGAGAAGGCCGTGGAGAAGGTTGTATTTGATCAAAACGTTCACTATTTGCATATGATTTTCAACAAGGATGAAGGGCTACCTGAGCATTTCTCCAATTCAAACGTTTATATGACTGTAATCAGAGGAAAACTTTCCATAGGTCTTGGTGATCAAGATATTCATGAGTACGAGGCGGGGACCTTGCTAAAAATACCATTTCAAACGAAAATGAATGTAAAAAACTTGCATGATGAAACGCTGGAGCTCATCGTTGTAAAGGCACCGGCTCCCGGGAAATAGCCCGGATCTTTTTACTGGGCTTTCAGAACGGCATTAAATAGGGGAGGGATGCCGGTTTTGTTGGTGGCATGACTTTATTGTAGATAGTATGATGCCACCATCATGGGATGCGGCATTGTTGGCCGGTGGAGATAAGGTGTCTTATAGGGTAGGTTTTTAATCAGTACCAACGAGGAGTGAGGTCCAAAAATGAAAAAACAGGTAATAAATAATGTTTACTGGGTCGGCAAGGTGGATTGGGAACTCCGCAAATTCCACGGAAATGAGTATTCCACACATAAGGGCTCAACCTATAATTCCTACCTGATTAGGGAAGGGAAAACGGTTCTTATTGACACCGTCTGGGACCCTTTTGCCGAGGAGTTTGTCGAAAATCTGGCAAGCGAGATCGATTTAAATAAAATTGATTATATCGTGGCCAATCATGGGGAGATCGATCATAGCGGCGGGCTATTGGCCCTTATGAAACGTATCCCCGATAAACCAATCTACTGCACAGCGAATGCTGTTAAATCGTTAAAGGGGCAATTCCACCAGGATTGGGATTTCCGTGTGGTCAAAACTGGGGATAAAATTGATATTGGCAACGGCAAGGAATTAATTTTTGTGGAGATGCCCATGTTACACTGGCCGGATAGCATGGCCACATATCTGACTAAGGATAATGTTTTGTTTAGCAATGATGCATTTGGTCAGCACCTGGCTACGGAAAAGTTATTTAACGATCAGGTGGACCAGTGTGATCTATTCCAGGAATCCATCAAGTACTACGCCAACATTTTAACGCCCTTTAGTGCCATATTGAGGAAAAAATTGGATGAAATTATTTCATTAAATCTACCCATCGATATGATTGCTACCAGTCACGGGGTTATTTGGAGAGATAACCCCATGCAGATTGTGGAAAAATATTCCCAGTGGGCAGATGATTATCAGGAGAACCAGATTACCATTGTTTATGATACGATGTGGAATGGGACAAAGCTCCTGGCCGAGAAAATTTCCGAGGGGATTAGTATTGGCGATCCGGATGTGGTTGTCAAGGTTTACAACCTTGCTAAAAGTGATGAAAACGATGTAGTTACTGATATTTTTAAATCAAAAACCGTTGTGATGGGATCGCCCACCATTTCTAACAGCATCCTGCATTCGGTGGCCGGTTTTATCCATTATATGAAAGGCCTAAAATTTAAGGGCAAAAAATCGGCGGCATTCGGCTGTTACGGCTGGAGCGGGGAATCTGTGAAGGTCATCAATGAGATGATGGGAAATGCAGGCTTTGAAGTGATCACTGAAGGTTATAGAAACCAATGGAATCCCGATGCAGATGCGCAAAAAGCAGCGATAGAATTCGGTAAAACTATAGCCAAGGCTTAATATAGTTGTAGGGATAATATTGTTTTGCCTAAAATAGCCCTGCCTTTAGGCAGTGTCCGGACAAGCATTAAAAATTACAGGGAGGGAAATGCTATTATGTTTTGTTACCAGTGTCAGGAAACAGCAAAAAATACCGGTTGTACGGTTAGGGGTGTCTGTGGTAAAAATAAGGAAGTTGCAGGTCTCCAGGATTTACTGATTTATACGTTGAAGGGTATTGCTGAAGTTGTAGTCAAGGGTAAAGTCGATATCAGCGAATATGATGAGATGAATTATGGGGTTTTAAATGGGCTATTCATGACTATTACTAACGCAAACTTTGATGATGAGTCAATTGTCAGGCATATTCAAAAAATGCTTTCCTTCAGGGATGGGCTCAAAAAATCTGTCAACGTGGATAATTTATCCGATGCAGCCACATTTACAGTGGATTCGAAAGAATCCATGCTGGGCAAGGCAGCTTCTGTAGGTGTGCTGGCCACTGAAAACGAGGATATCCGTTCGTTGCGCGAGACAATTACCTATGGACTAAAGGGTATGGCTGCCTATGCGGAGCACGCCAAAAATATCGGCAAGGAAAACCTAGAAGTCAACGCTTTCCTTTATAAGGCCCTATTTGATCTCCTGGATGACACCCTTTCCGTCGATGATCTTGTTGCGCTGACCTTAAAGACTGGTGAGTATGGTGTCAAGGTCATGGCGTTGCTTGATGAGGCCAATACCTCCAAATATGGACACCCGGAGATAACCGAGGTAAATATCGGTGTCAGAAATAACCCGGCTATCCTCATTACAGGCCATGATTTGCTCGACCTGGAACAGTTGCTGGAACAAACCAAGGGCACCGGTGTGGATGTTTATACCCACGGTGAAATGCTGCCGGCCCATTCTTATCCGGCTTTCAAAAAATATGATCATTTCGTCGGTAACTACGGCAATGCCTGGTGGAAACAGCTCGACGAGTTTGTATCATTCCACGGTCCCATCCTGTTCACCACCAACTGTATTGTCCCCCCGAGGAGCGAGGAAGTGAGGGGAAGGATTTTTACCACCGGTTCAACAGGTTATCCCGGCTGTAAGCATATTGAGGCCGATGAAAACGGAAAAAAAGATTTTTCTGAAATTATCACCCTGGCCAAGACACTGCCTGCACCCGAGGAAATTGAAAACGGCAAAATCATCGGGGGTTTTGCCCGTAACCAGGTGTTGGCCCTTGCTGACAAGGTTGTCGAAGCAGTCAAATCCGGTGCTATCAAGAAATTCTTTGTCATGGCTGGCTGCGATGGACGGCAGAAGTCCAGAGCTTACTATACGGAGTTTGCCGAGCGGCTTCCCAAGGACACCGTTATCCTCACTGCCGGGTGTGCCAAATATCGTTACAATAAGCTTGACCTCGGCGATATTGGCGGCATCCCCCGGATACTCGATGCCGGCCAGTGCAATGATTGTTACTCGCTGGCAGTTATCGCCCTCAAATTGAAAGAGGTTTTTGGCTTGGAAGATATTAATGAGCTGCCCATTGCCTTCAATATTGCCTGGTATGAGCAGAAGGCGGTCATTGTTCTTTTAGCCCTGCTTTACCTTGGCGTTAAAAATATTCACTTGGGGCCAACACTGCCAGGTTTCCTGTCCGCAAATGTCGCCAAAGTTCTTGTGGACAAATTTGGGCTGGCCGGTATGGGCACTGTGGAAGAGGATATTAAGTTATTCATGGCTCAATAAACACTAATTACCAAGGTCACGCCGGGGTTTTGGGAAAATCCTGGCGTGACCTTTGTCTTTTATTTGGATGGTTAAAATAATGCGGAAAACTTTCCGTATACTGATAGCGTTTGCCAGATCATAATAAAGGGAAGGAGGCTCAACTTGAAGCCAGGCTATAATAAATTGCTTTTATCTAAAGTAAAAAGGACGATCATTAAATATGGAATGATCCGGGAAGGGGATAAAATTGCCATAGGTGTTTCTGGAGGAAAGGATAGCAGCGCTCTTTTATATATCCTTTCCCTAGTTAAGGCACATGCACCTTTTCCCTTTTTTGTTGAGGCCATAACGGTAGATATGGGCTGGGGAATGGATTACCTGCCACTTGAAAATTACTGTTCCAATCTCGGTATACCCCTGACTATAGAAAAAACGCAAATTGCCAGGATCGTTTTTGATACAAGAAAAGAAAAAAATCCCTGTTCACTCTGCGCCAAACTAAGGAGAGGGGCACTGCACAAGGCGGCGCAGAGACTAGGCTGTAACAGGGTTGCCTTGGGACATCACCTCGATGATGCCGCTGAAACCTTTTTTATGAATTTCCTTTTTTCCGGCAGGCTGGAAACTTTTAAACCCCATACCTATCTAAGCCGCCGGAATCTTTTTCTCATCAGGCCACTAATTACGATAACCCAGGAGGCACTCTCAACGTTAGCTCGGCAGGAAGGGCTCCCCATTCTCAATAATCCCTGCCCAGTAGCCGGCAAAACCAAAAGGGAAGAGATGGGTGAAATAGTACGCTGCCTCGCTACCCGTTACCCGGCTTTTTACAGGCGTTTTATTACATCCATGGGAAAGAGCGGTAACTGGCCAGAAAGTGCCTACATTTTTGAATAAAAACCCTTAAATCGCAATAGTGTATCATTTGCGATTTTTTTGTTTGTCTAATATAATGGACTTAAAAGTTTCTTAAAAGTGACAACAATCATAATGGTTCAACGGGGGTGATGGCAAGCATGCAGGAAATACGCTTTCATGGCAGGGGAGGGCAGGGGGCGGTAACGTCCGCCGAATTTTTGGCCCAGGCTGCCATTATGGAGGGGAAGTATGCGCGGGCATTCCCCAGTTTTGGGGCCGAAAGGCGCGGTGCGCCGGTAACAGCATACTGCCGAATAAGCAGGAAACCTATTTATTTGCGTTCAGTGATTGAAAATCCCAATATTGTCGTTGTCCTGGATTCATCACTTTTCCGTTCCTTTGATGTTGCCTCGGGGCTAAGCGAGGATGGCATACTGATCATCAATTCCACAAATGATCCGGCAAGTTTTACGGCGAAGGGATCACGGAGGGTGGTCACTGTTGATGCCTCACGTATTGCCCTGGATTTATTAAAACTGCCTGTTACCAACACTGTTTTGTTGGGGGCACTTGTCCGTGCGGCAGATATTATCAGTATGGATTCCCTGGCCATGGCGATTAAGCATCGCTTTAACGAGGAAATGGCCTTGCATAATATCCTGGCCCTTGAGAGGGCCTTTCAGGAAGCAGCATTTGCCCCAGGGTGGCAACCGCTGCTGGAGGAAAGCGCCATGCGGGAAGGGGGAGGAATTTAGGGTGCCCAAGGCGGACTTTGAATATCTATGGGATGAGTTGGAACCAGGCTGTGTTATTACGGAGCCGGGGAATTCCAGATCCTTTTATACAGGGGATTGGAGAGCTTTTTCCCCCGTATTGGAAAAGGAGAGCTGTATTAAGTGCGGAACGTGCTGGATATTTTGCCCCGACATGGCTTATCAAAAAAATGAGAAAGGTTACTATATTGCTGATCTAAATTACTGCAAGGGCTGTGGAATCTGTGCCGCCGAATGCCCGACTGGTGCAATCCATATGGAAAAGGAGAAAGAAATATAATGCGAAACCACCAAGGGATGGAAGTATCCTTTGCTGCGGCTGAAGCGGTAAGGTTGTGCAATGTGGATGTCGTTGCCGCTTATCCCATTACTCCGCAGACACATATTGTTGAACGCCTTTCAAAGTATGTTGCCGATGGGAAAATGGATGCCGAATTTGTTCCGGTTGAATCGGAACATTCAGCGCTTAGCCTTTGTATTGGAAGCTCGGCGGTTGGCGCACGTTCCTTTACCTGCACCAGCTCCCAAGGATTGGCCCTGATGAACGAGATTGTTTACCTTGTCCCTGCCCTTAGGCTGCCCATCGTGATGATCTTGGCCAACCGATCGCTTTCCGGCCCCCTTTCTATTTGGAACGATCATAGCGATGTGATGTCGGTGCGGGATACCGGCTGGATCCAGCTTTTTGCCGAAAACGGACAGGAAGTTTTCGATCATGTCATGATTGCTTATAAGATTGCCGAAAATGAAAATGTTCTGCTTCCGGTGATAATTAACATGGATGGTTTTATCCTTTCACATATGTTCGAGCCTATTGAACTGACCGGGCAGGAGGCGGTTAATACATACCTTCCATCCTACCGGCCCAGATTCATACTTCATCCTGATCGTCCCGTGACCATGGGTGCCTATACTATGCCAACACTCTTTACCGAGGCCAAAAAGGCGCAGGAGGAAGCACTGCTTGCTTCATACCCATACATTTTACAAGCCTGGAAAGATTGGGGAACCCTTTGCGGACGGGTTTACCACCCTGTTGAAACATACTACACAGAGGGTGCTGAAACCCTGTTTGTTACCATGGGCAGTATCGGCGAAACTGCAGGTGAGGCAGTAAGACTGCTGCGCGAGCAGGGCCAAAAAGCCGGACTGGTTAAATTGCGCCTCTGGCGCCCATTTCCTCTGGAGGATTTTTTGCGGGAGATAGGCTCTGCCCAAAGGCTCATTGTTATCGATCGGGCCCTTTCACCCGGGGGGCCCGGCGGCGGCCCTGTTGCCGGGGAGATCCGCGCCGCACTTTATAATAGGGAAAACCGGCCACAAGTATTCAATTTTATTGCCGGCCTGGGTGGAAGAGAGGTTACCGTGGGATCGTTTCAGGAGATGTTCGTTTCCTCCGTTTCAGGAAAGGCTTCCGGCTATCAGATTTTTGGAGTGAGGGGGTAAGATATCAGGCAATGGAAACAAAGAAAAAAAAGGTTTTTCCCGTAAGGAAGCTGGATGCAGAGGAATATTTTGCGCCCGGGCATAGGGCTTGTGAAGGGTGCGGCGAAGTCCTGGCGCTGCGTTTAATCCATAAGGCACTGGGGCCCAATGTGATCGTTGCCAGTGCCACGGGGTGCATGGAAATAATCTCTTCGCCTTTTCCCTATACCTCCTGGGAAGTCCCGTGGATCCATGTGGCTTTTGAGAATACAGCAGCGGTTGCCGGGGGAATCGAGGCGGGTTTGAAAGTTCTGCAGCGTAAGGCGAAGAGGGAAAAGAAAAAAATAGTTGTTGTTGCCATGGCAGGTGATGGGGGAACCGCCGATATTGGTCTTCAGGCACTTTCAGGGGCGATGGAGCGGGGCCATGATTTCATTTTTATCTGTTATGATAATGAGGCGTATATGAATACGGGAGTACAAAGGTCTTCTTTGACCCCGCTGGGCGCCTCGACCACGACATCGCCGGCTGGTGCCTGCCAGCATGGGCAGACCGTCTGGAAAAAAAACATGATGGCTATTGCGGCAGCTCATTACATACCCTATATCGCGACAGTTTCCCCAAGTTATCCTATGGATCTGGTGGAAAAGGTTACCAAGGCGGCAAACATCAAAGGCCCTGCCTACATACATGCGCTAAGTGTTTGCCCGCCGGGCTGGGGGATTTCCAGCAGCGAAACGGTAAAGCTTGGCCGCCTGGCGGTTGAGACGGGGGTTTTCCCCCTTTATGAAATTGAAAAAGGAAAGTACCGTGTCACCGTCAATGTGGAAAAATTGAAACCCGTAGAGGCGTACCTGCAGCCCCAGGCCAGATTCCGCCATATACAGTCGGATCTCGATCTAATTGCCAGGATCAGTTACCGGGTGCAAACATATTGGGAAAGATTAAAGGCAAAGGCTGCCAGGGCATAAGTATATTTTAAAGCCTCCTGGAGAAATTATTACAGGAGGTGGTAAAGAATTGAATACGTTTCGGGTGTTATTGGTTAAGTTTGTTATGACTTTTATTGTGGCTATGGTAGCCTTTTCCTTCCTGGAGACCAACCCGGCCGGACTTGTTGTTCTTGTTGCCCTAATTGCTACCGCTGGCAATTACCTTGTGGGAGATTTGCACATATTACCGGTTAGGGGCAACATGACGGCATCCCTGGGCAATGGTCTGCTGGGCGCTCTTCTAGCCTACATCGTCAGTCTTATATCCGTCACCTTCAACACCAGTTTTGCTGCCCTTTTTGTTTTTGCTATTTTGGTTGCTGTGGGGGAGTATTTCTTTCATCCATACCTGCAACGGGTTGAAAATGTTGCGCCTGGCCCTGGCCCAGCGCAGGAACAGGAACCCCCTCCGGAACAGGAGGGAGGGGATCAGCAAAACCAGGGTTAAAAAAGCCCTGCCAACGTGTGCCAGGTGCTACCGAGGCCATAGATCTAAAAAACCCCGCCTAGACGGGGCTTTTTAGATCCAAATCATAGCACCTTCACATAAAATTTTCGTTGTCTTGGCGGATCGAATTCACAAAAGAAGATGTTTTGCCACGTGCCGAGGAGGGGCCTTCCGCCATCTACAATTACAGTTACACTGGAGCCAATCATGCTTGATTTCAGATGGGCAGCGCTGTTGCCTTCCGCGTGGCGAAACTTGGCCCGATCAGGAAATGTCCTTGCCAGGGCATACAACAGATCGTGTACTACATCCGGGTCGGCGTTTTCATTGATCGTAATGCCTGCCGTCGTGTGCGGGCAAAAGATCACGGCGATACCGTCTGCCACACCACTTTTATTGATTGCCTCGCGGACCTGTGGTGTTATGTCATAAAAATCCTCTTTTTTTGCTGTAAGGCTGTATGTAAAGAGCATGGTTGCCACCCTCCAGGGAAGTTAACCTGTAAAGATATTCAGTCTTTCGCAGGTGCCTTTGGCATACAACTATATTTTTTCCACTGCAAAAAGGGTTATTTTAACGCATAATGAAGCTGCACGGAAATAAACATGGTTTTTTCACGTGACCAGGTATTGAATGCTCCGCCATAAGTATAGGCATCAGCAGCAGAATTCTGTGCCGTAATCTGAAAAGTGCCCAAAGTGGCACTCAGTAGCTTATTTATACGACCCCCAGATTTTTGTGCCATAATATCTATGCGTGACTTGGCATCCGCGGTAGCCGCATCGATCAGCTCTAGTTTTAGTTCGCCCAACTTGGTATAATAATATTCAGGAGCCTCGGAGATAAAATTAACGCCCGAACCGATTAGATCCGTAATGTCCCGCGAAATAGCCTCAATATTATCCACATCCTCCGACTGGATGGTTAGCCTCTGGTTGAGGGAATACCCGGCAAGTTCAGAACCAATGAAGTTGCCGGAATCATTATAGATCTGCCGGTAATCCGGATTGATTTCTACAGCGGAAAAGACAATATTCTCCTCCGGTACATTATGGGTAAGTAAATATTCTTTAATAATGCCGGCATCCTTTTTGACAACTTCATATGCCTCTGTAGTGGATTGCCCATAAGCA
>DUNV01000046.1 GCA_012839215.1 Bacillota bacterium
AAATAGCTGACGACTTTGATCATAATGCCCACACTTTTCCTTTCCAGGTTATATACTTACGTACCCATGTCAGACAGATGGACCCATTTGGCTCTACAAGGTTGGCATGGTGGCCATGAATTGCCAGTTGCCCCAAACCAGGCCAGAAGTTATCGTTAATTCCTACTATAGACACTATGCCAAATATTCGCACGATTGTCAAGAGGGAAATTCTTTTATTTCCAATAAACTAATCTACTATATATTTTAACGCGGGTGTTGATTTTTCAGGTTGTTAATCATGGTGAAAGGTCTTATAATTAAAAGATAAACCGGAGGAAAAAAAGTGCTGGGAACGATCGTAAATGCTATAGCAATTGTTTTGGGTGGGGCCTTGGGCCTTTTATTTGGAAAGACAATATCACAAAAAATGAATTCCATCCTAATCCAGGGGCTGGGTTTGGCAACCCTGCTTATCGGGGCAAAGATGGCTCTTGTCACGAACAATCCCCTCGTTATTATTGGTTCGCTTATAATCGGCGGGGTTATTGGGGAAGGCATTGATATCGAAAAGAGGCTGGAGGTTTTTGGTAGCCGGCTGGAGGAGAAATTTGCAGGCGATGGGGGAGGGCGTTTTACCAAGGCTTTTATTAACACCAGCCTGATTTATTGCATCGGGGCGATGGGTATAACGGGGGCAATCGAAAGCGGAATTAGGGGCACACATAGCATCCTGATGGCCAAATCGTTAATAGATGGCTCTACAGCCATTGTTTTTGCAACATCTATGGGAGGCGGGGTGCTTGCCTCCGCAATTCCTGTTTTCCTGTATCAGGGTGCTATTACCCTTGCTGCCAGTCTATTAAAGGATGTCCTTTCCCAGGCAATTATTACGGAAATGAGTGCAACCGGAGGGTTGCTGATTGTAGGAATCGGTATGAATATTTTGGGCATAAGGGAAATCAAGGTTGGTAATCTTTTGCCGGGGATTTTTGTTGCTATACCACTTACTTTTCTGCTTATCTGATCCCATCAAGGATGTTATCCCAGGGCAACATCCAAAATCATCATTACCGCAAAACCCACCAGAAAGCCTATTGTGGTTATGTCGGAGTGTTTTTTTGCTCCGCCCTGTCTTCCTTCGGGAATTAGCTCTTCGACGACAACGTAGAGCATTGCCCCGGCAGCAAAGGAAAGCGCATAGGGCAGGGCGGGGCGCATGGACATGACGGCATACGCACCGATAACCCCAAAAACGGGTTCAACCAATCCGGAGGCCTGTCCATAAAAAAAGGCCTTTTTGCGTGATAGCCCTTCCCTCCTTAGGGGAATTGATACTGCTGCCCCCTCGGGAAAATTCTGCAGGCCGATGCCGATAGCCAAGGCAACCGCACCCGCAAGGGATGCCGATGGAAGCCCGCAGGCAACTGCGCCAAACGCTACTCCCACAGCTAGCCCTTCGGGAATATTATGGAGTGTTATTGCCAACACCAGCAAGATACTTCTTTGCCAACCGGTTTTTATCCCCTCAGCCTGTGAGGTATCTAGACCCTGGTGTAGATGGGGCAATAGTTTATCAACGGCAAGTAGGAAA
>DUNV01000047.1 GCA_012839215.1 Bacillota bacterium
CTACCGGGATGGCTCACCGTTGAGGGCCTCATCTATCAACCGTGCATTCGCTCAGCCGGATATATATTTACCTCTTTGGGCCGGGTAATCGACGGGGGTGCTGATGCCTTCTTTGTGAAGAATGTTGCCCGATCAACTGTATTGGCCAGAAAAGCAAATTATTTTGATCAGGTATTACTGCAAAGAATCGCAATAAGAATAGTCCAAGTGATGGTGGTTTCATTGAATTCATTTTATGATTTTTGGGTATGCTTTCTTACCCTCTTTTCCTCCCTTGGAAAAGGCCTTGGCAGACGGGTGGGAAATTTTCTTACTAAGGTGGATTATAATCATCAGGGCAGGGAAATGTATGGATATTTTAATATCATGAATTTTGATTATGGCCTAATTATGACCTTCCTTTTTTTTATGTTAATTATGCTATTAGGTATTTTCTTGGCATAAGGTTGGAAAAATGGGGAAAGATTAAAAGACTTTGCGGAGGTATTTCCCCGCTAGTGGAAGAATAATTAATGGGAGGCCGGAAAATTTTGAGATGCCAGACCCTGCTAACGCCTGAAGAAGCTTCGAGATTTCTACGTTTATCCATAGAAAGTATTTATGATTTGCTCTACCAGGGCGAGCTGGAGGGGAAAAAGGTTGATCGGGGATGGATGATTGAACGATCGCACCTGGAATCTTTGCTCGATACTTGGGGAGAAAGGGAGGAGCTGCCGGATTGAACGAAAAGTTTTCTAGAATAGCTGCATTAGTTAAAGAAAGAACTGATACAAGGTTTTCCCAGGAACAACTAGAAGGATTTGCAGAGATGCTGCCAAAAATAGAACCCACGGAAAATGCTGTAAAGGTGGCGGAAAATCGTTATTTCCGCCGTGATGAAGATGGCAATGTTTGCGAGGATTGGGCAGGAATGTTACAGCGGGTTGCCAGGGATGTTGCCACAGAAGCAAACGGGAAGGTAAATGAAAAACTGGCCTTTGTTTTTCAAAAGGTAATGGAGGCCGGGCTTTTTTTCCCCAATAGCCCAACGTTAATGAACGCGGGTACGCCCGTTCAGCAACTTCAGGCTTGCTTTGTTTTGCCTATTGAAGATTCCATGGAAAGTATCTTCGAAACACTGAAATACTCTGCGCTGATTCAAAAAAGTGGTGGTGGTGTTGGTTACTTTATTGGCAATATCCGCCACAAGGGTGCTATTGTCAAATCTACCGGTGGACAGGCCTCGGGGCCCCTCTCCTTTCTATCTATTTATAATAAGGTCAGCAATGAAATACAGCAGGGTGGCAGAAGACGTGGAGCTAGCCTGGCGGCGTTACAATATAACCACCCGGATATCCTTGCTTTTATTGATAGTAAAAGGCTGGGCGGGGAGCTTAGCAACTTTAATATTTCCGTTCGTGTAGATAGCAACTTTATGGAGGCAGTGGAAAAGGATGAAGCCTATGATCTACTTGATCCAACTAATGGGCATCCCACAGGGCGCAGGCTAAGAGCGAGGGATGTGTTTGAACGTATTGTGCAAAATGCCCATCGGAATGGGGAACCCGGTCTCCTTTTCCATGATGTTATTAATGCTGAAAACCCCACTCCCCACCTGGGGGAGATCGAATCTACCAACCCATGTGGGGAACAGCCCTTACTCCCTTTTGAAAGTTGTAACCTGGGGAGTATCAACTTGGCCCGTATGCTCAAGAAGGAGGAATCCGGCTATGCTGCCGATTGGGAAAAAATAAGGTTGGTAGCCCATATTGGCACTATTTTTCTTGACAGGGTTATCGATCGTAGCCGGGCACCGATTGCGCAAATAGAGGAAATAATGCGGGGTAACCGCAAGATTGGCCTGGGAATTATGGGCTTGGCCCAGTACTTGATCAGACTGGGGCTTTCTTATAATTCAGAGGAAAGTTTGCAGGCTGCATCGGCGGTTATGAAGGAAATTGTTGTGCAATCCAAGGTGACCTCTTTTCATCTTGCCGAAGAAAAAGGAACGTTCCCTAATTTTAGTGGTTCTGTTTGGGACAGGCTCGAATTGCCCCAGCGAAATGCTGTTACCGCCACCATTGCCCCGACCGGATCCCTCTCCATCTTTGCCAATGCCTCACCTAGTGCCGAACCCCTTTTCGGGGTGGGTTTTGCCAGAAACATTCTGGAGGGGCGCTTTGTTCAGATCGATAGGGTCTTTGAGGAAATGTGGCGGGAGCATCTGGGGGAGGAACTTCCTGCATTGTTGAAGGATAAAATCGGGGGAAAGGGTCCGGAGGGGATTCAGGATCTGACGGAGATCCCGGAGGAACTGCGCCGGGTATTTGTATGTTCCCATGATATTTCCCCCCTGGATCATATGCGGATGCAGGCTGCCATGCAAATGTGGGTGGACAATGCTGTCTCCAAGACTATTAATGCACCTGCCGATTCCACACTGGAGGACTGCCGCAAGGCTTTCTGGGAGGCCTGGAAAATGGGCATTAAGGGTATTACCTATTACCGTGATGGCTCCCGGGCTGATCAGGTCATAACTTCTGCCAGGGAAAGGGTTGCCGGTGGGGATCCCGGGGAAACTTTCGCCGCGGATCATAGGGGTGCTGTGCCCAGGTTGCGGCCGGAAACTACCTATGGCTGGACGACGCGCAAAAGGATCGGTTTTTGCGGAAAGCTTTATGTGACGGTCAATAAAGAGATCACGCCTGAGGGTGAGGAGCGCGTTTGCGAGGTGTTTACCTCCGTGGGAGAAGAAGGGTGCCCGCCTCTTTCCAATGCCCTGGCAAAAATTATTTCCATTTCCATCCGTGCCGGGGTGGATATCGATGAAATCGTGGAAAACCTGCGGGAGGAAAAATGTCCTTCCTGTATTATGCACCCCGAAACAACGGTGCTTTCCTGTACGGACTTTATCGGCCAGGAACTGGCCAGGGCAGCCGGGGGCAGGGTCCCCCACCGTCTCGGTGCCGCCGGGGGGCCAAAAAACATTCGCATCTGTCCCAGTTGTAAAATGGGCTATATGATCCCGGATGCTCTTTGCAGTTATTGTGATTATTGCGGTTTTAGCAACTGCAGCGGATAGCCTGTCGAAAGTAACAATAAGAACAGGCAGATGTAGAGAAAGTAATCCCCCCAAAGGCGATAAAGGGTCAGGCGATGGGGAAAAGCCGTTTCTAAAAAGGCAAACCCCTCCTGCTGAAGGGGCATATGAAGGATTTTTTTGCCGCGATAATCATAGGAAATTGTCTGGCCTGTATTAGCCACCTGGGTCACACCTAGCCCGGTTTCAACGGCTCTGATGGCCGCGACCCGGGCATGTTGATCCAGGCCTGTGCTATCAGGGAACCAGGCATTGTTGGTCAGCACGAAAAGATGCTCCGCGCCCCGGCGTGCCAGATCAAGTGCCGGGCGGGGAAAGTACGATTCAAAACAGACGATACCAGCAAAGTTGTTCTTGCCCAAGGAAAAGATATGGGTTTCTGTCCCGGGGGTGTATGATCCCAGGGTAATATCCAGCCCCAAAAGATCATTGACAAGATCGGGAAAAGGGAAATACTCCGATAGCGGTACGAGGTGTATTTTATCATAGCGGGCCATTTCCCAGGAAGTATAGCCGGGTTTTTGGAGTACGATGGAATTATAGACGTTTCCCGTTGTTTCCTCGGTAAACATGGCCCCCAGGAGCACAGCTGCCTGCGTTTTCCCGGCCAGGAGGGCAAGTTCATCCTTTGCCCCAGGAAAGCATTTTCCCACGTTGGTGGAATAAACAGTTTCTGGCCAAATGAGCAGATCGAGAGGGCTGTTTTGCCTGAAAGCTTTTTGGGATAACGTCAGGTAACGTGTAAAGTTTCGGACAGCCAGTGCCGGATCGAGAATTTCCTCTTGGGGAATATTGCCTTGGAAGAGGACCAGGCGGAGGGGTTCCTGGCTTTGTGCTTCGGGGAAAAGGGAAGGCAGAAATGATCCGCACAGGAATAGCAAAAGGAATAAAACTGCGGGCAGGATTAGTTTTCTGCCCGCTTTTTGCCAGGCCAGAAAGATGATAACCTGAAAAAGGACCATGAGGAAAGCCAGGCCCCAATAACCATAAAGGGAAATGTTTTGTAGGATAAAACCATAATCAACCTGGCTGTAACCGAGGAACCCCCCCGTGTGCCCTAGCAATCCAGCTGAGCGGAGTTTTTCCAGAAGGACCCATAGCGACGGTGCCCCCAGGGATAGGGCATAAACTTTTCCCCCCCTGAGGAGAAAAAAGAACCCTGCTGCAAACAAAGCAGTAAATAGGCAAGAATAAACTGCAGCGATAATGATTAAAAGATATCCGTATATGGGAGGCAGGAAAAAGTTTACGGAAAGGGACATATAGGCATGTAGATAAAGAAAAAGGGGAAAACCGAGCAGGGCCCCCCCTAAGAAACACTGTTTCCAGGAGGTGCCTTTTCTTTGGCAGTAGAAAAAAAGGGGCAGGAGGGAAAACCAGGCTAGAAAACCCAAATTTATACGGGGAAAACTAAGGATGAGGAGAAAGGCTGATAGGAGGGGGAGGAGATAATTCCTGCTGTAAAAGTTTATAGGTTGCATCAATTTTTCCCCTTCAAATGGCACTATTTTTATCATTGTAACAAAGTTTCTTTCCCCCGTGAAGTGGCAGCAAAATTCACGAAAATATCATTGACGATTAACTGAAAGTATGTTTTAATTAATATTGATTTGATAGCCTGCATATAGATATTAAATCAATTTTTTAGGGAGGTTAGAAAATGCCGGCAAAAGTTGATCCTGAAAAGTGTACAGGTTGTGGAAGCTGTGAGGACGTATGTCCAGTGGAATGCATCAAAGTAAATGATGTAGCAGTAATCGATGCAGATGAGTGCACCGAGTGCGGAACTTGTGTCGATGAATGTCCCCAGGAGGCTATTGAACTCATCGATTAATTTTACATTAAATAGCAATTTTCCAAATACGCCGCTTGTTTATGTGCGGCGTATTTATTATGCGGTTTGCCCTGCCAACTTTATCTGTATCCATTTTCTTTCACCTTTTTTCTTGCGCAGGCGTACCCTATTTTCTTTGCAGGCATAACTAGAGGGGGAAACTAGGTGATGCAGGATCGCTTTGTAGGCGATATTGGTGATTTTGGCAAGTATGGCTTGCTGAGGGCCCTTTGTTGGGGATACGGGGGTGAACGGTTAAGATTGGGGGTTAATTGGTACCTGGTTTCCGATCAGGGCAATCCCGGCGATGGAGGGTTTATTGATTACCTGCATAAAAAATCTCCTCAGGATAAAAAGAAACCAAAAACTCTCCTAGAAATGTGCGATCCGGAATTGTTTTCCTTACTGCGGGAGATAGTCTTCCCGGATGAAGATGATTTTCACAGGATGGGTAGAGTACAGGGAAAACTGCAGCATTATCTCTGCGGAAAATGTTCCGGTGCCGGGGATCCGGGCAAATGTTTGTCCAAGCGTTGTATTGCCAAGGTGGAGTTGCAGGGGATCCTGCCTGGTGATACGCTGTTTTATAGCAGGGTGCTCGACTATCCCCAAAGGGGTTCCTGGGTAAAAGCAGGATATGACTTTCTAAGGGATTGTGATCTTGTTTTTTTTGATCCGGATAACGGGCTGCAGGTAAATAGTGTATGTCGCCATGAAAAAATGGGTGTTAAATATGTGTTCGATGACGAGGCAGGGATTTATTACGGCAGGGGGCAAAGCTTGATTATCTACCAGCATCGTAGCATGGAACCGGAAAATATTTACTTGGCAAGAATCAAAAACTCAATTAGTAATATCACGGGGCGGGAAAAGATAAAAACTATCAGGTTAAGATATAGGCGGGGGAGCGCCAGGGATTTTCTTATCATACCCAACCATCATTGCCCTGGGCATGGCAATTTGATTGAGACACGGATCGATGCGATGTTGCAGACTGCCTGGAGCAACCATTTCATTAAGTATTATCTATAAGGGCGGGCAACAGGTATTATTATGTTTTTAAAAGGACGTTTTCCATGGCCTGGGTAATTTCTTCATAGCTGGTGCAACGGCATAGGTTTGATTGCAGCCATTCGCGCATCGTGGCATAGCTTGCCTGCGGGTGGATTTGTGCCAAGGCATGGCAATTCATCAGAAAACCGGAGGTACAGTAGCCGCACTGGAAAGCAAAATTATCCACAAAGGACTTTTGGATGGGGGTATTTTTGAGGCCTTCCACCGTGGTAATCAGGTGACCTTCGGCTTCGACGGCCAGCATCAGACAGGATTTGATGGGCCATCCATCCACAAGCACGGTGCAGGCTCCGCAATCGCCGTTTTTACAGCTTGGTTTGGCACCGGTAAGCCCCAGCCGTTCCCGTAATACATGTAAGAGGGTATCGGCAGGCCTGGCCACCACTTTTCTATGTTCACCATTGACATCCAGTTCTAAAAAACCTTCTCTTAGCATGCTTCTCATTGTTTACTCCAATCTTTCCAGGATTTCCGCCATCATACTTTTCAGGACAAATTCCCTGTAGCCTGCGGAACTTATCATATCATCATGGATCGCTGCCGGGATGACCTCCACTGCCTGTCTGATTTTTTCCTCCCGGGGCAGGTTGCTTTTGTTGAAAACCTCCTCCACTGTTCTCGATCGGAAGGGAAAGATACATACACCGCTGAAGGCCGCCTGGATTTTGTTGTCTGCCCTCATGGCAGCCACAGAAACCACTGGGTAGCCAACCCTGTCCTGGGGATAGCCCACATTGCCATCGCTGGTTTTTTTCAGGCAGACAAAGGGGGCTCCCAGACATTCCTCGCGGATATGCACTCCCATAAGCAGATCCCCATCCTCCAGACGCAGGGATTCATGGAAGATTTCACTGATAGGTAGTATTTTTTTTCCCTTTCTGTTTTGAATAACCAGTTCTGCCTCGCTAACAAGGAGGGCCAAAGATGTTTCACGGTAGGGAATCATGGCGCACAAATTGCCACCCAGGGTAATTTTGTTACGAATGGTATGATCGGCTACCCTGCCCCCACAGTAATTCAATAGGGGGAACAGGTTGGATTCCTGGATTTGGCTAAGGGTTTTGGCAGCCCCGATAAACAATTTTCCATTCTTTTGCTCGAAGGTGTTTAGCTCAGGGATGCCCTTGATATCGATCACGGCATGGGGGTAAAGCTGATAAAGACGGCAGAAACTGATAATCTCTGTGCCACCACCGAAGTACCTGGCATTTTTACCCCGGCCTGCCAGATCGGTATAGAGTGTCACGGCCTCCGTTGCTGTTTCGGGTCGGTAGTACTCAAAGTCAAAGGGAATCATTTACCCGCCCCCTTACAGGCTTGCCAGATAGCCTGCGGGGTGAGGGGAGGGCAGTCAAGGTCTGCCTGGGCTGCAGCAGAAAGGGCGTTTGCCAGTGCTGCCGGGATGCCAATGATTCCATGTTCGGCAATACCCCGCATGCCATAAGGGCCATTGATATCCGGCGTTTCTACGAACTCAACCAGGTACTGGGGATTTTCCCCCAGACGCAATAGGTGGTAGGTTCTTAGCTGGGGATTTTCCCGCTGGCCTCCGGTGCTGTATTTGGCGGCCTCGCGGCTGCCATAACCCAATCCCATGCTCATTCCCCCCATGACCACCCCCCGGGCGCCTTTGGGGTTGAGCACTTTTCCGGCATCCATTACTGTGGCCGCCCTGACAATTTTATAGGAAAAATCCCGCTGATTAAATTCCACTTCCACTGCCTGGGCGCCCACAGCCCAGGCCGGCCCCAGGCGGCCCCTTCCCGTGCTAGGATCCATCGGCAGCAGGTGGGGCATGATAAAATTTCCCCGGCCAATGATCTGCCCGCCAATGGCATTCCCTTCGGGGTATTGGTACCCGCTGCCGATTTCTTTAATGTCCACGAAAATCTCCGGATCTTCCCGCAGGTAAACCCGTCCGCTGCCCACCTCGAGCATCTCTGCCGGGCATTTGAGAACGATGCCGCCGATGGTCTTCAACTGGCGGATAAAATCCCTGGCTGCCTCCAGAACGGCATTTCCCACCATATAGTTGGTCATGCTGGCCACGGTTTTCCAATGGTGTGGGGAGGCGGAAGTATCCACCTCCATGATAACATGGATTTTATTGACATCCATACGCAGTTTTTCTGCCAGGATCTGTGCCAGGCAGGTTTTGGAACCCGGGCCAATCTCCACGGCCCCTACGCTAAGGTTCAGGGTTCCGTCATCATTGATGATAATAATGGCACTGGAGTGGGCGTTGGGCGAGCTGCTTGATGTTTTCCACAGGCAGGCTGCACCTTTGGCCCTAACCTTGCCGTTTCCCAGTTCCACCCTGACACCTTCATCCCAGTTGATAAGAGTTTTTAATTTTTCCAGGCAGGCCTCCAGATTGCCAAAGTTGTTTTTATTGAGCCTGACCATCGTTGGGGAGGTATCACCCGGCCGTAGGGCATTTTTTTTCCTTAGTTCCAGGGGATCCATGCCCAAGGCAAAGGCCAGCTTATCCATGGTCCGTTCCAGGGCAAAGGTGGATGAAAGGCGGCTGAAGCTGCGAAAGGCTGTTACAAAGGTATGGTTGGTATAGACCGAGTAGGCATCACAGTGTAAATTGTCAAGGCGGTAGGGCCCCGAGCAGTCTGCGGCCATGCCCCTGGCCATCTCTGAACCCGAATCGCAGTAGGCCCCCACATCGGTGATCAGGGTAAACTCCCCGGCCTTGAGAGTTCCGTCCTTGGCCGCGCCTAGCTTGATCGAAGCCTGCAGGCCGAGCATGCAGGGGGAGCTGGTCATGTCCTGTTCCCGGGATTCGACAAGTTTAACGGGCCTACCGCCTACGGCACGGGAGGCCAGGTAGGCGATAAATTCTACGTGGACAGTGGTTTTGCCACCGAATCCCCCGCCCACCAGGGGGGCCCTGACGGTTACCTTGCTGTTATCCAGTTTAAAATACTTACTGATGAATTTTTGTATATTGAAGGGGCCCTGGGTGGAACTGTCGATAATCACCTGCCCATCAGGTTTGATTTCCGCCCGGGCATTGCGCGGCTCCATGGCAATATGATTGGCCTGGGGCAAGGAATAGCTTGCCTCCACCACGACCTCGCTTTCCTGCCAGCCCTTCTGCAAATCCCCTTTTTTTACTTTTACATGCTGAAGAATATTGGTGCCGGGTTGGGGAAAGATAGTGCCCGCCTGGACTATTTCATAGATGGCCAAATCCTCATGGACCTTGGGGGAATCGGCTTGAAAGGCCTGCGCAGGGGAATTTACTACTGGCAGGGGTTCATATTCTACCTGGACCAATCCTGCCGCCTCCTTGGCGATAGCCTCGCTGTCTCCGACTACCACGGCGATGGGTTCTCCGAAATAACGTACCTTGCCCCGGGCCAGCGGTGACCAATCTTCGATGGCCGGGCCACAAAGGATCGGGCAGGAGTCACCGGTGACGATGGCCCTTACCCCGGTTATCTTGTAGGCCTTTGCCAGATCGATGGATTTTATCCTGGCATGGGCATAAATACTGGTCACCATCCAGGCGTGTAATAGTTCCGGGCGGATATGATCGGTATTGTATTTGGCCCTCCCCGTAACCTTATCATTTGACTCTTTTTTAGGAATGCTAATCCCGATCCCGACTGTGTTCATCCTCTTCCTCCCGGAATTATTGTTTTGTTACTCCGTCGGTGTTTTGGCTGAAACTGCCCTTCGGGACAAAGGTTTTACAACAGGATTCGTGGCACTTGCTTACTGGTGTTTCCGTGATCTGCACCGCATAGGGGGCATCGACCATATCCGGCAGATTTTTGGACATAGTGTCCGAGGTCACCAGGATTTCTGTTGCCTTGCAGACATTGCCCTGGGCCCAGTAGTGGCAGCTGCTGATGCTGCAGAAAATGTTTTGGTTGCCCATGCCGTAACCCCCTTACAGAATTAATTTCCTGTTTAGTATCCCTGTAGAAAATTTTTTTATGCGGGAAAGGCACAGTTGTACTGTGGGACCCCCCGGGAGGGGCAGACTGGGGGATCATCTGGGCAGCAGGTATTTTCAGCTAGCAATGCCATTGCTTAACCAATATATTTTATTTTTAATACTGGGTTATATTGATAACACCGGGTAGGATTGGGCAAGCGCGGTAACAGGGGATTTAAAAGCCAGGGATGGGGCAGGCTGTGGTTAGTAGTAGATTGTGTCTAGGGGGAAATGTTATTTTGCCAAACATGTTTTGCTCCATATTGCTTTTGATGTTGCTTTTAGCAGTTATGGCTGGTTGCATGATGGTTTCCGTGTTGTTAATGAAACGGGGAATGCTCTCAGTGGTCCGGGTTTTTCGTACACATAATGCTGTCGGGGAGGCCAATGCCAAGACTTTCCAAGAATTGGGGTTAAGGCCTAAAACCCTTGCCGACTACTTTATTCCCGGCCTAAGGGATTATAAAAAGGAAGCCTTGCGGCTCTTGATAGCTAATAAGATCGTTTGCCAAACGGTTGACAAGAAGGTCTACCTCATTGAAAATTGCCCGCTCTGAGAAAGGTTATATCCTCCAAGATAGCTTTGGCACTACTACCCGAGAAACCGGATCCGACCCGCCGCCAACCCCAAAATTGTCTGGGGCCGCATCAAAAGCAGAATCCTCAAAATTCCCTAAAGCCCCATTTTTACGGGCTTTACGGGCATAAAAAAAACCATCTACCGATAAAATTCTTTTTATCAGTAGATGGTAGTTTCTTTGGTGGAGATGAGGGGGATCGAACCCCTTACCTCCTGAATGCCATTCAGGCGCTCTCCCAAGTGAGCTACATCCCCGCATTTTCCCTCGTTTTTTATAATTATAGCGATATCCTGCACCAATGTCAACTCCAACAGATAAATTGTGTAGTTATTCTATGATAATGTCATGTCGGATTTATTCTGATAAAATGTCACCTATGAGAGGAGAAACATTTATCATGACCCAGCGGGAAGGATGCTGAACCGAGTATCAGTATGCCGCCGACGATTTGCAGGGTGCCCAGGGGTTCGCTTAAAAAGATGGCGGCTATTATCACTGCGGAAACAGGGTCAATGTAGCTTAGCACGGCAATAGTTTGCGTTTTTAGCTCCTTTATTGCTGTAAAATACAAGAAATAGACAAATCCTGTGTGAACGATGCCGATTATTAAAATCAAAGTAATTAATCTAAAATTTGCGCCTGCAAAGGCTCCTTGGAAGGCCAGACCATTTTTAAGTGCTACATAGGGCAAAAGCACCAGGGCCGCGCACATTAGTTGTATTAGTGTGGTTTCAAAACCCGATAGATTTTTAATTAATTTATTCATCAGGGTTACGCCGGCATAGAGAACCGAAGCCGAAAGCCCATAGATGATGCCGATAAAGTTGTGGGAATAAACAGTGCCCCCATTTCCCGCCTTAACGATCAAAAAAAGCCCTAGCATGGCTACAAAGACGCATGCTGTTTTTGCCGGCGTCAGTCTTTCTTTGAGGATAAGCGGCGCCAGGAGAATGACAAAGATCGGGGCAAAATAATAGCTTAGCGTGGCATTGGCGATGCTCGTGTATTCGTAGGCCTGGAAGAGGAAAATCCAGTTTGTGCCCAGGGCAGCGCCGGAAAAAATTAGCAGCGGGGCATTTCTTTTTACCGATTTGCTTGAGAATTTATGCCCCAGGAAAAAGCTTGTGCCCAGCAAAAATATGCTGCCGATTACCGCCCTGAGGAAGGCCGTTTCCCCGGGGGATAGATCTATATTCCTGACCAGAACCCCGATGCTGCCGAAAATAAGCATTGCTGCGACGACTTTTATTTTTGCCTGCATGTTTACCCCCAGGATGAAAACCACCTGCGTTGTTATTTATAGAACTATTCTAATGCATAAACCCTCCTTGTAAAGGTCTTCCCCACCCAAAATTGCCACAAATTTTTGGGGTTGTAGCAAAATGCCATGGTTTTGCCGGCCCCCTCGTTATGGTATGATATTGTTTGTGATTTACAGATAAAATTTTGAGGGGCGAAAACATGGAGAGGATGGATCGGGCAAGACAAATGACAGAGGGGGAGATCCCAGGGCTTTTGCTAAAGTTTTCTTTGCCGGCCATCATCGGTATGGTTGTCCACGCCCTGTATACCTTTGTCGACAGCGTATTTGTAGGCCGTGGCGTCGGGGAACTTGCCCTGGCGGGAATCACAGTGGGTTTTCCTATTGTGATTATCATTATGGCCTTTATTATGCTCATTGGCATGGGTGCCACGACACTGATATCTATTCGCCTTGGGGAAAAAAAACATTCCGAGGCCGAGCTGATTGTCGGTAATGCTTTGGGGCTTTTTTTTGTTCTCGGGCTTGTTTTAACTATATTGGGATTTGTATTTATCGAACCTCTGCTGGCTATTTTTGGGGCGAGCAGCGATGTTTTGCCATATTCGCTCGATTATATGAGAATAATTCTGCTGGGCATTTTGTTTGTGGCCTTTGGCTTGGGGATGAATAACTTTATCCGGGCTGAAGGCAATCCAAAAACGGCTATGTATACCATGCTGATTGGGGCAATTACAAATATCATTCTGGACTATGTTTTTATTTTTATCTTTCATTGGGGAATCAAAGGCGCGGCCATTGCCACGGTGATCTCCTATGCTGTATCAAGCATCTGGGTCCTATACTATTTTTTATCCGGTAAGAGTGTTCTTAAAATCCACTTCAAAAACCTCAGGCCCAGGTGGCCTATCGTTAAAAAGACCATGTCAGTTGGTTTTCCTGTTTTTGCCATGCAGGTAACAAACAGCGTGCAAAATTTGATCCTTAATCGTAGTCTGGTCCACTATGGAGGCGATCTGGCTCTGGCTACCATCGGCATATTGATGAGTGTGGCCGTTTTGCTGATCATGCCAGCGATGGGAATCAGCCAGGGTGCCCAGCCAATCATTGGTTTTAATTATGGAGCCAAAAAATTAGGCCGGGTTAAAATGACCGTGCAATTGGCTGTAGTTGTGGCAACGTCCATCATCACTTTTGGTTTTATCATATCAAGGTTTTGGCCGGCGCAATTGATAGGTTTTTTTAATCAAAATCCGGATTTAATTCAACTGGGTACGCGTGCACTATCGATTTTCTTCATGTTTCTTCCCCTGGTGGGTTTGCAACTCATCGGTGCCGGTTACTTTCAGGCGGTGGGCAAACCGGTGCAGGCTACCATCCTCAGCCTATCCCGGCAGGTCATCATCTTTATCCCACTACTGCTTGCCCTACCCCTCTACTGGGGTTTGGATGGGATTTGGCGGGCGGCTGCCATTTCCGATGTGGGGGCCTTTTTGCTAACCAGCATTTGGCTTTGGTACGAGGCAAAACAACTAGGCGGGCAGGATCAGGCACCTCTTCAGGTGCCCGAAGGGTGACGATGATACTCAGCGCGGGCCTTATAACCGGGATGGATCAGGCACCTCTTCAAGTATCTGAAGGGACTGTACTAGGCCCTACTGACGGGAAGTATTACAGAATGGGTCAGGCACCTGTTAAGGGTACCCGGGGGGCGACGGGTATGGCTTTTCGATGATTTGTTGTAAGAAGGATTTCCCCATAAATTGGAGAATTCTTTTTTGAGGAATACCGATCGGGCTATCTCCTACTTATTGAAGGGAATGGTTTCTTGAAAAGATTGAAAATGGTATCCAAAGACCTTGGACGGGCCAACATAGAAAAGCTGGGGGAGCTGTTCCCTAATGTTATTACCGAGATAGAAGATGAGGAGGGCAACCTTATAAAGGCTGTCGATATGGATCTGCTTAAACAGGAGCTTTCCTACCAGATCGTTGAAGGAGAGAAGGAACGCTACCAGCTTGCCTGGCCAGGTAAAAGGGAGGCTATGCAGCTTGCCGGTATGCCGACAAGCAAAACCCTGCGGCCACTTAGGGAAGAAAGTGTGGACTGGGAAACTACGGGTAACCTTTATATCGAGGGAGACAATCTGGAAGTATTAAAAATCCTGCAGGAATCCTACCTCAACAGCGTAAAGTGCATTTATATAGATCCGCCCTATAATACAGGAAAGGATTTTATTTACAAGGACAATTTTCGGCAGGACAAAGATAATTACCTGGCCCTTTCAGGGCAGGTGGACAGTGATGGTAACCGGCTTTTTCAAAATACCGAGTCAAACGGGCGTTTTCACAGTGATTGGTTGAGCATGATGTATCCACGTTTGAAACTAGCCAAAAATTTACTGAGCCAGGATGGGGTTATCTTTATCTCTATTGGGGATAGTGAGTTGGCAAATATTAGAAAACTCTGCGAGGAAAGTGGCCTTTTTGGGGGGGATAATTGCCGAAATATGCTTATTGAAAGAAGGTATGATAAAAATTTAAATAGGCAATTTATGAAAAACGGCCTGCCTTCACTAAATGTCGGGGTGGAGTATGTTTTAGTTTATACGAAAAACATACAAACGAGGCTGCAGCCGGTATTTAAACAGGCTTCAGTTAAACGTTCAAGAACGGGTTATTGGAAAGGATTTTGGAATAATGCGGATCGTCCGACGATGAGATATGAGCTGTTTGGCTTTACTCCGGAGAGCGGCCAATGGAAATGGAAAAGAGAGCTGGCCGAAGAGGCAGTTAAAAATTATGAGGAGTATAGGGCTAGATATTCCTCAGAGCTAACGCTGGAAGACTACTGGGCAAAAACCGGTAAAGTAAAAAGGTTTATAAGAAGAAGCAAAAGCCGGAAGGGCAAAAATATGGGTGTAGAGCATTGGATTCCGCCATCGGATGGTATACTGCGCAACAGCAATTGGAGTGATATTTTTGCCTCCAAGGATGCAGGACTTGATATACCCTTTGATAATCCAAAAAATTTTGAAATGATTATGGAACTTTGCAGATTATGCGGTGTAAGCGATCACGATATTGTCATGGATTTCTTTTCCGGATCGGCTACTACCGCCCATGCTGTTATGCGGCTCAACGCTGAAGATGGGGGCAAC
>DUNV01000048.1 GCA_012839215.1 Bacillota bacterium
GCGGATTCAAATTTTCTATAACTGCATTGGCGCTATAGACTTACCAAAATAAACGAAAAAACGGCATAGCCGCAAATCAACGACTATGCCGAATTTTTCAGGAATTATAAATCCCTATCTGACCGCTCCAAACGGGCGCCTTTCCTAGCGCGTATATAATCCATTTTTGTAGATGTATTGTTCAACGGTTTCCGGGGTCAGGTAACGAATTGTCTTTCCCTCGGCAACCCTCCTACGCAAAAAAGTTGAAGATATGGCCATGGCCGGTATCTCCAATAGGTGAACATGCTTGATCACTTCAGGGAAAGCATCCCCCAAAATTTCTTTGAGCCTGCCAAATGAATAGCCTGGGCGGGAGGCGGCAATAAACTCGCAGGATTTTAGCAGCATCTCATAGTCCTTCCAGGTCGTGATATTTAAAATTGCATCGGCACCTGTGATAAAATACAAGGTAAGCTGTGAATTGTATAATTTAGTAAAATGCTGCACAGTATCAATAGTATAGGTGGTATCTGTGCTGTCAATTTCCATGCGTGAAACAGTAAAATACGGATTATCCACCACGGCCAGGAGCGTCATCAGATAACGATGTTCCGCATCTGTAACCTGATCCCTGTCCTTGTGCGGGGGGTTCCCCGTGGGCATAAAGATGACAAGATCCAGTTTAAATTGCTGGCGGGCTTCCTCAGCAGTGACCAGATGCCCGATATGGACAGGATCAAAGGTTCCACCCATAATACCGATGGATAACCCGCCGCCATCCTTGGGAAGTAGAAAGCTCATCTTAATTTTATCCTTATCAGTTTTATTTTGCAGCAGGGAATTAAGGAAAATACAGAAATTCCATTTCTCCTATTTTAACTGTATCGCCTTCCTGGATACCTGCCTTCAGCAGTTCGTTTTCCACCCCGAGGCGCCGTATTAGCTCCTGAAAACGGCGCAAGCCCTCTTCATTGTGCAAATCGGCCCGGGCGATGGCCTTGATAGCCTGATCGCCCCGGACATGAAATATTTCCCCATCCCTCTGCACCGAAAGGGCAACCTCGGGCAAGGGAGGCAGGTAAAAGGTATCTACATCCATCTCTTCGTCCAATTCAGGGCCCTTTTCTTTCTGCAACTTACTGTAAAGTGCTTCTAGGAGGTTATCGATGCCCTCACCCGTTACCCCGGAAATAGGAAACAACTCCAGATCGCCAGCCGCAGCTCTGCTGTAAAAACCCTGCAAATTTTCATCCGCCCCCGGCAGATCCATCTTATTAGCAGCAATAATGGCCGGTTTCATGGCCAATTCTTCCTGGTAATTGTGTAGTTCTTTCTTTAGCAACTGGTAATCGTGGAAGGGATCCCTCCCCTCTCCTTCGACGGCAGCCATGTCCAGGATATAAAGCAGTACCCTGCTCCGCTCAATGTGCTTCAAAAACCTATGCCCCAGGCCCGCTCCCTGGTGGGCCCCCTCGATGATTCCCGGAAGATCGGCCACGACAAATGAACGTTCCTCACCAAGATAAACAACTCCAAGCTGGGGAACAAGCGTCGTAAAGGGGTAATCGGCAATTTTGGGCCGTGCCGCAGAAACCCGGGCCAAAAAGGTCGATTTGCCGGCATTGGGGAAACCCACTAGCCCAATATCGGCCAAC
>DUNV01000049.1 GCA_012839215.1 Bacillota bacterium
AAGGATATAGAGGAGATGCCGCCAGATCTTGCTGCCCACCTCCGTTATCCCGAGGCATTGCTGAGCACGCAGGCCAGGGTTTTTGCCACTTACCATATGACTGATCCGACAGTATTCTATAACCGGGAGGACCTCTGGCAGATCCCCAATGAGAAATATGCCGATGCTATCCAGTTGATGGAGCCATACTATTCTATTTTGCAACTGCCCGGAGAGGAAGAACCGGAGTTTCTGCTCGTTTTGCCCTTTACACCGGCTAACCGGGATAATATGATTGCCTGGCTGGTCGGCCGATCAGATGGGGATAGTTACGGCGAACTAATGGTTTACCTGTTTCCCAAGGAAAAAGTTGTTTTCGGCCCGATGCAGATAGAAACGCGCATCGATCAGGATACCCTTATTTCAGAACAACTGAGCCTGTGGGATCAGAGAGGTTCCCATGTTATCCGCGGCAACCTGCTCGTTTTACCGGTAGAAAATTCGATCCTGTATGTGGAACCTGTTTTTTTACAGGCTGAACAGAGCGAACTTCCTGAACTAGCCCGGGTAATTGTCGGTTTTCAGGAAACTGTTGTCATGGAGCGGACATTAAGCGAAGCCCTTGTTTCCATTTTTGGCCATGAGGAAGATCCCCCGCCCGGGGCGGAAAAACATGCCGGCCCGGCAGGTGTGGATGACGATCCTGCAGGTGCCACGGAGCCTGCGGAGCCCTTGGAACCAGGTGAAAAACCGGAAATTACTACCGGAGTCGCGGATTTGGCCAGGAGAGCCCAGGAGCTTTTCCTTGAGGCCCAGGAAAGCCAGAACCGGGGTGACTGGTCCGGCTATGGCCATGCCTTGGATGAACTGGAAAAGGTCCTGGCAGAGCTTGTGAAGACAAGTGCCGGCAGATATTGAAGGCGATCTTGTTTTTTGTCTCACCAAATAATTTCGACCTGATATCCGGCAAATTGCCGATCAGCCGTTATGATAGGCAAGCTTTCTACCTGCGCTTGGGCAATAAGCAGGCGATCAAATGGATCACGGTGAAAGTCAGGAAGGCTATAAACGCGCAGGGCATGATTCATTTGTACCGGGAGGGTGTTAATTGCATTGACGGATAGTTGTTCAAATAAAAAGGAAGCCATATCATCTGGCAGCCTAAGCTTTCCCAGTTTTGTTTTAATTACTATCTCCCATCCGCTGGCTGTACTAAAAAACAGGGTATTTCCACCGTTAGCGATAGTTTGCCGTGCCATATGTGATAACTGGGGGTCGTCATTTATCCACCATAAAAAGGCATGGGTATCCAGGAGCACTTTCATTTTTCAAACTCCTGTAAAAGATCATCTGCAAGTGGATCATTAAAACCGGAGGAAATGGATATTTTGCCTTTAGCACTGCCGCTGATGTGTGGGGATCCTTGTCGAAAACAATCATTGCAGTCGATACGCTGGAGGAACATGAAAAATATTTAGATAGGGTCCGGCTTAAAATGATTGGGTGGCGGTGTGATATTGGTAGAATCTGTTGGAACGACTGGTGATGGCCAATAACATTTTGTTCGTAGCTTTGCAAAGCCCCCCGGTAGGCCCCGGGGGGCTTTTTATCTGCCTTGACAAGGCCGGCTGGGTAGAAATAGAATTAATAAAATACCAATGTTCTACCAGGAACAGGCATTTAATCAGTGGTATTCGGTGACATTGGTGGAGCATTATCAGCGTTCGACTAATGCAGATAAGCCCTGGTTATAAATCATATAAATAACTAATTACCAGGCGTAGTGATTTTGCTGCAAAAAATTGTAGACTAGATAGTTGCTGTTTTTGGCGAACATTTTGCCGTGGGAGTTTATGCAGTGGAATGATATGATACAATAGAGGGTAGGCAGGATCCTTGCGGTAGCAGGCTTGCGGTGGAGGGTTAGGGTTCTATGAAAGAGGTAATTATTTATACGGATGGTGCATGCAAGGGCAATCCTGGCCCGGGTGGCTGGGCCGCCCTGCTCATGTATAAAGATAAAAAAAGGGAAATTTATGGTGCGGAGCCCCATACTACCAACCAGAGGATGGAGCTGCAAGCTGCTATCGAAGGTTTGCGTCTATTGAAGGAACCGTGCCAGGTGCGGCTTCACTCCGACAGTGCCTACCTGGTGAATGCCTTCCGGCAGCGCTGGCTGGAGAGATGGGAAAAAAACGGCTGGCGGACCAGGAATAAGCAACCGGTGGAAAACCAGGATTTATGGCGCGAGCTACTGGGCTTGGCTACTTACCACCGGGTGGAATGGAACAAGGTCAGGGGGCACAGCACCGACGAGTATAATAACCGGTGCGATTACCTGGCCCAGGAGGCGGCCCTAGGCAACCTGCCTTAGCAGTCCCGGGCCTTAGAATTTCGGGTGGCAAGGAAAGGGGGAAAATAGATGCGTCCAATATTGTTTGAAATCGGCTCATTGCCAATCTATTCTTATGGGGCCATGCTTTGTCTTGCTTTTCTGATGGCCATGCTCTGGTCTTTCCATGAGGCCCCGGCGGAAAAAATTAACCGTGAATATCTTTATGATCTTTATATTATCGTTATGTTGCTTTCCCTGGTGGGTTCCCGTGCTGCCTATGTTCTTCTCAATTGGGATTTTTATAAGGTGGGCCCCTGGTGGAGGGTGCTTGCTTTCCGCGAAGGCGGTCTGACGTTCCTCGGCGGTTTGATTTTAGCCATCTTGGGGGGTATCATTTACTGTCACCGTAAAAAAATTGGTTTTCTTAAATATCTTGATTTCTTTGCTCCTTTTATAGCCCTGGGCTATGCTATTACCCGCATTGGCTGTTTTTTAAATGGTTGTTGTTATGGGGTTGTCACATCCCTGCCCTGGGGGGTGGTTTTCCCTGCTGTTGATAGTTATCCCCGGCACCCTACGCAGCTATATGCCAGCGCATCGGCCCTGCTTATTTTTATCCTCTTGCGGGCCTTTAGGAAACACAAAGATTATGATGGGTTTGTTTTCACCCAGTTTATGATTTTTTATGGAGTTTACCGTTTTATTGTGGAGTTTTACAGGATCAGTGAACCATCGATGGGTTTTTTAACCCAGGGACAGCTGGCATCACTAGTTTTAATTTTTGCCGGTGTGATTATTTTTCTTTGGAAGAAAGGGGAAAAAAGGAAAATAGGGGAAACTAATAAAAAGGGGGCAGGAAAACTGTAATAACGATCTTCTATGCATTATTAAATTCGAGGTGAAAGTAACAGATGAACTTGCAAAATGAGGATACTGCAATGGCCCCAAGGGTTGGGCTTGACTTGGGAACTTTTGCTGTTAAGGGCGTGTTGGCGGAAGGGAAGGAGATCCGCAGGGTTTCTGTCCCCACAGCCGGAAACCCGGCCCTGGCGGCTAAACAATGTCTGGAGGCTATTTTGCAGGATAAAAGTGGCCATGTTTATTTTGGTC
Source organism: Bacillota bacterium (assembly GCA_012839215.1). Classification (GTDB taxonomy): domain Bacteria; phylum Bacillota; class Dethiobacteria; order DTU022; family UBA8154; genus DUNV01. The sequence goes on from DUNV01000049.1 coordinate 3,425, forward strand.
TGACGGGGGCCAATGCCCCTCTTTTAGCCGGAAGACTTGGGATAAGGCCCCTGCTAGAGATTGAGGCCTTACAACGGGGGCTGGCGTTTCAAGGGCTGAAGGCCCAGGCTGTTCTTTCCCTGGGACATGAAAATATGTACTATTTTGAACTGGGATCAGCTGGAGAAGTTACATTTTTTAACCGTAACGGACAATGCGCCGCGGGCAGCGGGGCCTTTTGGTACCAGCAGGCCACCAGGATGGGGTATGACGATCGCCAATTAGCTGAAATTGCCTATGAGGCAGATGCCCCGGTAAAAATTTCCGGACGCTGCGCTGTTTTTGCCAAATCGGATATGACACATGCCATCAACGAGGGTGCGACCCAAAGTGCAGTATCGGCAGGCATGGCCAAGGCACTTGCCGATATGGTTCTTTCCGGCGTCGCTCTAAACCGCATAACCGGCCCCGGGGTGCTCCTGTCTGTCGGGGGGGTATCCAATAACAGGGCGGTTATGAAATACATAGAAGAGTATTGCAATGAGCGGGATATAGAGCTGATTGTGCCACCGGATCACGAATTTATTAGTGCCCTGGGAGCATCAGCGGGGAAGAAACAGTTTTCCGTTGATACGTTGTTGGGCCTTGGAAAACTGGTGGGAGGTCATTATACCCCGGAAAACCCTCTTCCCCCACTAAAACCCAAAAGTGTAAAGTATATGGAGGAAACCTTTGAGGAAAAGGATTATGATTTATCCGCTGTTTATCTTGGCGTGGACTGTGGCTCAGTTTCCACCAAATGCGCGCTGTTAGATGCCAAGGGCCATTTTATAGGTGGCATCTATTTCCCCACGGCAGGGCGCCCTGCCTTGCAGGTGATGGAGTTAATGAAAGAAGTAGAAAACCGCTACGGTGATCTTTTGCGTCATGCCCCCATTGTGGCTTGCACGACAGGATCTGGCCGTTTTCTTTCCCAAAAAATACTTAATGCCGAATATGCCGTCGATGAAATTACTTGCCAGGCCGAGGGAGTAAAATACCTTTGCGGTGATGCCGGGACGCTCTCTATTATTGAGATTGGCGGAGAGGATTCCAAGTTTTTGGAACTGAAGGACGGCCTACTTTACGATTACAATATGAACCCTGTCTGTGCCGCCGGGACGGGGACATTTCTGGAGAACCTGGCCGGTTTGCTGGGTGTGGAAATTAAGGACGAATTTTCACGTTTGGCCTTTGAGGCAGAATACGCCATTGATTTGGGTGATACCTGCACCCTGCTTTCACAATCGTCCCTCGTAGCGGCTGCCTCCCAGGGATTGCCCCTAGCTTCCCAGTTGGCCAGCCTGGCTTATTCCTCCGCCAAAAACTATATTACCAAAACGGTGGAGAGCCGGGCATTGGAGGGAAGGCTTATTTTTACCGGGGCAACGGCTAAAAACCACGCTCTGGCGGCTGCTTTTGCCGCCGAATGCGGGCGTGAGATTATTGTACCCCCACATCCGGAGCTTTCGGGGGCCCTGGGAAGTGCTGTGATTGCCCGGGCGTTTCAACAGGAAGGCGTGGAAGCAGATTTTTCCTTCCGTAGTCTGCAAAAATTGACTGGTTTTACTGTGAGCAAAAGCAAATGCAAAGCCAAATGTGAACACGAGCACAACTGCACCCTCGATGTGATTGCCTTTAACGATGGCAGCAAATTTCTTTATGGCGACCGCTGTGGTCGCTATTCGGGATTGGAGAAAAAGGTTATCGACGATCGGATTCCCGATTACAAAGTGTTGCGCAACGAGGCATTTTATGCGGCGGCAGGGGAACCCCTAGGGGATGGCCTGCGGATCGGCCTGGCCCGCAGTGGGATGTTTTTCGATCTTTATCCCTTCTGGTCGGCTTTTTTCCGTCGTCTTGGTGCACAGATCGTCCTTTCGCCTCCAACTACACCGGGTATTATGGAAAAAGGGAAAAGGGAACTCAAATCGGAAATGTGTTTTCCCCTGGAGGTTTTGGTGGGGCACCATGCCGAGCTTAATGAGATGGATCTGGATTACCTTTTTATCCCCGAGGTGGTAGATATGGAGCCTTTGCTTTGGGCCAGGGAGTGGCCCCGGGCCTTTACCTGTTCCCTGTTGCAAACAGCCAAAGGAGTTATCGCCAATTCCCTGCATATACCGGATGAGAAGATCCTTTATGCCCAGCTAAATTATCGGGGAGGCAAAAAAAGAATCTTATTCCAATTAAAACCTATTGCCCAAAAGATCCTTGGTTCCGCCTTTAGCGAAGAACTTCTTTCCCAGGCTGTGGAGGAAGGCTACAGTGCCCTCGGCAAGTTTCGCTCCCTGGTTAGGGAAAAAAGCGTGCAAATTATGGATGAGCTTGCCAATTATAAGGATCAGGTTTGTGCCGTATTTGTAGGCAGACCCTATACAATCTATGATGATTTTGTTTCCAAAGGTTCGCTGGATTTTGCCAGGCAAAGGGGTCTTTTGGCTATACCCCAGGATTTTCTGCTCGAATATCTGGCGGGGTGGTACAGCGGTGAGGTTTCCCATCCTGTTTTGGATCAGGCCCGGGATGAGTTCGAAAAGCAGTTACAGCATCTTTTAAGGCATATGGATAACATATATGCTATCCAATTGCAGAAAATGCTTTCTACAGTGTTTTTTGCTGAATTTCTTAACGAAAGGGCCGCGGAAACCGGACTCCCGCTTTTGCACATTGTTTTTCAAGATCCTTTCAAATGTGGACCAAATGCTATGCTGCGGCATTTCCTGGGCAGCATATCGGGTTATTTGCGCCTCACTCTCGATGAACATACCGCGCCAGCCGGGATGATTACCCGCCTGGAGGCTTTTAAAAACACCTGTCGGTCCAAAAAGGTGAAAGATCGGCCGGAATTTTATTCGGCACGGACCACCAGTGTGGAAGAGGGCGGATGGCGCAAAATTTATGTTCCCGATCCAACCCATCATGCCAGGGTGTTTGTGGCCATGTTCCGGAACATGGGCCTGGAGGCAGAACTGCTGCCACGAAGCAAGGACCGGGACCTGGGGTACGCCAAGCGCTTTGTAAACGGTAACGAGTGTCTCCCGCTCATCCAAAACATGCAGGATTTTTTAGACTTCCTCCACCAACACCAGGATGATGCAGAGGATGGCATTGTATTCTTCCAGGGTTGGGCCTGTGGACCCTGCCGTTATGGTCTCTATGCCCCGACCCAATCGCTACTTATCAACAAGGCCGGTTTTGGGGAAGGGAAAATTTGTTCTGTAAAATTGGATGATGTCGTCAAAAAATATGGTTTACCCTTTATCGTCGGCGTTTATGATGGGCTTGTGGCCATCGATCTTCTTTACAAAATGTTGCATACCACCAGGCCCTATGAACTGGAAGAAGGTATCAGTGATCGGCTTTTTGAAAAACACTCGGCCAAATTGATGGATGCCCTGGAAAACAACACTTTTCGTTTGGCCAGCTTTTTGGCTGGGCAGCATCTGCGTCCCCTGAAACGCTGCCTGGAGGAGGCAGCGCGGGAGTTTGCGGCTGTACCCCGTACCGGGGAAAAAAGGCCGCGCATTCTCGTTGGAGGCGAATTCTATGTTCGTTTAGACGATCGTTGCAACCAGGATGTCATCCGCAAAATCGAGGCAGAAGGGGGAGAAGCGAGCCTGGCACCAGCTTCGGAACTTTTCTCATATACTAATTTTATCAATTACCATGAGGCAGTGGCTGCTCATCGGGATCGGAAGCATTGGCAAAGTTTCATAAGAAAAACAAGCCATGGCCTAATGAACAGTATTGCCCATAGGGAGGAAAAACAACTATTTTCGGCCACAAATGGGCTGCTCAGCGGTCATGAGGAACCCTCCCCTGCCCAGATTATGCAACATGCCAGCAGATATGTATCCGAACACTACGGTGGAGAGCCGCCGATGACCATTGGGCGGGCCGCCGCCCTTGGTGATAGGGATGGGGTAGCTGGGATAATTTTTGTAGCGCCCTTTACCTGCATGCCGGGTTCAGTTGTGGAGGCTCATGTTAGTACCCTTCGTGAGGAACTCAATTTGCCTATTGTTTCCATTTACTATGATGGTAAAGAAAATGCCAACCGGGACGAATTTATCGAAAGTCTTGTTTTCCAGGCCAAGCAAAGGATAAACTAGCAGGCAAATCCGGACTTTCCTTGGCAGGCCTTGTGGTGGACCTTTGAACCAAAAAATGTGTAATCCTACGGGGTAGGGTAGTTCATATAAGGAGCTGCCCTACCCTTTCTGTTTTGGCCCTGTGTAAAAAATGTATATGCGGGGGAAACCACTTCTTGACAGCTTATGTCGGCTACGTTATACTGAAAACAATTAATTTTAGGAATGTTATGGTGAGGTGTCTCCGTTTTCTAAAACTATTCAGGCAAACGTAGGGAAAGGTGAAGGGAGCGTGCATTATTTGGAAAACAGATTGGTTGATGCAAACATGGATGCAGAAACGGTGATTGAAACAAAACCGAAACTATGGACAAAGGATTACATACTGCTATGCCTGACATCCCTGCTCCTGTTTTTCCACTTTCATAGCCTGCTTCCCACACTCCCCCTTTATATGCAGATATTCGGAGGAAAAAGTAGTGCCATCGGGCTTCCCCTGGCGGCGGTTACTCTCGGTGCTGTTTTCATACGGCCATTTGCCGGTTGGGCTCTGGATGCCTATGGTAGAAAAGGTATTTTTCTTGCCGGGATCCTGCTTTTCCTGATGCCGGCTATTGCTTACAGGTGGATGGTTCCGGCTGTTATGTTGATTACCCTGAGATTTGTACAGGGTTTGGGCTGGGGGCTGGGCAACACTGCCTCGAATACAGTTGCCTCAGACTTGGTGCCCTTGCAAAGGATAGGGGAGGGGATGGGGATCTTTGCCATAACCCTGACCCTTCCCATGGCGATATCTCCGGGCTTGAGTTTATGGCTGATAGATCGCTACTCTTTTCCCCTGTTTTTTACTCTTTCCTCATTCTTAATTGTTTTTGCCTTGATCTTAATGCTCTTTATCAAATTTCCCCAACTGAAAAAAAAGAAAACAAGGACAGAATTTGTTTTCTTCGACAGGGCCAGCGCCAGGCCCGCCCTGGTTATTCTTTTTTTTACTATGTCATATAGTTCGGTTCTTTCTTTCCTGCCTGTTTATGCCAAACAGCAGGGGGTAGAGGCCACAGGTTTATTTTTCACCGCCTTTGCGCTTTCGACCTTGCTTATCCGGCCTGCAGCCGGGTTATTTGTTGATAGGCATGGACTAAAAGGCTACAATATTGCTGTGGCCCTGGGGGGAATCAGCATCTGCCTTTCCTTGGGCGTATTGGCTCACACCACCTCTATTTTACACCTGGTGGTCGGGGGGATTCTTTATGGAAGTGGCTTTGGCATGGGGCAGCCTACCCTGCTGGCCCTCTGTATAATGAATACAGCCGCGGAAAAAAAAGGCGCAGCCAATGCTTCCTACTGGGCTGCCTACGATATCGGTGTAGCTGTAGGCTCGGTTCTCTGGGGTGCTGTAATTGCCGTGACGGGCTACATGGAAATGTTTTACCTGAATATCATCCCCGTCCTGCTGGCCCTGCTCATTTATTTTTGGAGGCGCAGGGGAAACCCTGTTGCCGGTTAGTCCGCCCTCTTCAAAAATATCTTTCCTATTGTTATCTTTGGGTAGTACCTCAGATTCTTCCCGGAGTGCCTCCTTAGTTATGTACAGCGGGATATGCTTAGTTAGTTTTCAATTGGTTCTTTTAGTAAGGTGAACATGTTTTCCTTATAGGTTTCAACCCCGGGCTGGTTAAAGGGGTTGACGCCCAGGAGATAGGCACTGGCAGCACAGGCTTTCTCAAAGAAATAGACCATTTGTCCATAATAAAAAGGGGTAAGCCTGGGAAGGGAAATCTTCAAGGTGGGAACGCCCCCGGAAGCATGAGCGGTCATTGTACCCCTGTGGGCGCGGTCATTTACAAAGTGGAACGTTCTACCCGCCAAATAATTTAACCCATCCATATCTTCCCCTGTTTTTTTAATTTCCTGATCGACAACGGGTTCCTCAACCCACAGCGTCGTTGTGAAAAGATTTCTGTAACCATCCTGAACTAGTTGGCCCAGGGAATGAAGATCCCTGGTAAAGCTCACGCTGGCAGGAAAGATTCCCTTGCCATCTTTTCCTTCGCTTTCGCCGAATAGCTGTTTCCACCATTCTGCGAAATGAAGAAAGGCAGGATCATAGGTGGCCAGCAGTTCGATTATTTTCCCTTTAAGGTAAAGGATGTTCCTGGCCGCTGCATACTGGTAAGAGGGGTTTTTAGCCAGTTCCGGACGGCCGAAGTGTCCGTGCCCCGCTTCTGCTCCCCGCATTACCTCGCCGATATCAATGCCTCCAACAGTGATAGGCAATAACCCTACTGCTGTGAGGACGGAGTAACGTCCCCCGATATCATCCGGGATGGAAAAAGTTGTATAGCCTTCCTCATTTGCAAGTTTTTTAAGGGCACCCCGGGATCGATCAGTTGTGACAATAATTCTTTTTTTTGCCCCTTTTTTCCCATAACGTTTTTCCAGAAGGCGATGAAAAATGCGGAATGAAAGTGCTGGCTCCAGGGTGGTCCCCGATTTGGAAATGATATTAATGGCAAAATCCCTTTCCCCAATCAGCTCAAGCAGGTGTCTTAAATAGGAGGGGCTCATATTGAAACCGGCAAAATATATTTCGGGCCCCTGGCGTCTTTCGGCGGGAAGATGATTATAAAAGGAATGTTGGAGCAGTTCCAGGGCAGATCTGGCCCCTAGGTATGATCCTCCGACACCTATGACAATAAAAACTTCGGCTAAATCCTTGATATCCTCTCCAGCCTCTATGATATTGATAAGTTCCCGGCGATCATAATTGAGGGGCAGATCCACCCAACCGGCATATTCATGCCCGGGGCCCTGGCGCAAATGGATCAAATTGTGGACCCTAGCCATTTCAGGTTCAAGGTGTTCAAATTCATGCGGTTGGATAAAAGTTGTGTCTCCGTGACTAAAACGTATCATTCCTTCCATGAAAACAGGCCTCCTTCTGTTTGCAGGGCCACCTTCCACAGAAACTGTATTTACTTTGGCTAAAAAAGGTTTTTTCGGGTGCCCCTTGAATTTATAATAACAATAGTATATTAATATAACAATACCCGCTTCGGTTGTATGGCATTTCCTTGCATGTTGTCTGCCGGTGGCAACCAGGATACTTTTGACAATCCCCTATTTTCTTATCCCTGAGGCTAGTATTTTCCGCCAGGGCCTAATTAATCCTTGGGCGGAGACAATAATTTTTTGCACAGAGGTATGGGGAACAGAAGCGGGCGACGGAAAGATATCTAGGAGATGATGTTCACATGGACAAGGAAGAATTGTTGAATATGGCCCAAAAACCCTCTGAGGATGCTATGAAGCTGCATCCCTTTTATCAGGGAAAGGTTGAAATTACTCTAAAAGCCGCCGTGCGGGATTATCATGATTTTGCCATCTGGTACACACCCGGGGTGGCGGCTCCCTGCCGCGACATACAGGAAAACCCCAAGAGCGTTTACGAGCATACAAACAAGGGCAATTTTGTTGCCGTAATCTCCGATGGGACCAGAGTTTTAGGCCTGGGAGACATCGGGCCCGAGGCTTCCCTGCCGGTTATGGAGGGCAAGGCCCTTCTTTTCAAGTACCTGGGGGGCGTCGATGCTTTTCCTATCTGCCTTGATACGAAAGATCCCGAGGAAATTATCAGGACGGTTAAAATCTTGCAGCCTTCCTTTGGCGGTATCAACCTGGAGGATATTGCTAACCCCAAATGTTTTTACATACTTGAGCGTCTGCGCCGGGAATGCCATATACCTGTCTGGCACGATGATCAGCAGGGAACAGCCTGCGTGACGCTGGCAGGGTTGCTCAATGCCCTGAAAATTGTGGGAAAAGAGCTGGCCAGTGCCCGCATTACTATGATCGGGGTTGGGGCGGCCAACGTAGCCACCATGAGGCTGCTGGTAGCCGCCGGCGTTCCTCCGGGAAACATTATTATGTGCGATAGCAAAGGAATCCTGCATAAGCAAAGGGAGGATATTACGGAAAAGCATCCGGAAAAGCTAAAAATAATGGAACTGACCAATGCCAAACAAACCAGTGGAGGCATGGCCGAGGCCATCAGAGGTGCCGATGCTGTTATTGCTCTTTCCAGGCCCGGACCCGGTACCATTAAAAAAGAATGGATTAGCACCATGGCCAAAGATGCCATTGTCTTTGTTTGTGCCAACCCGGTTCCGGAGATCTGGCCATGGGAGGCCAAGGAGGCCGGTGCGGCCATTGTTTCCACCGGGCGTTCCGATTTTCCCAACCAGGTTAATAATTCTCTTGGCTTCCCGGCTATTTTCCGCGGGGTGCTTGATGTGCAGGCCAGCACCATTACCGATACTATGTGCATTGCTGCAGCAAAAGAGCTTGCTGTCTGCGCCGAGGAAAAAGGTCTCAATGCCGATAGGATTTTGCCTCTAATGGATGATCAGGAGGTGTTTCCCAGGGTGGCAACAGCCACAGCCATGAAGGCTATCGAGGAAAATGTGGCCCGCCGGGTTTTGACCCGGGAGGAGATTATGGCCCTGGCCAGGCAAAAAATTGGCTATGCCCGGAGACAGATTAAAACCCTTATGGGGTCTGGGATTATTCCCCTGCCCCCGCAAAACGGCTAATAATACTTAAAGGTTGCCCACCTCGTGGATTCTTTGAATATCTATGGCCTTGCCGCTTGATTCATCCAGGGTAATAACAACGCCGCACAGGATGCATTTTCCCCCGGCGATTTTCCATTTCATCGGCAGCCCGGTCATGAGTTTTCCTAATGCCTCGTCCGGATCAAGGCCAAGGATGGATGTATATGGCCCCACCATACCGGCATCTGTGATGTAAGCGGCTTTCCCGGGGTAAATTTTCTCATCCGCCGTTTGCACGTGGGTATGTGTACCGATAACGGCACTGGCTTTATTCCTTAGTAGCCAGCCCATGGCCAATTTTTCAGAGGTAGCCTCAGCATGAAAATCGACAATGATAAGGGGTGTTTTTTCAAGGAGGGTATCGATCTCCCTTTGGGCCACCGTAAAGGGGCAATCAACTATAGGTGGCATAAAAAGGCGTCCGGAAAGATTGAGTACACCGATTTGAAAATTGCCTGCCTGGAAAACACCTGACCCCTTGCCGGGGCTTGCAGGGGAAAAGTTGGCGGGCCTGAGTACCCTTTTTTCAGTATCTATTGCTTCCAGCATTATTTTTTTATCCCAAATATGGTTTCCGGAGGTCAAAACATCAATACCCAGGTCAAATAACTCCTGTACCGTGGCAGGTGTCAGCCCCAGCCCTCCTGCGGCGTTTTCACCGTTTGCTATGGTAAAATCTATTTTATAGCGCTTTTCAAGGGATGGCAGCATTTTACCCACGAACCTTCTTCCCGGTTTCCCAAAAATATCACCTAAAAATAAAATATGCAAGGAAATCGCTCCTTTAATGTAAAACATTTTCTCTATTGTAGCGAAACAAAGGCCAAAAAGCCAGTGTATAGATAATATTGCCGTAGGAGGCTAGATAGGAGGTGCCCAACAATTGCCGTAATTGCCACATTGGGCACAAATAGTTAATCTTATACCTAGGCAAAATATAAAATAAAGGCATTAAATTATTACTTGACAAAATAGTTGAAATAAACTATTATCTCTAGTATAAATATGCTCTAGTGTTGTTATGTCAGACATTAGTATGTTCTTCAATCGAAAATCTGTAGAAAGGAGAGTATTATGGCGAAAGTTGTCAGTTATTTTCCCAGGGTGTTCTTTGAGAAAAGACAAGTGGAGATACCTCCCGAGTGGGATGTGGACTTTGCTACTGGTAACGGGGAAGATGAAATCATTGAGGCTTGCCGCGGGGTAGATTTAGTGCTGGTTCCTGCCGCCAACCCGCCTATTACGGCTAAAGTGATCCAAAATATCGATTCCGTTCGCTTTCTGCAGGTATTTGGCGCAGGTTATGACAAGGTTGATATTAATGCAGCACGGGATGCCGGGCTACCCGTAGCCAATACGCCGGGGCAAAATGCTACCACGGTGGCTGAGTTTACCCTTGGTATGATCATTGCACTTCAACGTAAAATATTAATTGGCAAGCGGGAAGTGGAAGCAGGAAATCATGAGATTATTCACCATCAATTTGTGCAAAGTGGGTTAAAGGAGATAAGAGGTGCCAGGATCGGCTTGCTGGGGGTGGGGGCCATAGGTCGTAATGTGGCCCGGTTTGCTAATATTATGGGGGCAAAAATAAGCTATTATGACATTTTTCGCCCGGATAAAAACACCGAAGAAGAACTTAAACTCACTTTTTGTTCGTTTAAAGAACTGTTGGAAAACAGCGAAATATTAAGTCTTCACTTACCCCTGAATGACGATACCCGCCGGATAATATCAAAGGATGAATTTGCTTTGATGAAACCGGGTACGCTGCTTATCAATACTGCCCGGGGCGAAATTGTCGATCAGTTAGCCTTGGCCGAGGCCCTGGAGAGCGGGCACCTCGGCGGGGCAGCCATAGATCATTTTGCTCCGGATCCTCCCCCCAATGATCATCCCCTTCTTCTGCTACCGCAAGAGGCGAAAAACAGGTTAATTGTCACACCCCATATTGCAGGTGTCACTGAAGGTTCCTTTACGCGGATGTTAGAAGAGGCAGTTGGTAATATGCAGCGTGTGCTGGCCGGGGAAAATCCCAAATATGTTGTTAATGGCATCAGTAGTGCCAGGGGCTAGGGGGAGCGGTAGTCGGTAGTTTTTCGGAAATGTTTACCAAGGGGGTGTTTTAATAGATTAGGGTAATAAAGGAAAATGACATTATTAACTAGCCAAGAGCTATCTGACGTAATCCTGAAGAACAGATTTTATAGCCTATTTGTAGAAACCCATCGTTCCAAAATTTCCCGAACCTCCATTACTTCTAAATATAACTTCTAAATAACTTCTAAAACAACTTCTAAATAACTTCCAAAATAACCTCTGAATAACTTTCCTTGAAATTATCACTGCAACTTTTCCTCCAATTTGCTTAGTATTTTTCTTAACTGCCTTTAGCAATTACTTTGCCAAAACATGAAGCCTATCTCTGGACGTTGCATTTTGTTGATACCTGGCTGGGGTAGTCCATGCATTTCAAAGTGATCCTAAAATAGATGAGCAATACCCAGGCCGGCAACTATGTTCAACCGGCAGATGCTCATATTATACAAGGGGAGGCAAAAGATGACCGTAAGCAAATGGATGCATGTTGGGACAGTTTTGAAGATGAATGCGCTTAATTATCCGGATAAATTGGGATGTCAAGATAAATTTAAGAGTTTTACCTTTAAAGAGTGGAACGAACGGACGTGCCGCCTGGCTAATGCCCTTCAGGGTATGGGTGTAGAAAAAGGCGATCGGGTAGCAGTACTATCCTATAACCGCGTTGAATGGATGGATATTTATGCTTCCTGTGGCAAAACGGGACATGTCGTTGTTCCTATTTTGTTTCGCCTGGGACCCAATGAGTTCGAATATATAATTAATCACGCTGAATGCAAGGCCTTTATCGTTGATGAACCATTTGTCGAAGGTGTTAACAGTGTCCGTGAAAAGTTGACGACAATTCCGGAGGGCAATTTTATTTTCATGGGTGAGGGTAAAACTCCGGAAGGTTACCAAAATTACGAGGAAGTTCTGGCCGCCAGTTCTCCGGATGAGCCGGACGTGGTGGTCGATTCACAGGATCCCTGGGTGATTATGTATACCTCCGGGACGACGGGTACGCCAAAAGGAGTAGTTCGCAACTATGACTGTAACATAGCCCAATATATGCTAAACAACATCAATATGGGTGTTCTGCCTACGGATAAGCCACTGCTCGTCATGCCTACCTGCCACGTGAACTCCGTTTATTATTCTTTCTGTTATACCTATGTTTCTGCTCCGGTGATGATCTATAATTCGGTCAGTTTTGATGCCGAGGATCTCCTCAAAACCATTCAGGACTTTAAGCCCACCTTTACCTCCCTCGTACCTACACATTATACCATGCTACTTGGCCTGCCCGATGAAGTAAAGAGAAAATACGATGTAAGCAGCATGCGGCAGTTGCTTATTTCATCCGCACCTGCCAGAAAAGAACTAAAAAAAGCTATTATGGAGTACTTTACCTCCGCAGAGCTTTGGGAGGCTTATGGTGCGACCGAAACGGGCCTAATTACCTACCTACGCCCGGAAGATCAGTTCAGCAAGCTGGGTTCCGTAGGCAAGGAGATATTTGGCATTGATGAAATTAAGCTGTTCGATGAGGATGGCAACGAAGTGCCACCGGGAGAAGTTGGGGAACTGTATGCAAGATCACCGCTGATCTTCCAGACCTACTGGAAGGAGCCTGAAAGGACAAAAGAGGTTTTTCGCGGCGAGTGGTGTACAGCCGGGGACATGGGCCGCATGGATGAGGATGGCTATTATTACCTTGTAGATCGTAAGAAAAACATGATTATCACCGGTGGTGAGAATGTTTACCCATCCGAGGTGGAGGACCTGATCGCTACCCATCCAGCGGTAATGGAAGTAGCCGTGATCGGCATTCCTGATGAGAAGTGGGGGGAAGCAATTAAAGCCGTTGTGGTTTTAAAACAGGGGTATCAGGCCAGTGATGAAATGGCCAAGGAAATAATGGATTTCACCAGGGGCAAAATAACTGGATTTAAACGTCCCAAATCCGTAGATTTTATTAGTGATGAAGAAATGCCCAGGACCGCCACGGGTAAAATCTTGCATCGTGTTCTCAGGGAAAAATATGGCACCTGGAGCGAGGCTAACTAACACAGGGAAGAATAAATGGAATTAAAGGAGGATGCGAGCATTGAAAAAGATGATGACGGGGAATGAAGCTATAGCATATGGTGCTTACTTAAACGGGGTGCGGATAGGTGCGGCCTATCCGGGTACACCCAGTACAGAGATCATGGAGGAATTTGCCAAGTACGAAGGCGTTTATGCCGAATGGTCCCCCAACGAAAAGGTTGCACTTGATACAGGTACAGGAGCAGCTTATGCCGGCGCCAGGGCCATGGTGTCTATGAAACACGTGGGTGTTAACGTTGCATCGGATTCGCTCTTTTATGGCGTTTATACCGGCCTCAAAGGGGGCCTGTTGATCATTAGTGCGGATGATCCGGGTATGCACAGTTCCCAGAATGAGCAGGATAACCGCAATTATGCCCGGTTCGCCAAAATACCTATGCTCGAGCCTTCCGACAGTCAGGAAGCCAAGGACTTTGTAGGAATTGCCCTAGAGATGAGCGAAACCTTTGATACCCCGGTAATGTTGCGTACAGTGACACGTATCGCGCACTCATCGGCTCCCGTGGAGATAGGGGACGAAACCCCGCCGGCAGCCCCGGCGGAACCGCCTCTTTACGATAGAAATCCCCAGAAATTTGTTATGGTCCCGGCTTATGCGCGTGGACGGCATGTGGTGGTGGAGGAACGTATTAAAAAACTTGCCGAATACGCGGAGAGTACCCCGATCAATAGAATCGAACCGGGCGATGATAATGTAGGAATTATCGCCGCGGGTGCAGTATACCAGTATGCCAGGGAAGTTTTCCCCAAGGCTACCTTCCTCAAGCTGGGTATGATCTATCCCCTGCCGGAAAAACTTCTTCGCCAGTTTGCCTCCCAGGTAAAAACAGTTGTTGTCATCGAAGAGCTCGATCCATTCTTTGAAGGTCAGATTAGGAATATGGGTATCGAGGTCAGGGGTAAGGATATTTTCCCCATTGTGGGTGAATTTAGCCCCGGCCTAATCCGCGAGCGTTCGGCTGCTGCAGGCCTAATACCAGCCTCAGAGGGCTTGGCAGAGGCAGAAGCCGCCTCTACTTCTACCGCTGAACTTCCTATCCGCCCACCCATGCTTTGCCCAGGTTGCGGCCACAGAGGTATGTTTCACGTCTTTCGGGAATCAGGTGCATTGGTCCTAGGTGATATCGGTTGTTATACTCTCGGTTCTGCTCCTCCTCTAAGTGCCATGCATACCACTGGGTGTATGGGTGCCAGCATCGGTGTTGCCCATGGTATTGCCAAAGCGGGAATGAAAGATCGCGTTATAGCTGTTATAGGTGACTCCACCTTTTTCCACTCAGGAATACATCCTCTCATAAACGTTCTTTATAACCAAAGCAATGTAACCGTTGTCATCGCCGATAATAGCGTTACAGCTATGACCGGCCACCAGCAGCATCCGGGTACCGGGATTACCTTGCAGGAAAAGACCACCAATGCTGTAGATCTGGAAAAGCTGGTCCGCAGCATTGGTTTCGACAAAGTGGATATTGCAGATCCCTACGATCTTGATGGTCTTGCCGAAGTCCTTGAGGATCACCTTGGCAGTGGGAAGCCTTCCGTTTTAATAGTCAGGCGCCCCTGCGTCCTCTATACCAGAGAAAAGAACGAGCCTCCCCATGTAGATGTAGAACTGTGCAGCAACTGTGGCACTTGCCTCGATCTTGGTTGTTCACCTATTGGACAGGCTGAGGATCATGTTGTTATTGATCCCATTTTATGCAATGGATGTGGCCTTTGCATTCAGGTTTGCCCATCTGAAGCCATTGTCAGGTAGTTGCCCATGAGGATGTCTTGCGTATGGGCACCTCTAATTATTTTATACGCTAATTCCTAATATCTTAAAGAACAAGGAGGATGCAAGGTGAAGAACATTGATATTTTAATGGCCGGCGTGGGAGGCCAGGGTACTATTCTGGCCAGCAATATATTGACGGAGGTGGGCCTGGAACTCAAATATAATGTAAAAAAATCGGAGGTACATGGTATGGCCCAGCGGGGCGGCACAGTGGAAAGTCATGTGCGCTGGGGTGATGAAGTCCATGCGCCTTTAATTGAACAGGGTTATGCGGATTATCTGATCGGTTTTGAAATGCTGGAAACGGCCAGGTGGCCCTCATATATTAAAAAGGGCGCCCCCGTGATTATCAACAGTTATCAGATTCCGCCACCCTCTGTAAATCTGGGCAAGGCGAAATATCCAAGCAAGGAGGAAATTGAATCCATCCTGACAGCTGCGGGAGGAAAAGTGATCTGGGTGGAGGGAACAAAAATAGCAGAAGAGCTTGGCAACCCCGCTGCCGCTGGAGTGGTTTTGCTGGGCGTTGTTTCCAACATGCTGGGTGGTGATGAGGGTATTTGGCAGAAAGTAATTCAAAGTCTGGTACCAGAAAGGTTTTTGGAGTTAAACAGAAAAGCATTCCAGGCCGGCCGGGCCTTAGAAGTAGCGTAAGTAACCAGAAAGGAGAGCTTAAGTGAACACAGGGCTAAATGTCGAAGCGCTGGAGTACTTTAACGAGGTAACAGAAGATCCTTGCCGGGAAGCCAGGTTATGGAAGGAAAAGACAGATGGCAGGGTAATTGGTTTTCTTCTAACGGATGTACCGGAGGAGCTGATTCATGCAGCAGGTTTTTTCCCATACGGTATCTCTGGGGGAAAGAAGTGGTTGAGTCTTTCTGATGCCCATTTGCAGACTTGGACCTGTTCTTACATTCGCAGTAGTTTTGCCATGGCCCTCGGGGGGGAATACGATTTTTTCGATGGTCTTGTCATTCCCCAAAGGTGTGATGAAAGCAGAATGGTGATGGGGATTTGGAAAAATCAGAGGCCCCTAGCCTTAATGGATAATTTCCGTCCCCTGCGGCAGGTGGGAAGACCCAGTGCTAATAGGTATTTTCTCAGGGAA
>DUNV01000050.1 GCA_012839215.1 Bacillota bacterium
TACCTCTTCTGATCCACAATGCGGGACCCTATACCAGGGAAGATGACAGGTTGCTCACCTGGCCTTCCCCCATAACATGCCACTTTCGTTTTCCTAAGCCGGCTGAGGGTTAACCTGTGATAGGTATTTAGCCAGACGAACCAAGATCATTGCCTTGCCAGCCATCAGGGATAGTGGGGGTGCAAATTACCTTTTATTCTTCCAAGGCCGCTTTTCGCTTACTCCTAAGTACTGTTTCAGAGCACTTTGCAGTAAGTGGGAGAAGTTTACGTTATGTTCCTGGGCCAGATCATCAAGCCATTTAGGGATGGTTAACGTTTTCTTGACGGCCCGCTGCTCCATTTCGTCCCGGAAAGGCGGCATCCTCACCCCGTGATTAGATTTTAATACGTATGAAGACACGATTCAATGCGAAGCAAGATGTATTTTAGGAGGCCCGGTGAGGGGCGGGGGCGAGGAGATTCAATAGGAAACAATGACCTTACAGAAGACGATAAACGGGTAAAAAGGAGATATTTGATGCTCTCAACCTTGCTGAGAATTGTTTTGGCCGGGCAGTTGAAGCCCTTTTGTTTGAGTTCTAAAGAAAAGCCTCATTTTGACACATCCATAGAGAGCTTTGGGCTGTATGTACATATTCCTTTTTGCCGTCAGATCTGCCCGTTCTGTCCCTATAACAAGTGCTTGCATCGTGAAGATAAGGTGAATTTATACTGCCGGGCCCTTTCTTTGGAGTTGCGGCGTTACAGGGAAATTTTCAGCGGTGCCCGGGTCAATTCAGTGTATTTCGGAGGCGGAACTCCTACCACAATAACCCCAAATCTGGTCCAACTAATTGATGAAATTAGAAGCCTTTTTAAAATGGGAAACCAAATCGGGGTGGAAGCACACCCAAACGATCTCAATCCGGATAGCCTGAGGTTACTCCGGCATGCTGGAGTAAACATGTTAAGCGTTGGAGTGCAGACGTTCAATAGTGAGTTGCTAAGGATAATCGGCAGGCCGTACGATGGGATTATGGCAAAAGGAGCAGTTCGGAAGGCATTTGACGCCGGATTCGATACGGTTGACGTTGATCTGATTTTTGCCCTGCCGGGACAGAATGTAGAAGATGTTATAAATGATGTTGCAACAGCTTTTGAGCTGGGCGCGCACCAGGTTTCAACCTACCCGCTGATAATTTTTCCCTACACCGGTATGGATATTTATATCAAGCGGCTTGGTCTGAAGAAAACCGGCATGGCAGCTGAAAAAGGTATGCTGGAAGCTATTGTCTACCTGGCTGAGAAACACGGATACAGGAGAACTTCCATCTGGACCTTTACACGGGAAGGGGCGCCCAGGTACAGTTCGGTGACACGGGAGAGATTCGTGGGGATCGGTGCCGGGTCTGCCTCTTTTAACAGCGGTTATTTTTATTTAAATACTTTTGATGTGGAGCAATATATTGAATCTGTTGGAAAAGGACTGCCGGTTTCGCTGGGGATGAAATTGCCCGTCCGGGTGGAAATGTTGTACTGGCTGTACTGGCGGATGTATGATATGGAAATTCCCGTATCTCGTTTTGAAGAACTGTTTCAGGAATCCATAAGACAACGCTTCGGCCTGTTATTACAGCTGTTGCGTTTGAGCGGTATGGCCACCAGAAATGGCGATTCAATCAGGCTGACTAAAAAAGGGGCCTACCTTTTCCACCTGGTGGAAAAGGGCCATTCATGGGATTACCTTTGCCGGGTTTGGGCCGGCAGCCTCAAGGAAACGTGGCCTTCACAAATTAGTTTTTAACCCGGTTTTTTCACCAGTGGGAGCCGTCAAAGCTGGGGAATGTCAGGAACAAATACGGGACCACGGTGGTGATGGTGACCCATGAATTGAAGAACGCGAACAAAAGATGCGGATGATCTTGAGGAAATTGCTCCTGGTCCGGGAAAATATTACGATAGTTGCTCATATATTGTTAAATGCTTTCTGTTAATTCCACGATCTGGTATACTAATTGTTGCATGGTTGCACCGTTTGATTGTCTGGCTAAACTCTATCGCGGAAAAAGAAAATGTAAACTTTTCTCAAATTATCCAAAATGCTTTAATAAATCACCCTGGTCTCAAGCAGCCCTAACCGGCTGCTTTTTGGTGAGGAGTGGAATGTGTTAGAAATCTATAAATCACCTTCTGCGTAGTAAAGTAAACATATGGTGCTGGAAGATCACATCCTTAGCCGGGGTTCTGCACTGACGGCAAAACTGGCTGCAATCACTAATTTGGAATCCCCGGTGAAGAATAATACTGGATGATACCTCGCGGGTAAACAATATTTCCTGATGGGTTGGCGCCGGTGATCTATGGCAATGATTATGGAGGGGATGCAGGTAAGAAATGGCTGTTGAATTAAATACGGCACGGGAAATAGTCATTCTGGTGGACTACCAGGTCGATATTATCGGTTTCGAATACCCTTTCCA
>DUNV01000051.1 GCA_012839215.1 Bacillota bacterium
GGGCCCCGACGTTACTTGGCAATCGCCTCAGGAGTGGTGGGTTGATTATTTCTTTTTGGGCGATGCCAATAACGATGGTACCCCAGAGCTAAACCTGCTGGTCTGGAAAGAGGGAAGCTTTGGGCCGAGGAAACCTTTTTGGGTGGAAAAAGATGATCCAATCGTTAAAAACCACCTTTTTATTTTTAAGTTGGAAGAAGGCACCTTTAGGGCCGTATGGCAGTCCTCCAACCTGGACCGGCCCAATTACCTTGCGGCCCTGGTTGATCTTGATGGAGACGGTGAAAACGAATTAATCGCCGTAGAAGGAAGTTATTCTGATCCTGCAGCCCGTGAAGTTACCTGCTGGAAATGGAACGGCTGGGGTTTTTCCTTCGTTAATGCGCTAGGGAACAGGAAATAAAAAGGGTTAGCATAGTGGATACTTTTAACACGTGCTATAGAAAAGGCAATCTAAATCAAATTCTTTCCCAAAGTAGATGAAAAGGCAGGAATTTGACGACTTTTGTCGAAAATTATAATCCTGCTGTTATAAGCGATAACTTAACGTTGGGGGGAAAGAAATGGGGATTCGGGTTAAAATTGCCTTGGCAATGGTTGTGCTATTAGTAGTTTCTGTTACTTTTATCGGGGTGTTTGCCTATTCTAAGACTTCTGCTGCTTTGCAGGAACAAAAGGAAACAGAATTTATCAATAATGTTTTGGACTTGAAGGAAAATATTGACACCAGTATCGAGGATACTACGGGGTTATTATCCTTTATTACAAGCACTCCGGCAGCGCATTCATGTATGGCTGATGGGGATTATGATAAAATGGAACAGCTTCTAAAGGGGGCAGGCGAAACAATCCAGCAGGTTGAAACGATAATGTTCGCAAACATGGATGGTTTTGTAATGGTCTCAAGCGGTGGTGAGTTAGACTACCTAATTGATTTATCTGAAAGGGACTATTTTCAGGAAGCCGCCGGGGGTAACGCCTCGGTGGGTGAAATTGTATCGTCGAAGGTAACGGGTAATGAGGTGTTTACCATTGCGGTACCTATGATGACAGATATGGGGGTTGTTGAGGGGGTCCTGGTAGCAACCCTGAATTTCGATGATGTTGTTGGTAAACATGTGCAAAAAGTGCGTGTGGGGGAAAGTGGCTACGCCTGGATGGTAGATTCCCAGGGATTAGTGATTTCTCACCCTGACGAAGAACATGTTCTCAAAACAAATTTAATAGAGGAAGCCAACGAGGAATTTTCTCAGATGGTACGTGAAATGGCGGGGGGCGCCACAGGGGAGTCTTTTTATACCTTTGAGGGTGTGCAAAAGTTTTCCGCATACAGTCCCGCAGGTATTTGGTCCCTGGCCTTTACTATGGATGTCAGTGAATATATGGCTCCGGCCAGGCAAATCCGCAACAGTATTATTATTGTCGCCATTATTTTTATTATTGCCGGTCTGATGATAGCAAACTATATTTCCGGGCAGATAGGAAACCCAATCATCGCTATGATGCAGGCGATGAAACGTGCGGAAAAGGGCGATTTGACAGTAAGCGTTTTGGTAAAAGGCAGTGATGAAATAGGACAGCTTTCCCAGAGTTTTAACGCTATGATTGTTGGGCAGAAAAACATTATTACCAAAGTTCTTGAATCGGCCAGCTCTGTAGCCTCCGCATCACAGGAATTAAACGCAGCGGTTGAAGAAAGCAATGCCACAATGGAGGAAATCTCCACAATTGTGGAAAGCGTGATTGCTTTGAAGGCTAAAGGTATCGCCGCGGCGAGCAACGAGGCCTCCCAAAGCGGGCGCAGTACCCGGGAAATAGCGGAAAAGGGTGCCACAGATATAAGGGAGGCAGCCGGGGGTATGCAGCTAATTAGTAATTCCACCAAAGAAGTAGGCGAGGTCATTACAGAGCTGTTTGGGGCCTCCGAAAAAATTGGCATGATCATCGAAACAATAACCAATATTGCCGAACAAACAAACATGTTAGCCCTCAACGCGGCTATCGAGGCGGCACGGGCCGGGGAGCAGGGACAAGGTTTTACTGTTGTGGCTGAAGAGGTACGTAAACTGGCCGAGGGCAGTTCGGATGCGGCCGGGGAAATAGCTGGGCTGATCATGAATGTTCAAGAGATAACAGAAAATGCGGTCAAGAAAATGTCAGAGGCTGGCGGAACTGTGCAGGATGGGGTAGGGTTGGCCAAGGCTGCCCAGGAAGGTTTTGATAATATCCGCCAGGCTATCGGTCAAGTGGTATTATTAATTGAACAAATGGCCACTGCCGCGCGGGAGCAATCGGCATCAATAGAGGAGATCTCTTCTTCCACCGAGGAACAGACAGCAGTGCTTGAGGAGGTTACCGCGACGACGGGCCAGCTGGCAAACATGGCTGAAGAGCTCAATGATCTCGTTTCAGATTTTAAAATAGCTTAGGTAAAACAGGGATCCCGGCGATGACGGCGAAAATAAGCCGTTGTTTACGAAGGGCAGCTATTCCGATCGATACATGATGGGTTAGCTGCCTTTTTTCATTGCCTATGGCGTATTGCTTTGGGCGATAAATTTCCAGTATAAGGCCTTTTTGTAATGTTCCAAGAGCCTTAATTGTTTAAAGATTTGCATTTTCAAAATAGGTTATTGAACCACCTTTAATATTCTAAAAAATATACTTTACAGGATTAATTTGTGAATGTATAATCAAAAGTAATAATACTATGCAGAACCCGATTATGCA
>DUNV01000052.1 GCA_012839215.1 Bacillota bacterium
AAAGTTTCAAGAATTAAATTGAGCTTGACATTATACTCCGTGTTATTTGATAATAAGGCCTAGTTAGGTTAGCCTATTTGCATCACATATAAAGATATAATAAAGACTTTAGGGCATAGTATATTTATAATTTAAAGCTATCATTAATTTGTTAAATATCCTATAAGGAATTGAAATATGTGGTTTCACATCTATAGTAATGTAATAGCCTACCTATAAGGATTTCCAAAGAAAATGTCCAGCAATGATGCATAGCAGCATCATTGCCGGACATTTTTTTACACCGGCCTGACACAACCAAACCCCTGGCTATTTTTGCCCCCTAGTCCGGCGTCCACTGCCAATTGCAACAGGGGTTGGGGGCCCGACAGTTCAAGTTTTCCCGAATAACCTTTAATGATGGTGTTTCTATAATTGACGATATGCATGCGCTGGTTTCCCAGGGGAACAACGCTTACCTTACCATCTGGTGGTTCCTTCCCGTAAAAGGATTGAAATTTTTTGCGAAGGTTTTTGTCTAGAAGATCATTATAATCAGGATCGCCGGGCTGAAAATAGACTGTATATTTGCGACCATCCGGTCTTATCATGGTACTGTAAAAAACAATGGGGGATAAAGCCTGAACCTTGATCCTATCCTCCTGGATATGATATTTTTGCGCATATACCTTTTCCATTTGTACCTCAGCGTAACCAAGCCTCATGGAGCCCCTGGAAAGAAGAACATTGGCAAGCGATTGATAGAATTCATCCAAAGGGGAAGATATGGTCAGGCTTATCTCGTCACGAAAGGTTATTCTTTTATTCCTTTTATCAAATATATAAGGACCATTTAGTTTTGAAAAGCTAAACATTTTAAAAACACGTTTTTCATAAACAAATCCCTTATTATGCAAAAATGCAGCCAATTCCTCACTAATGGAATTATATAGAGCTGCTTGCAGGATATGGTTATAATGAATAGGAAGCTGCAACTGGCCATTTTGCGACCTAAAGTAGATTTGCAGATGGATTTTTCTCACCCCCGATCACCAACACTATTAATAGAATTCTTCGACAAGTTTAAATCGTTTTCCTGCAATTTTTACCAGCTTAGGCGTTTAATCATAAAGATTGATGATAACAGAACATAAAAGTCGTAACAAAAATAGAAATTCCCGGGCCTGTGAAACGGCCCGGGTTTTTATCAAGTAATTTCTATCCCAATAACTATTTCCTTTATGTTTCTAAGCTCTGCTTCAAATCTGTCAAACCTGATTTAAGGACATCAAACCTTGACTCCAGCCCGTCAAACCCCGATTCCAAACGTTCCATGTTGGTTATCAGCAACTCTGTTTGAACAGCTATGATTTAAATTGATTCCCTATTTTGTAATTGACCCTCTTTTAATTCTTTTAGTTCCTCGTAAATCTTGGACATGAATTCTTTAATTACTTGGTCATCCATGGAAACACTTCCCTACATTTATCATTCACCACCTAGGGAAATGTTTTGCCCATCCCTTGCTTTATTATCCCTATAGGCGCAAAAATTGTCAACACTCTGACCTGCTCAATGTGGTTATTTTGCAATAATATCATGTTGAACTTATTTTGAGAAAATGTCACTTATGAAAGGAGAGGCTTTATCAAATCTATTATTAAAATAGTCCAGTGGGTAAAATTAGGCATATTGTAAAGTCAATCAGATTCTATACACGGCATATTTTTTTTGTTACAATAATGATAATTGGTTTCCGAAATTATCTTTATTATTGAAACGTGATTAGATTTGATACAGGCTAGCACTATTATAGAGATAAAAGATAAAATATATTTAGCTGGATCCATATAAAAAGCAAATTTGGAGGAGGAAGGATACATCCCATGGAAGCAATTGAAACGGCATTAGATCTCATCGGCAATACACCGATCATGAGCCTAAAAAAGATGACTGCCCTGAACATCTATGCCAAGGCTGAATTCTTAAATCCCGGGGGGAGCATAAAGGACCGCGTCGCTTTGTTTATGCTTGAGCAGGCGGAAAAAAACGGCCGGCTGAAGGCCGGGATGACTATCATGGAACCCACATCGGGCAATACCGGCATCGGGCTTGCCTTTGTGGGCGTACAAAAAGGCTACAAGGTTGTCATTGTCATGCCGGAAAATATGTGCGAGGAGAGAAAAAAAATCATTGCCGCCTTAGGAGCGGAGTTAGTGCTGACCCCATCGGAAAAGAGCATTATGGGTGCAGTGGAGGAGGCTAAAAAAAGAGCGGGGGCAGATCCCAGGATTTTCATTCCCCAGCAATTTGAGAACCCCGACAATCCACAAATACATTACCTTACCACCGCCAGGGAAATATGGAGCCAGCTTGATGGCCAGGTGGATATTTTCGTCTCCGGGCTGGGAAGTGGTGGCACTCTCTGCGGGGTAGGAAAGTTTTTAAAGGAAAAAAATCCACGTGCCCTCGTAGTGGCTGTGGAGCCCAAAAATGTCTCAGCGCTTTTGGGGCACGAGCCAGGTCTGCACAAAATACAGGGTATTGGCGATGGCTTTGTTCCGCCTGTATTGGATACCTCCCTCGTCGATGAGGTAGTGGAGGTTACCGATGATGACGCTATTCAAACAGCCCGGGATTTGGCAAAAACCCAAGGGTTGCTGGTGGGAACCTCCTCCGGCGCCAATGTCTGGGCCTCTATCCAAATGGCAAAAAAATACGGCCAGGATAAAAATGTGGCCACCATCCTTGCAGATAGGGCTGAACGTTATTTTAGCACGGCTTTGATGTAAAACAATTGGTGTTTTAAAAAATTCGCATCTAACTTAGGGCCAGATATTTTTTAAATACCGGGATATCCCGCCCAAACAGAAAAACGGCTATCTTCCCGCTTGGGCCCGTGAGGCAGCCGGATTTGTTGCAACTCCCATGACACACTTCTGTGTTGTTACCTGGGAGTTTTACTTTTCCCGGGATGAACAATTTAAGAATTGACAACAGGGTGAAACAATTATACAATAATACCACATACACCCCAGTGGGGGTATCAGAAAGGAGGATTTACCACATGCCAAAAAACGCCGAAAAATTTACTGTAACCGGCATGACCTGTGCCGCTTGTTCGGCTGCTGTGGAGCGCAGCGTAAGGAAAGTTCCCGGTGTAAAATCCGTCAATGTCAACCTGCTGACCAACAGCATGAGCGTGCAATTTGACAAGGAACAAGCCTCCGGAAAGGAAATCATTAAGGCCGTTACCGATGCCGGATATGGGGCCACACCTAAGAGCGGCACCGGAACAAAACGGGCCTCCAGGACAGTGCCGGAGGAAAACCCGCTCTTGCGGGAAGCCGGGGAAACCAAACAGCGCCTGCAGATCTCTATTCTGCTGATGGTGCCTCTCATGTATATCTCCATGGGCCAGATGCTGGGCTGGCCGTTGCCATCCTTTTTAGCAGGGTTGGAAAATGCCGTTTCCTTTGCTTTTGCCCAGTTTTTACTGGCCCTGCCCATTATTTTTGTCAACCGAAGGTTTTTTACGGTGGGTTTTAGAACCCTGCTGATGGGGCATCCCAACATGGATTCCCTTATTGCTATTGCCTCCGGTTCCGCCCTGCTTTATGGAACCGTGGCCATCTTCCGCATGAGCCATGGCCTGGGCATCGGCGACTGGGCATTGGTGCATCAGTATTATCATGATCTATACCTGGAATCTTCGGCTATGATCCTAACCCTAATCACCGTGGGCAAATATCTGGAGGCACGTTCCAAAGGGAAAACTTCGGAGGCCATCAGGAGACTAATGGATCTGGTTCCCAAAATGGCCCGGGTGGATAGGGGCGGCGCCGAAGTACTCATTCCTGTTGAATTGGTAGAATCCGGGGATACGGTCATCATCAAACCCGGGGATCTGCTCCCCGTGGATGGCATCATCACCGAAGGACATTCTTTCTTGGACGAATCCTCATTGACTGGTGAAAGCATCCCTGTAGAAAAACAGGTTGGCGATCGCGTCAGCGCAGCCACGATCAATCAGGCGGGAGCCTTTAAATTCAGGGCCACGCATGTAGGCGAGGAAACCACCTTGGCCAAAATAATCGCCCTGGTGGAGGATGCCAATGCCACCAAAGCGCCTGTGGCCCGGCTGGCTGATAAAATTAGCGCTATTTTCGTTCCGACGGTGATTG
>DUNV01000053.1 GCA_012839215.1 Bacillota bacterium
GCTCTTTGGTGTGCGCAGCTGCGATGCCCGAAGTTTCATGTTGATGGATAAGGTCTTTCTTGGTGATCAATTTGTGGAGGCAGGCTATGCTGCCAGAAGGGATAAAACACTGATAGTTGCCCTTGCCTGTTCCGAAGAGCTTAGCCCGGCGTGCTATTGTACCTCCATGGGTGTTGATCCGCAGGGTGGCCAAGGTGCCGATTTGATCCTTCATCAGTTGGGGCTTGCAGAGGGTGGGGAGAAGGATATTCTTGGAGTGGAATCCTTGACACCGGGGGGCAACAACTTTTTAAATGAATATCGCGACGAGTTTTTTGATGTGTACCCGGATGAAGGGGTGCCTAAAAAGGATGTTTGTAAGTTTGTTTTTGAAACCCAAGGGGTTGCAGGTAAACTTAGGCAGATTTTCGAGCATCCTCTCTGGGAAGAGCTTTCCCGGCGTTGCCTCAGCTGTGGTATATGTACCTATCTTTGTCCTACCTGCCATTGTTTTGACATTCCGGAAGGGAAAACATACGGCAAGGGGGAGAGTTTTCGCTGCTGGGATTCCTGCATGT
Source organism: Bacillota bacterium (assembly GCA_012839215.1). Taxonomy (GTDB): domain Bacteria; phylum Bacillota; class Dethiobacteria; order DTU022; family UBA8154; genus DUNV01. The sequence goes on from DUNV01000053.1 coordinate 558, forward strand.
TCCCCGATTTTACCCTCATGGCGGGTGGCTATAATCCCAGGCCGACGAGGACGGAGCGTTTTCGCAACCGTTTTATGCACAAGCTTTGTTTTTTCCCGGAACGCTATGGAGAGCTGGCCTGCACCGGTTGCGGGCGCTGCCTGGAACATTGTCCCGTGCATCTGGATAGCTCCCTTGTGGTGAGCAAGGTGCTGGAGGTGGAAACAGGTGCAAAATAATGTTCAGAAACCGGCAATTAAGGAAAAGTATCAAAATTATCTGGTTCCGTTCAAGGGACAGGTGCAAAAAATTATCCGTGAAACGGATGATATCAAAACTTTTCATGTGAGTTCGGATGGGGGCAAGCCTTTTATCCCTCTGCCCGGGCAGTTGGCCATGTTATCGCTGCCGGGTATCGGTGAGGCCATGTTTTCGGTTTCTTCCCAGGAGAAAAGGCATTTAGAGTTTAGCATAAAAAAAACAGGTATTTTGACCGATATGCTGCATGAAATCAGCGAGGGTCAGGCTATTGGCATCAGGGGGCCCTATGGCAACGGTTTTCCCCTGGAAATGCTGAAAGGAAGGGATCTGCTTTTTGTCGCCGGGGGGATTGGGCTGGCACCAATTCGTTCCCTGATAAATCATTGCCTGGGGAGCCGTGAGGATTTTGGAAAGTTATGGCTCATCTATGGATCCAGAACTCCCCCGGACCTATGTTTTAAGGAGGAGATTTATGAGCTTTGGCCTTCCCAGGGAATGCGTGTCGATTTGACTGTGGACGAGGGTGACGACAGTTGGAGTGGGCCGGTAGGTTTTGTACCGGCGTTTCTGGAGAGCCTAGCCCCACCCACTGAGGATAAGATTGTCATTGTTTGTGGGCCTCCGCTCATGATTCGCTTTGCCCTGCAGAGTCTCGACAAACTGGGCTTTGTTCCCGAGAAGATTATTACTACATTAGAAAAAAGGATGAAATGCGGGATCGGCCTCTGTGGGCGCTGCAACCTGGGAAGTAAATATGTTTGCCTCGATGGGCCGGTGTTTACAGTCGCCGAGCTAGGCGACCTGCCACCGGAGTTATAGTGCAGATATGGAAAAACAATGGTGCAAATCGACGGAGCGGATAGGTCGCGGCCGGTGTTCTTGGAACCCACACCGGGCCCGACGCGAGTGATTTGATAGGCAACTAGGGAGGCTGATTGTATGGACGCAGGCACAGCGGCCAATTATCGCGGTGGTCATGATAATTTGGGTGATAATGGTGGGGTCCGCGGCAAGGAAGGCTCCGCGGCAGTTAAGGTGGCGGAAACCGGAGATGACATTTTAAACAGGATCGTGGAAATTTGCCATAGCTATGGAAATGATAAAAGTTTCCTCATCCAGATTCTGTTGAAATGCCAGGAAGAATATAACTGGCTTTCCAAAGATGTACTGCGCTGGATCGGAGAGATTCTCCATGTACCCCTGAACGAAATTTATGAGATAACGACTTTTTACAAAGTTTTCAACCTAATCCCCAAAGGGAAAAACCTGCTCAAGGTCTGCAATGGTACTGCCTGTCATGTGCGCAAAGCGCCAGTACTCCTCAGCAAGGTCAGCAGCGTGCTGGGTATAGATCCTGGCGAAACGACCAAGGATATGCTTTTTGGCCTGGAAACGGTGGGCTGTCTTGGTTGCTGTGCCCTGGGGCCCGTCCTGGTTGTCAACGATCAGTATTACAGCAATCCCACTATCGGGGAATTGAAAAAAATCATTGCTGCCCATAAATAGAAAAGTAAGGGGGGAGGAAAATCATATGGTCATGCCCGTAAAATCGCCGGACGATTTTATGGTTCTGGAAAAAAGGATTCTTGAGAAAAAAAACCATCAAAGGATCAGGGTGGTGGTTTGTGGTGGTACGGGGTGCCTGGCCTATGGGAGCAGGAAAATATTTGAACTGTTCCAACAGGAAATACAGCGGCACAACATTGTGGCGGAGGTGGAACTGAGCTCCAGTGGCTGCCATGGTTTCTGCGAAAATGGTGTCATTGTCCTTATTTTACCGGAAGAAATATGTTACTTAAAGGTTAGAGAAAAAGATGTCGGGGAGATTGTAGCCGATACGATCATCAAAAAGAAGGTTATCCCCAGACTTTTGTATGTTGATGCCGAGACTGGTGAAAAGGTGATCAAAGAGTCCCGGATTCCCTTCTATAAAAACCAGACGCAGCTAATTTTTAAGGAGAACCGCATTCTGGATCCCAAGCAAATTGAAGACTATATAGCCATCGGCGGATATGGGGCTCTCGTAAAAGTTCTCTATAAGATGAACC
>DUNV01000054.1 GCA_012839215.1 Bacillota bacterium
TATTATGAACACCTAGATTATAGGCACACATTGTTTCCGTATAGTACCGGGTACAATGTTTTTTATTCCTAAAAAGGGAATTAATCTGCAGAATTTCCCCCGGTGTAGGAATCGAATTGAAATAGTTCATTAGATTTACAAATATATTATTTGCCTTAGGCTAAACTTGAATTCTATTGCCTGCTTGCCAGGGTAATGCTATAATTTTAAAAATTACTAAAACTTAAAATGGGCGCTATGCGCATGGGAAATTACATGCAAATGAGGTACTGCCCACAGCAGCTTAGGAGGACCTTTGCATGAAACTAGCTTACCTTGGGCCTCCGGGTACTTTTAGCCAGGAGGCGGCAATTGCTTATGCCGGTGGCAACATGGATATTTTAAAATCCTATCCGGGAATTGATGCAGTAATAAGGGCAGTAGAAAAAAAAGAGGCAGAAGCAGGCATTGTCCCAGTTGAAAACTCACTGGAGGGTTCAGTAAATTTTACCCTTGATCTTCTACGCCATAGCAATGTGCTTATCAGGGGCGAGATCGCCCTTGCCATACGACATTTTTTGCTAGTTCAAAAAGGGGGGCAACTGGGCAAAATAAAACAGATCTATTCCCACCCCCAGGCACTAGCCCAGTGCCGCCAAAGTTTATCCGGACTACTTCCTGGCATACCCGTGCGCCAAACGGGCAGCACCGCGGAGGCGGCCAGATTGGCCGCTGAACACCCCTATTTTGGTGCGGTGGCTTCCCCCCGATCGGCTGTACATTATGGGCTAACTGTGCTCCGGGAGGATCTACAAGATGAAAAGGGGAATGTTACCCGTTTTCTAGCTTTGGCTTTGCAGGATGCCCTGCCCACCGGCGATGATAAAACATCGTTGTTGCTTGGTTTGGCGGATAGGCCGGGTAGTTTGCACGGGTTACTGGGAATTATGGCAGGCTATGGATTAAATCTTATCAAAATCGAATCCCGCCCAATCCGCGGTGTTTTGGGCAAATATATATTTTTCTTGGATATTGAAGGGCATCGACTCGATGATAAAGTAGCCCAGGCCATCAAAGAAATAGAAAATAAGGCCCTTTTCCTAAAGATACTGGGTAGTTACCCCCAGGCCGCCGGGGCATCCTAACGGGTGATTAAAAATATTTCTAAAAAAGTGCTTGACGGATGCAAATATTTATGTTAGATTGATACTTACATTTACATTTCGTAAAAGACTATGAAGAAGGAAAGTAAACCGGTGTTGTTTACCAGCAGAGAAGATGGGCCATTGGCTGAAAGCCCTTCGGTTTAACAGCCGGGAGAAGTTCCCTTTGGAGTCGCAAAGCTTAAAACCGATATGTTGGGCAAACGGTTACTATTGGTTGGTTGCCGATAGCAAACATCTGACAGGGTCAAGTAGGCTTTGACGGAGGTCTTCCACCGTTAAAAGGAAGGGGGTATAAGGCTGTGATGTTTTCAGTCCGTACCTGACTCCGCTTATGCGAGGAAGAGCAACTCTCTTTTCAATGTGGGTATCAGGCTGGAAATTCTGGTCCGTACTTTGAAAAGGGGGGCATTTTTTTGCCCAACCAGGGTGGTACCGCGAAATATTAAGCTTTCGTCCCTATGGACGAAGGCTTTTTTATTTTTATCAAAATTCCTCTCGAGGAGGGTGCAAAAATGTTAGTGGTTATAAATTCAGGAACGACAGATGGTGAAATTAGCGAGGTGGAGGAACAACTGAGGGATTTTGGCTTAAATGTAGAAAGACCAAAGGGGAAAAATCGTTGTATCCTACGGGTATCCGGAAAATGTGGTGCTGAAACCACAGATGCTGTACATACAATTCCCCAAGTCGAAAAAATCGTTTTCCCTCACTACCCCTTTGAACTAGCCAGCAGGGATTACCAAGAGGAAAAAACTGTCTTCACTGTTGGCGGGTTAGAGATAGGGGCACGGAAAACGATTATTATGGCCGGGCCATGTGCTGTTGAAGGGAAGGAATCTTACCTTCAGGCGGCAGTAGCAGTTAAAAGGGCAGGAGCGGACATTTTGCGAGGCGGAGCCTACAAACCCCGTTCATCCCCGTACGCTTTCCAGGGTCTGGAGGAAGAAGGTCTAAAAATAATGGCCGAGGCCAGAAATATGACTGGCCTGCCCATCATAACAGAGGTGTTGGATCAGTACTCCGTGGAAACCGTTGCTGAGTATGCCGATATCCTGCAGGTGGGCACACGCAATATGCAAAATTTCCGCCTACTGAAAGAGCTGGGACAATTGGAAAAACCTGTTTTGATTAAAAGGGGAATGTCAGCGTCTATTGAGGAATGGCTGATGGCTGCAGAATATCTTCTCAGTGAAGGGAACAACAAGGTAATTCTTTGTGAAAGGGGCATTAGAACGTTTGAAAAA
>DUNV01000003.1 GCA_012839215.1 Bacillota bacterium
ATCAGTGGACTTCATGATCTCGGCCTTGGCTTCGGCAAGCACATCCTGGTTGTTAGTGTTCTCCCACTGCACCAGCCTTTTCAGGATACCAAACAAGCGTTTACGTTCTTTTAACTGGGCTTCCTCAGTAGGGAACTCCTCCGGCAAGCTTGAGGGATCGTCTACCAAAGAGGCCCAGATGACAGCGCGGGCTGCCGCCAGGGGACGCCGGGCCCACCAAAGGTGAATCCCCCGGGGGTGAGGCCCAATACCAGGCATTTTCTCATATGAACAAGCTGCATTGATCGCTTCCAGTGGCAAGGCAACCTCGATAAGTTTTTTTTTATAATCCATATTCTTAACCTCGTTCTAAGACAATTTCCGAACTGTTTACCAGATCTACGATATTATAGTTAATACTGGTAGCGGCAAAATCAGGCCGCTTGTTAAAGGGCCTTTTAAGATAAATGGTCCTGGCATTTTCGCCATCTACTTCGACGATAGCCAAGAGATATTCTTCCGGTTTATTAAAGGCAGTAAGTATCTCGTTTTTACTGACAGTAACGGTGACAGCCCCTTTCTTTCTGCCTTTAACTTCGATAAAACGCAAGGGGGCACCGTTAGCATCGCGCTTATCTGGCGGTATCAATGACTCCACGTCGTAGCCTATTTTAGCCCCGCTCACATCGCGGGGAAGATAACCCAGCTCTTTTTCAATATCCATTACCGCTTTCATGGCAGCAAGTTCAATCTCCCGCCTGGCCAGGGCGTCGGCAGTATATGTATCGGGGCCGCCTAACAGTTTGTGTAGCAGCCCGCGAGGGATCACAATTGCCCCGCCGACCACCACCGGTGGCGTAGCAGAAATGAGTTTTTCCGTCTCCAGCTCTGCCAGCCTTTTTTGCAGCCGGGCTTCCAGTTCCTCCGCCCGCCGGGTGGCCATCTGCGAGTTTAGCCGGGCGTTAATTTTGCCTGCAGATTCCTTTTGCTTTAAATCGGCCGCCCGAAAATCCCAGTGCCGGATTTCAGCCGTTAAACGTTCCTTTACAGCTCTTGTTATTTTACCAATGAGTTTTAACTTGCGGCTGCGCACCTCCGCCACGTGGGCGGGAATAATTTGGGCTATGGCATGCCCCACGGCAATTTCCTCCACATTAGCCTGTAGCCATTGCTGATCTTGCAAAAAGGAACGGATCACATCTTGCTCGCTTTCGCTGGCGGCCCGGTAATCCAGATAGGGAGCGTATCCAGCGTTGATGGCCGTGCCATCTTCTTTTATTTCTACAAAGTTGATCTGCTTGGAGATAATACGTTTGCTGCCGCTGGGTAAAATCACGCCATCCTGTACCGAGTCTTCTATGTAAAACAAAAGCCTTGCTTCTGTATTGGGATCATTGTCATCAATAAATACTGCACCGCGTTTAAGCACGTCGGCATTACGTTCCCGGATGAGATCGATGGTTGCATTAAGAAGCGGATGTCCCGGAGCCAGCAGGGCCGCCGGGACCTGCCCCTGCACGTTGCAGTATTCCTTATCAAAACAGACGCGCTCATAGCGTCGTAATACCGGTTCGCCAAAACCAATTTGCAGATCCCGGTTGCGGACGGCAAAGGGTACAGAGGTGATTTCATAACGTCCTTTTTCCCGAGGATGAATTTTGCCGCCGATGCTTTGGAATGCCTCGATAAAAAATGATTCTATAAAGTGGGGCTGCAACCTATGGGCTTCCACCCGCTCCATTTCTTCGCGGATAGCTCTTACCTGGTGAACATCCATGGTGTTTTCCGTCAGCGCCCGTTCATCGATTAGCCGCTGCAGGGTATCCCGATCAAGGGAATGATCCACCACTTCATAAAGCCGTGACCTCACCACCGGATCGTTACCATAGCGTACCGCCTCAATGAGCAGCTCCCGTAAGGAACGATTATCAAATGTTACCTTGCCAAGGACATCAAAAACCTTTCCCCGGAGGGATTCCCGTTCCTGTTCCAGCTTTTCAAGCAGTCTTTGGAAGACCATGCCCTCGCGGGTTTCCTGGGAAACAAGGTTCCACAGGTGGCAGACTTCAGTCTGCCCGATACGGTGAATGCGCCCGAAACGCTGTTCTAAGCGGTTGGGATTCCAGGGCAGGTCGTAATTGACCATCAGATGCGCCCGTTGCAGGTTGATCCCTTCGCCGGCAGCATCGGTGGCCACAAGGATGCGCACTTCCTTATCTTGCTTAAAGAGTTCCTCAATTTTACGCCGCTCATCACGAAGCAAGCCGCCGTGAATAGTTACGACTGCTTCGTCTTTTCCCAGCAGGGAACGGATTTTATCGGCCAGATAACGGAGGGTATCGCGGTGTTCGGTAAAGATAATTAGTTTTTCCCGGAACCCGCCAGCGCCAAACATATTGTCGTTATCTTGCAGGAGCTGGGATAGTTCTTCCCATTTGCGGTCTTCGCCACTGGTGCGAACGGCATTTGCCATACGCTCCAGGCGTTTTAGTGTGGCGATCTCCGCTTCCAATTCTGCGATGGTCTGGGCAGCAGTGGCCTGGTCTACCACTTTTTCCTCTGTATCTTCCAGTTCCGAGGAAGGCAGGTCATCCTCATCATAATCATCATCATAAGGCAGAGCATATTCGGCGGCCCGTTTACCCAAGCGTTCTTCGGCAAGTCTGCTTTCCAGCCGCAGGCGTCGGCGCTTCAAAGATTGGTAGATAGCCTCCGGGGAGGAGGCCAGGCGCCGTTGCAGGATGGTCAAGGCGAAACCGACGGTGGTCCGGCGTTCACTATTCAGTTGATCGGCACGGTTAAATTCTTCCTGTACGTATTCCGTTACCGCACTGTACAGTTTGGCCTCCAGGGGTGAAAGATCATAATTCACAGTGTAGGCAATGCGTTCGGGGAAAAGCGGAGTTCCATCGAATTTCAGCAGCTCTTCTTTTAAGAGCCGGCGCATCACATCCGATACATCTACTGCCTGGCTGCCGCTGCGAGCCACGCCGGCAAAGCGATCCTGGTCAATAAGGGACATAAAAAGCTGAAAATCCTCTTCTTTGCCATTATGGGGCGTGGCAGTAAGAAGAAGGAAATGGCGTGTGATGGAGGATAACAGCCTGCCCAGTTGAAAACGTTTGGTGTACTTTATTTCGCCGCCCCAAACGGTCGCAGACATTTTATGGGCCTCATCACAGACAATCAGATCCCAATCGGTAACCCGCAATTTTTCTTGAACCTCTTCGTTGCGGGCCAGCTTGTCCAGGCGGGCAATACAAAAGTTTGCCTCGGTGAACACGTTACCGGTAACAGCAGATTCGATACGATCATTGGTGATTATTTCAAAGCGTAAGCCTAATTTACGGTATAATTCGTCCTGCCACTGTTCGGCCAGATTACCTGGTGATACGATCATGCAGCGTTTTAGATCCCCGCGCACAAGCAGTTCTTTTAATAGTAAGCCGGTCATGATTGTTTTTCCTGCCCCGGGATCGTCAGCCAGGATGTAGCGCAAGGGCAGGCGGGAAAGCATTTCCTGATATACTGCCGAAATCTGATGGGGGAGGGGTTCTATGGCTGAAGTGTGTACCGCCAGGTAGGGGTCGAAAATGTGAGCCAGGGCAATGCGATATGCTTCTGAAGTTAGGCGCAGAAGGTCCGCATCGGCATCAAAACTCCAGGGCAAACTACCATCATGGACATTCAACCGGGCCTCATCTTCCCTGTATAGCAGCTGGCTGGCAAGCTGCCCCTTGGTGTCTTTAAATGTAGCTTCCAAGACGGCATTGCCATACCATTTAACAGCAACAATGCTAACAGGTGCAACACCTGCAATGCCTGTAACCTTTGCCCCTACAGTTATATCCTCAAGACGGGCCACCTGTTCCCCCTCCATTGGCAATAGAGCCAGTTGGTATTTTCCCACGTTTTAACCCAAGAACTATCTGTTTTCCACAAATAAAAGTTCAGGATCTAGCCAAAACTTTGTTTTATCTTCTCCATTTAATAGACCAGCCCAAAGTTCTCATCTATTGGGGTAAAAGAACGAATTAGCTTAACTGTGCAGTTATATGTTCAAGTTTCAAAATCTGATACTACAAAATTTTGGGTAAAACCTGCATAAAAACCATCATGGGTTGAGAATTCATACCTTAGCAATCCTCTTATAAGTTGCGGATTCATATTTTTATGACATAGTTTCTGTGGTTTTCCGCTTCCGCAAGAACAATATTTCATAGGCAGGCTGGCCCCCCGATATCGGAAATTATCCATTAACTCTCCAAAAAAACCCTACAGGATGCGATTCCCGCAGGGTTTTTCGGTGTTCTTTTTGGTGGGGCTGTAGGGATTTGAACCCTAGGCCTCTTGAATGTGAGTCAAGCGCTCTCCCCCTGAGCTACAGCCCCTCAATAATTTATTTAACGATTAAAACATTTGTTTTAGCACAGTTGGCAATATGATTGCTGACGCTGCCCAAAATCAGTCTCTCTATTTTCCCTAGGCCTCTGCTTCCTATAACAACGAGATCGAATTCGTTTTTTTCAGCAAAGCTGCAAATGGTATCGGCGGGGTGCCCATGTTTAAGGGTAGTCTTTATTTCCATACCCTCTCCCTGGCTATATTCAATTGCTTTTTGTAAAGCTTCATTGGCAATCTTTTCCATAGCCCCCTTGTAATCCTCAATAACGGTGAAGGGGATAGTGGCAGCCAACATGGGTTTGTCATCAACAACAGTAATTACCGTAATTTCTGCATTCAAATTTTTTGCCATTTTGACTGCTTCAACGAATGTTCTCCAGGAATGATCAGAACCGTCAGTTGCAACTAAGATTTTATACATTTAACGCCCTCCCAGTTATAATAAAGATGATTCTTTGGAACCCCCAAATACATTCTTCCATAGCGTTATTTGTGAAAAAACTATATGCGTTGCAACCAGTTTTTTAAATAAGGGTACCCTGCATGTTTACTATAAGGCAGTTTTTAAAGAATGTCAAGATATTTGCAGGTTATTGGGCTTCTGCTATGGAATAAAATTAGTTAACCTCTTTGAAGAAGGTGCTAAAAGTGGCTGCATATGAAACTGAAGTACTAATCATCGGCGGTGGCATAGCTGGCACAACAATTGCCAGAGAGCTATCCAAATATAAAACTGATGCAATGCTGGTAGAAAAAGAGATGGATTTTGGGCAGGGCATTACCAAAAGCAGCTCGACTATCGTCAATCAGGGCTGCAATGTCGTTACCTTCAGGCCGGAATATCATAACAGCCGTCTGGTCTGGGCCGGGATGCCCTTAATGGAACCTCTATGCAAGGAGCTGCAGGTTCCCTATAAGAAAATAGGCTCGTTAACCTTATTCAAAAACCGGGCCGGGATGCGTCGTCCCAACAAGCTGCTCAGCAGGTTTGACGAATGGAGCAAAAAATATTTGCCCCATGCAAAACCCCTGCAACTCATCGACAATGATACGCTCCACAATTGGGAACCAAATATTAGCAAGGATTTTATCGGTGCTGTCTATGATCCTAACATTGCCATTACAGATCCGGTCAGGTTAACCATCGCCCTGGCGGAAAATGCCGGGCAAAACGGCATTGGGATAATGCCTGACACCAAGGTGTTGGGGATAGCTACCGGTACTGAAAAATTTGTCGTGCAAACAAATAAAGGAACGATCAAGTCCCGCTACATAATCAATGCAGCAGGTGAATATGTTGTCAAAATTGCCCGGGAAATTAACGCTGATGATTTTGTTCTATATCCAGTCAAATCATATATGGCCGTGCTGGATAAAAAGGTGGGAAATTTACTTGCGCATATGGTAACCAGCGAGGAACACGGCACAGTTAATCCATCGGTTCACGGAAACCTCTTTTTCGGCATCTCCCCTGGCTCCCAGCGACTGGGTAAAATACACGATCACGCTACAGATAAAATAATAGCCGATGCTGCCTTAGAACATGCCCGGAAGCTGGTGCCGGCTATCTCCAAAAAGGATATTATCAACTCCTGGGTAGGTTTTATCATGTACCGCAATTTTGAAATGGGCTGGCATGAGTGTTCCGTGGGGGTATCCAGGTGGGTACCCCGTTTTATCAATGCCAGCATTGGTTTCCCCGGTATTTGCGCCGCACCGGCCGCGGCACAGGAGGTAATAGATCTGCTGGCCCAGGAGGGCCTGCAACTTGCACAAAACCCCGATTTTAATCCCAACAGGAAAGCCGCACCGATTTTCCACGAACTTTCCGATGATGAAAAAAGACAGCTAATAGCCAGCGACAGAAGATATGGACAGATCATTTGCCGCTGCGAAACTGTTACGGAAGGTGAAATCGTCGAGGCGATAAAAAACGGAGCCCGCAGTCTTGATGGGGTTAAATTCCGCTGCCGGCCGGGAATGGGGCGCTGCCAGGGTGGATTTTGCGGCCCCAAGGTCACCCGGATCCTGGCACGGGAACTAGGCATTTCTCCTGAGGAGGTAACTAAAAAAGGCGACGGATCCCACTATGCATTATATAAAAGCAAGGAATTGCTGGAGGCGGAATAGGATGAACCTGCAAGGCATGGATATAGATGTAGCTGTCATTGGTGCCGGCCCGGCAGGGATGGCCGCCGCCATTAAGGCCAGGGAAAAGGGTGCAGAAAATGTCCTGATCATTGAACGTGATACACGGCTGGGAGGACTATTGCACCAATGCATCCATAACGGGTTTGGCCTGCTTTACTTTGGCGAAAACCTTACCGGACCGGAATATAGCCACCGCTTTACAGAAAAGTTACTAGATACCGGCGCGAGGGCCCTGCTGGAAACGATGGTCTTGAGGATTTCCGGTGAAAAAGAAATAACAGCAGTAAATAGACGGGACGGACTTTTTACTATAAAACCAAAATCAATTGTCCTGGCCATGGGTTGCCGAGAACGGAGCAGGGGAAACATCAACCTACACGGAACAAGGCCAGCAGGTGTGCTAACTGCTGGAACAGCGCAAAGGCTTGTCAATATAGAAGGCTTTCTTCCGGGGAAAAAAATTGTTATCCTGGGTACAGGTGATATCGGTATGATCATGGCCCGCCGCCTGACTCTGGAGGGAGCCGAGGTAAAAGCCGCTGTGGAAATACTGCCCTATGCGGGCGGTCTAATCAGAAACGAAGTACAGTGCTTGCACGATTTTAAGATACCGGTTTTCTTGCAACATACCGTCACGAAGATATACGGTGAAAAAAGGGTAAGGGCTGTCGATATCGCCGCACTGGATGCCAACAATAATCCTATCCCGGAAACTAAGAGAACAATAGAATGCGACACTCTCCTTTTATCTGTAGGCCTTATCCCCGAAAATGAACTTTCCACCGCGGCTGGCATAAAACTCGATCCTGTTACCGGGGGTGCTGTGGTAAACGAGGCGAGGCAGACAAACGTTGAGGGCATCTTTGCTGGTGGAAATGTGCTTCACGTCCACGATCTGGTAGACAATGTTTCATGGGAAAGCGAGATCGCCGGGGAATATGCTGCCAGGTTTGCCGGGGGGAAAAAACCCCCCGCAGGGCAAATAACGCTCAAAGCGGGCAGAAATATCAGATATGTTCTACCACAGATCATCAGTGGTAAAAATAATGTGGACCTTTATCTAAGGGTAAGGGAACCCCAAAAGAAAGTGATAATAAAAATGGGCGGTATTCAAGTAGGCAAAACTATCCCGGGGGTCAAACCGAGTTCTATGATAAAACTGGATCTTTCCGCCGAAGATCAGCAAAAGTTTAAACGCAATGAAATAGTTATTGATTGCCTAACTAAAGGAGACTAATAATTATGCAGGAAAACATCAAGATCATCTGTATAGGCTGCCCCTTGGGCTGTGAAATAACATTAACAATAGGCCAGAAGGGTAAAGTGGAAGATATGTGGGGGAATTCCTGCAAGGAAGGCAAGGCCTATGCCCTGGAGGAATATCAAAATCCAGCCCGGATACTTACTTCGACTGTCCGTACAAAAAATTGTAGTAGGCCCCTGCTACCTGTTAAAACCACAAAACCTGTTTTGAAGACTGAGCTAATGCAGTGTATTTCTGCCTTGGCAAGAATAAGGGTTAGCCCACCTATAAAAATTGGTGAAGTAGTCCTGGACAATTTTTTGGAAACAGGTGTAGATGTGATCGCCACCGACAACCTCTAGTAAAGGAGCCAAAATCATGGATAAGGTAACTCTTAACATAGCCACAACGATTTTGCAGGCCTGTGAAAGGTGGGCCGATCTGGCCGGTTACCCCTGCAGTGTTGCCGTCGCCGATGCATCGGGAACCGTAGTGGCATTTCACCGTATGGATGGTGCCACCCCCATGACGACGGATATTGCCATCAATAAGGCTTTTTCAGCGGTCTATATAGGCGGACCTACTCTTAGACTGGCCAGAATGATCGATTATCGCACTATGGGGCCCATTCCTGGCAGCGGCGGCCTGGGCCTGCTTACCCAGAATAAGTTACGTTTGGTTTTCATACCGGGTGGCATCCCCATGGTGAATGGGAAAATGGAGGTTATTGGAGGTATTGGTTGCAGCGGTATCCCCGATGGGGTTGGAGAAATCAGTGATACAACAGTTGCCCAGGCAGGTTATGCAGCAGTCTATGAAGAAAATGATTAAAACGAATTACCACTGCAATAATGAAATTGTTTCTACATTGGCCACATGTTAACAAAGGAGGATAGGGCCATGTCTTTAAAGCTCAATATTGCCAAAAAGATGATTGAGGCTGCAATTGCTCAGGCCGAAAACTGGGGCCTCTTTTGCAGCATTGCCGTGGTCGATGATCAAGGTTTCCTTGTCGCCCTCTACCGCATGGATAAGGCCTTGATCCCTACCGCTGATATTGCCCGCGATAAGGCCTGGACCGCAGCAGTTTTCAGAATGCCCAGTTCAGACATTGCCCAAAAATTTGGTGATCCAATGCAACCGGGTGGAGGGTTTGGCAGGCAAAACTGGAATGATCGCTTGACAACTATTCCCGGAGGCCTGCCTATAAAGACCCTTGGTAAAGTAATTGGAGGCATTGGTATCAGCGGGGGCAACCCTCGGGAAGATGTCCTGATTTGCGAAGCCGCTCTAGGTACCCTTGGCAACATAG
>DUNV01000055.1 GCA_012839215.1 Bacillota bacterium
GTAACCTTGAGACAAGCCCAGCCACGAGGCCATATTAAGGGCAGTAATCGTTTTACCATAGCCTGTCGGCATCTCTAGCGTGTAAACCAATTCTAGCGGTTTTTCTGCCAACTGCCCTAAAATTTTACGCCGGGATTCTTCACGCACTCTGGATAGTTCCTGATCTTGTTTCCCTAGGCAAAATCTCTCCAGAGCCCTTATGTTTTCATGGTGGGCATCACGATCAAACCTTGATGGCTCCACAGAACGCACATCAAAACGATCCCCCGCAATAAGTATCGTTGTTATATCACGCCACTTTTGTAATTCCCTCATAAGTTCAGAAATTTCAACTGATTTATAGCCTAGGTCTATAGATTCCTCAGCAGCTTCGAAAACATCATAGACATCATCTGTCCACTCCTCAAGGCTTTCCGCAGAAATGTCAATATCCCCTAGCCCGGGGTAAAGCGAAAAAACAAAATCATTAATACCCTGCAGGTCCATAAATTGCCACTGCCCACTGCCAATCCAATAATTTTGCCCGATATTTTTTAAGGTACCATGATGATCCGCCAGATCACGAGTTAGCCAGAGCCAATATATTTTATATTGTTCCCATTTTCCTTCTTTTTTTAGGAGCTTATAGCCCAGATAGGAAAAAAGGTAAGCCCCCTCGGGGGCATGGTTGGGCCCCTTTTGGCGCTTTTTCTTAATATATTCCTGCCAATATGCATGAGATTTTGCTACATCATGACAGAGGCCCGCCAGGCCTAATAATTTTCCCAAAATAGGTTCGCTTTTTATGTTCTTTTCCATAAATAATTTTACGTTATATAAATGTCTGCTTAAAGGAAAAGATTTTCCATCCTCTGCGGGCCGGGCAATACATTTTTGAAAAGGTACTAGATCAGGCAAACCAAATCATCTCCAAACCGGGCAATCTCCAGCCCCCAAGGAAACTCCTGTTTAGGAACAAAAGAAATAGTTTTTCCGTCTTTTTCATATATAAAATCAATAGATTTTTCAAAGGTACGCTCTCCCTTATACATATAGAGGAAGCCACCGGCACGGCAGTAATACCGGGTATCTGTAAACCTTATTTCCTGTACAAGCGCTGTAGGAACGACCGATCTGGTTTCGATAATATCTATATCATTATTAACGGCCATCACTTCATATTCGTCGAGTAAAACCGGTTTTGTTAGTGCGTATGCTACGCCCAGATAAGTACTATAAACAGACTTTTCCTGCCTCAGAGCATCGAGGAGCTGTTTCGTATACTCTTCGCCGGTGTAATAAACGCGATAGGCAGGGTTGATGACCAATTCAATGGTCGTCGGCCGGTTAAAGGTTGTACCTCCCCCAAGCATAGACATCTGTTGAGATACTGTCCTTACCGGACTAAGCAGCTCAATACCGACCTTGTCGCGGGTAACAAAGTCCGTTAGGCCAAGAATTGCTCCCACCAAACCCTTTGCCGCTGTAGGGGTAATAAAGGGATAGGTCACCTGGGTTGCCGTAGTATCCGGCCGACGAAAATGGGCCATCGTACCTTTAATCTCAAAAGCTAAACCTGTCGACATAGATCAATCACCCTTTACCATAAAGGCTGTTCATATTCTTTAATTTCACCTAGTACCTTTAGCGCCGGATGGCACCAGATACGGCACTGCTCAATCTTTTCCCGCTTTTCTTTAATTACTGCCAGCAATTTCTGTAAATCCAAAGAAACATCGTTCAGGGAAGTAGGTTGATCGCCGGAAAGGGAAATCAGATCCTCCAAATAGCCGATTCGATAAAAAGGATCGTTGTATTCTACATGTAGCAACAATAAGGGTTGTTGTTGGCCGCGCCCCCTGGCTTGGCGATGCTGGGTTCCTTGCCACAGGGATTGCAAGAGTAGCTCCTGATCGTCTACTGTCATGCCAGAGTGACTTGCCGCTGTAGCATTTATTACGGCAGGCATAGCAAAAATAGCAAAAGGAACGATATAACTCGTCCAAATCGTTCCCTGGGTTTTACCTTCTTCATCAGCAGTAGAATCTGTGCTGGGCATTACCACTGTTCCCTGCACATATTGGCTATCTACCCGGTGTAATGAATGAGCCCAGCCAAACTGTACCGGACCGGTTAGATTAAATTTTGGCTTAACTGAATAGACAATGCCAAAGGTCCTCACATCAAAACAATGATTTATGAGCACCTCTTTCATATCCTTCTGGGCTTCTTTTTCCTGGCCTGCCTTTTTGGCAATACGCCCAGCAAGGCTTCCTCTACCCAACAGTTTACCTTTTTCATTCATGATCTGTTGCACAAAAACATGGTTGCGCTGTCCGTCCCCACCGTCAGGATGATATGAAATGACAAAATCCCGCACATCACGTTTAATGCTCACATCACTTAATGAAATACGCCCATCTTCCTCGGAAAAAATTCTACGGGCATCGCTGTCATTAAGCGGGTCCCGGTTAGGTATCCCGTCCTTGACCGATTTAATAAACAAAATTTCACTACTCTTGACTTTCATTATTTTCATCTCCTTCATCAGTATTGTCTCCGTCCGGTTTCTTGTAGATTAAGTAACCAGACCAAAAGGCTGTTAAAAACTCATCTTTTTTCGCAACTAACAAATTGTTCTGCTGTGCGGCCAAAAGGGCCAATAGTACCTGAGGTAAATTTTTCCTAAAGTTAATAGCCAGACCCATATTCCACTGCTGTGCCAGTTCCTCACAACGAAGCAGACCATTTTTCCAGATCATTTCCGGTGAAAGTCTGCTACCAAATTTCATGACCCTGTGTTTTACAAAATCCTGTTTAGTTTTTTGGAAATAGGAGTTTGAATATTGTTTCATCAATAACCCTATTGCAAAACCCAAGCTATCCACTTCTGCCAAATCATTTGTTGTTAAGGAGCCCTGATGATATCGTTCTACAAAAGATTCCCATTCTGCCAATTCTTTTAACCCTCCTTTTTGGTTTAGGATCCTCTCTCTGTACTGCTTCAAAAAATAAACAAAAGCATAATAGAAAACCAGCTCTTGTTTCATCTCCCAATATGCTTCCCTATTAGCCATTTCATTTAATTTATGGGCAGTTGCTGCCTGCAAGCGGGTTATCCGCAAAGGCTCACTATGCAACGCCGATTGCAAACTCTCCCATAGGTAACCAGGGCCAAAGGCGTTACCCAAGAGGGAGGGCAAGTTTTCTATACGGTAAAGGCGCTGATCATCTATACCAAAAACATATTGGATCTTTCTTCTTTCCGTGGAATTCAATCTCCTTAAAATAAATTGTATCCGGCTGGCCACGCTGGGAATTACGTCCTCGATCACGGCACGGATATGCATATTGCCCCGGGA
>DUNV01000056.1 GCA_012839215.1 Bacillota bacterium
ATAGCCTGCCCAGCCGCCCCTTTGACAAGGTTATCTATCGCCGTGATCACAATAAGCCATCCCGTTCTTTGATCCCTTTTTAAAGCCAAATCACAATAGTTGCTTCCGTAAACATTCCTTGTCTCCGGGAGCATAGAGGGGGGCAACACTCGGACGAATTTTTCCCCCTCATAGAAATTCCCATAGATATCCCAGGTTTCTTCTTCCGATAAACCCTCATCTATCTTCAGGTAAGCGGTGCTGAGTATGCCCCTGATCATAGGAACAAGATGGGGCACAAAAGTAAAGTTTAGCTGCCGCCCCAAAAGCTTTGATAGTACCTGTTCCATTTCAGGTGTATGTTGGTGGCTAGCCACCTTATAGGCGCGAAAGTTCTCTGTACATTCGGTAAAATGGAGCCCGGAGGATGGGACCTTGCCCGCCCCGGAGGTTCCCGATTTGGAGTCCACCACAAGGGCACCCGTCCTTAGAAGACCCTTTGCCGCCAATGGGGCCAGCCCCAAAATCACCGAAGTGGGATAACATCCCGGATTGGCAACCAGCTGGGCGCCTTTGATTTCTTCCCGGTAAAGTTCGGGAAGGCCGTAAACTGCCTTCCCCAATAAATGGGGGGCAAGATGGGCCCTGCCATACCACTGATCGTAAAGGCCTTCCTCCAATAGGCGAAAATCCGCGCTAAGATCGATTACCTTGATGCCTGCCTCATAAAGCCGGGGCACAACCTCCATGGATTTGCCATGGGGCAGGGCAGAAAAAATCAGATCGGCTTTTTCCAACGCCTCATCAACGGAAAATGAACTGCAGACTAGATCTGTAATTCCCCGGAAATGGGGATGGATCCCTCCTAGGGGTTCCCCCGCATACGAATGGGAAGTAACATAGGTAACTTCCACACCCTTATGGGGCAAGAGCAGGCGCAGAAGTTCATTTCCAGTGTAACCCGTAACGCCAATAATTCCTACACGCATTTTAATTCCCCCCTAAAATCAAGAGAGCCTCTCCTCCTTAAAAGGACGAGAGGCTTTTCTCGCGGTACCACCTTTTTTGGCCCCGGCAGAGGCCCTCCTCAAGCTTCATACCGGGGTGCAAAAAATGCTTTCGGCATAAAGAACAGGAACCCTGTAACGTAGGTCAAACGGTGAGTTTACGCGTAGAAAGAAGGTCCAATCACCTTTTCTCTATTTCAACTGCACACCTCCAGGGTGCGCTTCAAAACGGCTCAGGCACCAGGCTCCCACCATCCCTGGCTCTCTCCTAACCTTCCCCGCCCCTACTCTCCCCTTCAATGGCTGGATATATTTCAACGATTTTACACATATTAGCATAGGCAAAATAAAATGTCAATAAATATTAAAGCGGTATATTGCTATGCTTTTTCCGGTGACGATCCTGAACTTTTCCTTTGAGCGTATCCAGTGCCCGGACAAGGTGCAGGCGTGTTTCCCGGGGATCGATCACTTCATCAACCCAGCCCCTAGCCGCAGCAACATAGGGATTGGCAAAACGTTGGCGGTATTCCGCCACTTTTTTCTTTCTTTCTTCAGCAGGGTTCTTTGCACCTTCAATATCACGGCGGTTAATAATGTTGATAGCTCCCTCGGGACCCATCACTGCAATTTCTGCCGTCGGCCAGGCAAAAACATAATCTGCCCCTAGGGAACGGCAATTCATGGCGATATAGGCTCCCCCATAGGCCTTGCGCAAAATGATGCTGATCTGGGGCACAGTTGCCTCAGAATAGGCAAAAAGGATTTTGGCACCGTGGCGGATGATTCCCCCATATTCCTGGTGAACACCAGGGAGGTAGCCTGGAACATCCACAAAGGTAACGAGAGGTATATTGAAACAATCGCAAAAACGCACGAAACGGGCAATTTTGTCCGAACAGTCGATATCCAGGCAGCCAGCCAAAACTTTGGCCTGATTGGCAATGATCCCCACAGACTGTCCATTGATACGGGCAAACCCCACGACAGCGTTTTTGGCAAAATGCTCATGTACCTGGAAAAAGTCGCTGTTGTCCACGACTCTTTTGATCACTTCCACCACATCGTAGGGCTTGTTGGGATCATCAGGTACCAATGTAGCCAGATCTTCCACTTCAAGAACCGGTTCAGCAGGGGATGCCGCCGGGGCATCATCAAAGTTGTTGGAAGGAAGGTAGCTAAGTAGTTTTCTCAACTGGACAAAGCATTCCTCTTCGGTGGCCGCCCGGAAATGGGCTACCCCGCTCACCTGGTTATGCGTGGCCGCCCCGCCCAATTTGCCAGCGGAAACGTCCTCGCCCGTCACAGCCTTGATTACCTGGGGTCCAGTGATAAACATATAGCTAGTGTTGTCCACCATAAAAACAAAATCCATCAAAGCCGGGGAATAAACCGCCCCACCGGCGCTGGGCCCCATTATCACGGATATCTGTGGAATAACCCCGGAATTGATCGTGTTGCGGAAGAAAATATTGCCGTAGCCATCAAGTGAGCTGACACCTTCCTGGATACGGGCCCCACCGGAGTCATTAATCCCAATGCAAGGCGCCCCATTTTGCGCAGCAAGATCCATAACCCGGCAAATTTTCATGGCATGATATTCTCCCAGGGAGCCTCCCGAAACAGTAAAATCCTGGGCAAAAACATAGATCAGGCGGCCATCCACCATCCCATAACCGGTGACAACACCCTCTCCGGGAAGGGGTATATCGAGCGTGCTGGCATCCTGCAGATCATCCTGGACAAAAGTCCCTACTTCAACAAAACTACCCGGGTCAAGGAATTGTTCAAGCCTTTCCCGGGCTGTCTGCTTTCCCTTTTTATGCTGATCATTAATCCGCTTTTCCCCGCCGCCTTGGAGAATAATCTCCCGCCTCTGCTCTAAAAATTGTAACTTATCATCCACCGTTACACGATACCTCCTACCCAAAGATTTTTCTATTTAAAACTGCTAGACCACGATAGTTCTGCAAGCGCTTACAGTATATCAGGATAGAGGCCCTTTTTCAACCACTTTCCGGGGCATCTTATCGACTTTTCCCCGTAACTGTGCTATACTGGAAAAAAATTTTCCGGAGGTATTTTATGGATGTTTATGCCTTGATCGGCCCTAGTGGAACAGGCAAAAGCCACCACTCCCTGGTGATCGCCTATCAGGAAAAGATAGATTATATTATTGATGATGGTTTACTGATCAAGGGAAACCGGATTTTGGCCGGCCGCTCGGCAAAACGCGAAAACACAAAAATGGCCGCCACTAAAAGAGCAATCTTTCTTGATGAGGAACACGCTGCGCAGGTTAAGGAAAAAATACGGGAAGAAAATCCTGACAGTATCCTGGTTCTGGGAATATCCGAACGCATGATTAGAAGGATAACGGCACGGCTGGAAATGCCTTTTCCGGTAAAAATATTTGATATCCGTAACCTTGTCCCGGAGAAAGAGATTGCCAAGGCACAGGAAATTAGGAAAAAGGAAAACCGGCACGCTATTCCCATCCCAACCTTCGCGATAGAAAAGGATTTCCCGGGATTCTTTATGGATTCCATCAGGGCCTTTTTCAAAGGAAGAACCCAGGAATCCGCGCCGCGCAATCTGGAACATTCCATCGTCCGCCCAATCTATAGTAGCTTGGGAAATTACTACCTTCACGAAAATGCTGTTGAACAGATCATCGCCTTTATTGCCGAACAAAGAAAAGGAATTGCCAGGGCCAGATCGATCAGGCTGCACTCCACAGGCAATGGGATGATCATATATTTACAGGTAGACATTCACTATGGTGCCGGCTTTATCCCAAGTATCCTCATGGAAGTTCAGCAAGAAATTAAAGCAGGCCTGGAACTTTTAACCGGCCTGCAGATCGCCCAGGTGAATATTACAGCCAGGCGCCTGATCATCCATGAAAAGAAAAAACAAAAAATTTAGCTCCCGTCTATCCCTAAACGGGAGTTAAATTTTTTGTTTCCAGGTTTTTTTGATTTGCATTATATATTTTTTCTAAAAATTAGCGCGCCCTTCCTGCATGGATTTTTGCCTTGTAAACTGATTGTTGATGGCTGGCCTTGTATTTATCCGCCTTTTCCAACCAATCAGCAGAAAGGGTATCCAGATATCTGGCAACATCCCCATCCAATATTGCCCCGGCTCCTGTATGGGTGGGTTGGGCCCCACTTTCCTGAACGATCTCCCTCAGTGCTGCGGGCGCATCGATAATTGGGCAGGGTGCCAGATGGTTTTTGTTAAATGGCTGCCTTTTTTGATAAGCCCTAAAAAGGGGATTTTGTAAAACCTCTTTGAGGCTTTTACCGCGGATGTTATCCACGGAAAAGTGAACAAAGGCACAGGGTTCCACCTCACCGGCTGCATTAATATGGAAATAATGTTTGCCGCCGGCTATGCACCCCTTGGTATGATCCCCATCGTTCCAGAAATCAGCAATAAGAACAGGTTTTTCATTTCTCAACTCCTTTACTCTATCAACCATCCATAATCGCTGTTCCGGGGTAAGCATCAGATCGACATCGGGATGGCGCCCGATGGGGATATAATGAAATGACCAGATATATGTAACACCTTTAGCAACCAAAAAATCAATAAATTCGTCGCTAAAAAGCTCCTGAATATTGTGGCGCATAGAAGTTACCGATGCCCCTATAAAAACGCCCCTTTCCCGCAGGAGATCCATGGCCCGAATAACCTTGTCAAAAGTGCCTGCCCCCCGGCGATCATCTGTTTTTTCCCTCCAGCCCTCCAAACTGAATGCCGGGGAAAAATTAGCCAGGTCAGCCAGACGATCGGCAACCCTTTCATCAATCAGCGTTCCGTTGGTATAAGCCATAAATACTGAATCGGGGTGCGCCTCCACCACATCAAGAAGATGGGGATAACTAAATGGCTCTCCGCCTGATAAAACTATCCAGTAAATACCCAGCTGTTTTGCTTCCTCGATAATCCGGCTAAAGAGTTCCGGTTCAAGTTGATCGGCCTTGCTGTATTCGCCTGCCCAACAGCCTTTGCAACGCAGGTTGCAGGCAGCAGTGGGATCGACGAGGATTAGGGAGGGAATAGAAACGCCAAGTTCTGTAGCAATTTTTTCCCGCTTGGGTCTGCCCAAAAGAATACCATCGACAACCCAGGAATCAAGCAATTTATATAATGCTTTAGGATTTTTGCAAAGCCTGCGGATTTGTTCCATTACTAGCGAATTACCATGAAAGTGTTCCTTTAGTTTGCTGATCGATTCCTTATGATCGGGAATCACCGCAACCTTTTCTACAAAGTCCATCAACACTGATAAATTCTTTTCCGGATCCTTACTAATATATTTAATTGTTTTATCGAGAGCAAGTTCAGCCGCCAGCTTTTTAACGGAATCGAAAGGCATTATTACACCTCCTTTCGTCAGGAATAACCTTCATATTATTATAACACAATGTTCCCACTATTGCAAAAGCATTCCCCGGGGCCCTTACCTATTGTCTGGCAATTAAGAAATGTAGCGAAAGGTAAATAGAAATTACCACATAAATACTTAATATTTATTTGCCTACCTCATATAATATGCCCTTCTGTTTAGTACGAGTAGAAATATCCCTGGCAAGTCCACGAAGGGTTTTATTCAACTGTGGGAGTAATCCGGTGGAGGTGGGTATAAATATTCAATCTTCTTCCCCGGGCAAAGCCAACAAGCGTAATGCCCAGTTCTTCCGCAAGCTCCACGCTGAGCGTCGTCGGTGCAGAGCGGGAAACAATTATGGGAAAACCAATCTTTGCCCCTTTGATAACAATTTCTGAGGAAAGGCGCCCGCTTGTCAACAATATTTTGTTTTCTAGGGGGATCCTTTCCAACAGGCAACGGCCCACAATTTTATCGACCGCATTATGGCGTCCGATATCCTCGCTATAAAAGAGCATACGTTCACTGTCCGCCAGGGCAGCGCTATGAACACCTCCCGTTGCCTTAAAGAGGGCAGAATTATCCTGCATCTCTTTCATTAACATTAGGGCCGTTTCATCGTTAATCCTCAGGGTAGAGGTAACGGGCCTGCCCTGCAGTGAATCCAGAACATTAAAAAAAACTGTGCCCTTACCGCACCCTGAGGTTATCGTCCTTTTTCCATAGAGTTTTTCTTCTAAATCCAGATCGCCTGCCGTCCAAATATGAACAAACCCTTTATCCTCTTCAAGCCTTATTTCCTGTAGATCATCGGCTGAGGAAAGCAGGCCCTCGGAACGCAAAAAACCTATAGCAAGGCAATCGAGCAATATTGGTGAGCAAAGCAAAGTTACAAACTCCCGGCCATTTATAAAAATTGTTAGTGGCATCTCCACAACGACCTGATCTATTTCCTCGGCACCGTAGCCGCCTTTTATACGGAGAATATCCAGATCCTTCCACCCGGCACTTTTCAATTATCCCCCTCCTTTTTGCAGTGAAATTATTAATAGGATCGGGCAAAATAGACGGGCCGGCCTTCCTTTTGACAAAACAGGCAGGGCCCCTTGTCTTTGGGATCACTGTCAAAAGGGATACAGCGGATCGTGGCCTTTGTCCCGGCCTTGATTTCCTCTTCACAGCGTGCATCGCCACACCAGTGCGCCAGCATAAAGCCTTTTTTTTCATCCAGGGCTTCTTTAAAATCCCCATAATCTTGCGGACGATATGTTTTTTGTTCCCTGAATTTTAGGGCGTGCTCAAAGAGTGAATCCTGTATGTTCTGCAGCAACAGCGGGAGTTGTGCGGAGAGATCCTGATCCAAAAGGAAGGATTTCTCACCCGTATCCCTACGAACCGCCGTAACACCCTTATTCTCCAGATCGCGTGGGCCTATTTCCAGCCGCAGGGGAACACCTTTCATTTCCCATTGGTTAAATTTCCAGCCCGGTGAATACCCTTCCCTATCGTCAAGTTCAACGCGTATATTAATAGAGCGAAGCCCAGCGGCAACTTCATTGGCCCTTCGGAGGACCTCGTCCTTACTTTTCTTGCCGATGATAGGAACGATAACCACCTGTATGGGGGCAACACGGGGTGGCAATTTGAGACCGCGATCATCCCCATGCACCATGATCAGTGCGCCAATCAGCCTGGTAGAAACCCCCCACGATGTGGTCCAGGCGTATTTTAGTTCGTCATCCTTGTCCTGGAATTTGATCTCAAACACCTTGGCAAAATGTTGCCCCAGATTATGCGAGGTTCCAGCCTGCAATGCCTTTCCATCCGCCATGAGGGCTTCGATAGTATAGGTGCGCAGGGCACCGGCAAATTTTTCTTTTTCCGTCTTTTGCCCGGGAATGACAGGAATAGCCAGTTCACTTTCCAGCAGATCTTGATAAACACCCAGCATCTTGAGGGTTTCTTCTTGCGCCTCTTCCTCGGTGGCATGCACCGTATGGCCCTCTTGCCAAAGAAATTCTGAAGTCCTTAGGAAAGGACGTGTATTTTTTTCCCACCTGACTACATTGCACCATTGGTTAATGAGCAGGGGCAGATCTCTCCATGATTGGATCCAGCGGGCATACATCTCACAAATAATAGCCTCTGAAGTAGGACGCACGACCAATTTTTCCGCCAGCTCCTCGTTCCCTCCCCGGGTCACGAGGGCAACCTCCGGGGCAAAGCCTTCTACATGCTCCGCTTCCTTTTCTAAAAGGGACTCAGGAATAAAAAGTGGAAAATAGGCGTTCTTGTGCCCTGTTTCCTTGATTCTGCGGTCTAGCAATTGCTGAATGTTTTCCCAAATAGCATAGCCATAGGGGCGGATAGCCATACATCCCTTTATCGGTGCATAATCCATCATTTCCGTTTTCAGAACGATGTCCAGATACCACTGTGAAAAATCCACTGCCTGGGAGGTAACCTCTTTAACAAATTCTTTATCGTTTATATTCATAAACAATCAGCCTTTCCCTGTACTTAATTATTCGGCATAAAAGCTCACACCCACGGAGCCTGGGCCTGTTTGACTGCTGACAATGGGGGAGAGCTCATGAAAGTACAGCTCTGTACAATCAAATTTCTGCCTAATTTCCTCAAAAAACTCTTGTGCCTCTTCTTGTTCATTTCCATGCAACACGGCTGCATGAAGTGTTTTCCCCGGTGAAACCTTTTCTTCTATTTTTCGAACCAGATAGCGCAGGCCCTCCCGGCGCGATGTAACTTTGCCAACTGGACGAATACTACCATCATTTTTATCAAAAGAAATAATGGGCTTAATATTTAACAGGGCACGAAAAAAAGCTGCACCCTTGCCCAGCCTCCCGGAACGAAGCAGGTAGTGAATTGTCCCGGAAAAGCCAAAAAAGTTGACAAGGGGGCGCAGGTTCCAAACCCTGTCCACAACTTCCGTTGTAGAAAGGCCCCTGCTTGCCGCCCTGGCAGCCTCTATAACCATAAAGCCCTGGCTCATAGAGACGGCGTGGCTGTCTATGACAACTACGGGAAAGGGACGGACCAGATCCCTAGCCTCACTGGCAGAATTAAAGGAATGACATATATTGCTGCTAAGAAGGATGCAGACAGCACTTTCATACCCTTCATTTTTCATTGATTCAAATATTTCGGTAAATTCAAGAGGTGAAGGTGGTGATATTTCCGGAATACTTTCCGACTCCTCCAGCATGGTAAAAAAACCTCCCGGTCCCAGATCAACACCATCCAAAAAGATTTCCCCACCCAAGTTTATTTTCAGAGGAGCCACCTTAATTTTGTTTTCCTCGATTAATTTTGGTGACAAATTTGCACCGCTATCCGTAACGATTCCAACATTAAGCACACCTATCCCCCCCCTCATTATAAATCCATTAGCTAAATTCTAGAACACAAACCCCCTTTGTACAACAGTAGAACATAGTTTCTGCGGTAGTGTCAAATTATCGCATTCTGCTCCTAACCCGGGAAGGGGGTTACAATCGATACAGCATGGAATTCCTCTTTGAGGTGATCATGCAGAATTTTTTCAAGGTCGTTCAGAGTAATCTCTTCCAGAACACCTAACACATCGAAAAAATCAATATCCCGGAAACGATAGGCAAGGTAATTGTTGGCAATGAATTCCAGGGAGTTAAAGCTACGAAGGAAGTCCCCCCTCATCGTTTTCTTGTGCCTGATGAAGCTTTCATGCCTTAACCCTTCCTTTTTTGTACGCTCTATCCCTTCCCAAATTCTTTCCATTAGCCTGCCTGGATCTTTTGTCCTTCCTCCAAGAAGGGTATATCCATAGGTTGTTTCGGCGGTGTAGCCTGTAGAAAAATGCTCATCCAAAAGGCCATCCTCATAAAGCTGTGTATACATTTCCTCGCTGCGCCCAAAAATCATCTCCAGGAGAAGTTCCGTGGCCAGTTCCCGAAAGAGGAGCGCCTTGCCATCAAGAAATGCATAGGTATCCTTAAAACCCATATTGAAGATAGGCTGAGAAACGGAAAGCTCCTGGACAATCTCCCTTTGTTTCACCGCTTGGCCTTCCCGCGGGTAAATACGTTCGATGGTCTTGGCAGGTGAATAGGTTCGCCCGGCGATATTTTTGCTGACCTGCTCGAATATTTGCTCCGGCGCCACATCGCCCGTAACAAAGATCGCCATGTTATCAGGATGGTAAAAGGTATGGTAACACTTATAAAGTATCTCGGCGGTTATCTCGCTAATACTTTCCACTGTACCGGCGATATCTTTTCTAACCGGGTGATCCTGATAAAGGGCACCCAGGAGGTTGAAAAAAACGCGCCACTGGGGGCTATCCTCGTACATCCTGATTTCCTGCCCAATGATCCCCTGTTCTTTATCCACACTTTCCTGGGTAAAAAATGGGCTTTGTACGAAATCGAGGAGAAGCTCAAAGCTTTCCTGAAAATAATCTGTACAGGAAAAAAGATAGGTAGTACTGGTAAAACCCGTAAAGGCATTAGAGGACGCACCATATCTGGCAAATTTATCAAAGGCATTGCCTTCTTCATCATCGAAAAGCTTATGTTCCAGAAAATGGGCCACACCATCCGGCACCTTGATCTCCTCTGCACCGCCATCGCCCTCTATACGAAAATTATTATCAATAGAGCCAAAGCGGGTAGAAAATATGGCGTACTTTTTATTATAGCCCCCGCGTGGTAACACATAAAGCGCTGGGCCGGGATCCAGGGCGGCATGGTAGACTTTCTCACCCAAGGTTGTGTCCGTTTTTATATCCCAATCCATGAAAATTATTCGCTCCCTTCATTGTCGGCGGAACGTAAAAAGTAAACGCTGTCCAGGGCAACCTTCTGTGCCGCCCCAACAACATTATTCTTTTTTATTTTGCCAAATCTTTCTATGAGGCAATCTACCTCCTCGTCCCTATTGCCCACTATCCCGTCTAAAAAAAACCCCAAAAGGCTGGAAGGGCTGTCACCAATAATTTTATACTGGTTGATCAAGGCCCTTTTTGTGTTTTCCATTTCCTCATCGGTAATCAAACCCGCCTTGATATTTTCCACTTGCTCTTCGATAATCTCTCTAGCTTGCTCATAGTTCTTTGATTCGATACCTGAACCGATCAATTGTATTCCCTTGTGCTTTTCCAATCTGGAGAAAGCATAATAGGCCAAGCTGGCCTTTTCCCTGACATTTTGAAAAAGCTTAGAATGGGGGAAGCCTCCCAGGATACCGTTATAAAAAAGGAGATCAGCATAGTCCTCATCCCTGTAAGCCGTATTGGTACGATAACCAAGGGTTAATTTGCCTTGGCTGACAGGTAGGCTTTCCTCCCAATAACGGGGTTTTTTCGGCTTATTCTGCACCTCGACTTGTGGAAGGGACTTCTTCATGCCTTGGCGCAGGAAGGTAAACGTTTCCTCAATAAGGGGGAAAGTTTTCTGGGGGTCAATCTCTCCAACGATAAAAATATCGAGGGGATTTTCACTAATGAGGCTTTGATAATATTCATAAAGGCCGCCCGGGGTTATATCTTCAAGATCCTCAACGTTTCCGTATTTATAGACGCCAAAACGTTCACCGGCGCACATTTTTTGTATACAGCGTTCCAGGGCATAATTTACCTTATCGTTAACCAGGCCTAGGATTTCTTTACTCAACTGCTCTTTTTCCTGCATAACATACTCTTTTTTAAATACGCCTTCCTCCGTAAAAGGTTCCGTAAGAACGCTTTTCAAAACGGTGAGACCCTGGCGCATAAGATCTTCCCCCGGGGCAAACTTATCGTGAATAACTTCCAGAGAAAAGGCGAGGATCTGCCGCTCACCCAGCTTGAGGACATCTAGACCCAGCTCTGCCCCGTAAAGCTCTTCAAGGCGAATTCTGATATCCCGGTAGGTCGGGTATTTCCTAGTCCCCCTTTCCAGAACCGCCGGCAAAAGGGCTGTTTTGGCAGCCGTTTCTTTCTCTAACGATTGTTGTAAAAAAGCAGTGATCAAAACCGTTTTAAACTTTTCGATCGGGACTAGGTGAAGGTTAATATTTGTAGGCAATGTCCTACTTTCCAGGGCTAGCAAGGGTATGTATTCCTCTCTTTCCGTTTTGGTCAATAACACTGCAGGTAAAACTTGCGCAGTTGAACCATTGCTAATAGTTGATTGCTTATAATTGACTATATTTCCATCTTATCAGGCGGTTTTCCTGCCATGTCGCAAGTTTTGTTAAAATTCTTCTCCAGCGCAAGAATGAGCAGGGGCAATCCCCCATAGAGCATTGCCGTTGCGGCAGCGACTACACCCGAATCATTTGCCAGGAGCGCAGTCACACTGGCAGCAATAATTCCTCCCATGGCTACCCTGAATCCGGGTTCTTTGGCATAAATTTTTTTAATCAACCCGACAGGATAATAATATAGGATGGCAATAAGAGCAATTAGCGCCAGCAATGCCCGGGTCCAAAGGGAAAAGCGCACCAGTTTGTAATTCATCTCCAGTTTTCTGACAGCAATATTTAGTAACTCCCCCAGGCCGTTTTTTTGCACCAGCTCCAGGGCCCGCCCCAGGTGGGAAACATCGGCACCAGGACGGGGAAGGTTGAGATAGTAGAGCAACAGGCCCGCCAGCAGGATAAAAGATAGTGGGATAACTGCAAATGTAAGGTAAGATAATGCCCTCTTCCTTTTCCTCAACACGGATCTGAACCATGGAAGGGGATCCCTCTTATATAGTAGTACCATAAAGCCCCCGAGCGTTAGTGAAAGGGATATAGCCGCTGTCACTGCCCCTCCGAAATTGGCCCCAAAGCTTGGTGAGGCCATTAAAAAGAGAATTATTGCAGAAAGGGCAGCAAAAAGCCAGATTAGGGCCCTAGTCTCCATAATATTAAGTAAATAACTGTTTTTCCTCCTCCGATCCTGTAAACCTGGGGAGATAAACGAGCCAAACCCCAGGATCAAGGAACCGATCATTACCCCCATATACTCATTGCCAATACCGTAAAAGCGTGCTCCTGTAATGGGATCATAACCTAAAAATGAACGGCTTTGCAGACTTGAGCCGCCAAGTAAATCTACTGCTAAAAGGGCAAAAATGATGAGGCCCACTGCCGCAAAAATTGTCATAGGCCTATGCCATATAGATCTGCTCAAAATGACAAAAACCACTGTCAGCATAACAAGGAAAAAAAAATTTAATAGGTGCGATCCGGAAGGGAAAAATGCAAAGGCAGGGGCTAAAAGGGTGGACAGGGGAAAATACAACAATCCATAAAAGGCCGGCTCCAGCTGCCGTACCGGATGAAAACGGGCGATGAGGCCCACCAACCCTGTGATAACAAGGATAATCAGAATCAGGAGATAACCCTTGATTACGGAGGGGCGTTGCTGGTGTATCCTCGCTGTCCGCGTGGCCAGTGCCGATATTTTCTGAAGATGCCCGGCAAGATGCCCGGCCTTTTGCGGATGTCCGGCCATGGGCCTAGGTTTTACTTCAAGGGGTGCCCCTGCGAAGGAGGCCGGTGAAGGCAAACCCAGATGCCCGGTTACGGTAGGTGCAATATCAATATTGGCCACAATACCCGGCACCCTCGTTGTTCCGGAGAGCAATAGGCCTCCGTGGGGGAACCCGGGGTTATAATAAACAACGGGCGTCAGGCGGTAGCCGCCTGCAACTGGGGCCTGGGGCGGAGAGGGGACAAGGATAACAAGGCGATCCTCCGGGCCTGAATCACTTAAAAACCCTTTAAGAAAAAGATCTAGTTCCCTAAATGAACTTTGGAGAAACTCCCCCCTGCGTTCGGCGGGCAGGTGGCCCTGGTAGGCATCAATTCGTCCCGTATCCCCCCATTCAACAACGATCAGGGATGCACCCTTATTGCTGGCCCGATAGGCGTCCAGATAGGCCCCGGCATTACAGCGGTAACCATAGGGGAAAAAATGATCTTCTTTTAACAGCCGGGCAGATACGTCCCCGAAGGCAACAACACCTTCCCCGTTCATAGCAATTACCACTGCCTGGCGACCCTCCTGACTGGTATCGGCATTGCCCAGAACAGCCGCCGCAAGTCCATTGCTGGTTAGCGTTTGGCCCAAAGCACCTAAGGGAGCAGGGTGGGTTTTGTTGTTATTAAGCAACCCAAGGGCCCCGGTATAGGGATGCAGAACCGCTCCGGCGGGAACCGTTTCTTTGCCTGAATGGCGCTGGTAGAGTACCTCTACGGATTGGCCTTTTTCCTCGTCGCGGCTATAGGCCTTGCTGACCGCCCAGTTCCCCAAGAGCCGGGTGCCGGCCCCAATGGTTAGATACCCGCTTTCCGTCCCCGGTGGGCCAGCCGTATTTACATTCATCAGCCCAAGGGAACTTTTTTGCAGGAGCGAAGTTAAATAAGGACCGGAATAGGCCTTAAGATCATCAAGGGTTATTTTATCCAAAATAAGCAAGGTAAAACTTGCAAGAACTTCATGGCCACGTCCTTGATCCCCGCCACCGGATCGGCCGGCCGAAAGAGAATAAACTCCTACTTCCGCCTGGTGGTTTTCAACTCCTGCTGCATCCACAAAGGAAAATAGACTTAAAAAAAGGGATATGGCTGCTGCCATGAAACAGAAACAAAAATGCCTTCTACTGCAACGGCCGGCCATTAATACACCTCTGCCTCTACCCGGTTGGCTTTTCTTTTTTTATGCTGAATTTGCCCAGATATTTTTACAGCTCCATGAGGATTTCCTTTTCCGGAAAAGACTGCAACGGTTTCAATGGAGTCACCCGTTTTTTGCAATTTTTCATTCCCATACCCATACGCATATGTTTTCCATTAACTAGTCGTTTTATGAAAAACATGCAATATTATTCCGCGATTTATTATTCGGCTCGGTCACATAGGTGCAACCAAAGAATTTTTGCCGGAAATAATAACTGTTTTAATGTAAAATTTCCCGAAGGGTCAGCCCAGGGAGCCAGTTTTTTAATAAGGGATTTTAGGGGGAGATTGTAGAGGAACAACCCCGGCAAAGCGCATAAAAAGGCAACCTGATTCATTGACTTCTTCTGATGAAAATGATATTATGAAAAGCAAGCATTGGGTGCTTAAAAAATTAAGCGGTAATCTGCGCCCGTGGTGAAAGGGATATCACGCAGGCCTCCGGAGCCTGAAGTCGGGGTTCGAATCCCTGCGGGCGTACCATTACTAATAAAATAATATATGCACCTGTAGCTCAGGGGATAGAGCACCGGATTCCTAATCCGGGTGTCGCAGGTTCGATTCCTGCCAGGTGTACCAAGTGAAGCGTTACGGATGCCGATAACATCGAGGTTTAAGGGCATCCATTTTTTTTACTTATTTTCCCAAAAACGCTAATTTTCCAGATCGTCGCCAAAGGATCGCCAAATCAAATTATTATCCGCCAATCTTGTCTAATCGGTAAATTATTCCTTCTTTTTCTAGCTCATTAAGAAGGAAGGTACGCTTACTGTATAACGTTTTGAACAAATCCGGCCAGCATAGCAGCAAACACAGCACGGGTGGAAGGGCCCTCCGTCTCCTATATCCTTCCCAGCCCTACAACCAAGGAATTCGGCGAGGTTGGACAGTAACGCTGCCAACTGCCAATGGGTCACCGGCGAATCGGGTTCGAAGGTAACATTACTGACACCCCGATAATTTCGTTTTTTGAAACGGCCGCGTTCCCAGCCAAAATAGCCCTTGGTTTGACCGGCAGCAGCTTTTTCCACCGCTAAAACAAGCGCGGTAACTGTCCTGCCAAACCCTAATTTGATCCGGCAGGTCGTTTCTAACCAGTTCAGGGAAAACCATAATGGGAGATACCAAAAAACCTGCCGCTGTTTCAGGGTCTATCTCCGGCGTTTTTGATGGATCCGGCAGCTCATCGCCGTCCTTTTCCATACCGTATAGATGCAACCCCAATGCCTCGATAACTTGCTTTTGGGCCTCCGTACTAGCTGCCAAAGTCCCCTTGGTTTGATTTCTGCCAAGTGTATCAGTTTAGAAAATAGGAGCATCGGTGTAGCTGTGCCGGAAAGCTATTTTTATAGTACACGTCGCCCCGTATGTTTTTGGAACTTATCCCAGCCCCGGCCGTCTAAAAGATAACTGTTATTACAAGGGGAGGAATTTTTATGAAAAGGGAACATATTATCCTGGCATGTGTAGGATTGTTTTTGCTAGCGGGGGTTTTGATACCAATATTTGCTATCAATTCTACCGCCGGAGCAAGCGCGAGTGATCAGTTCGACATCATCGGTGTCTACGGGGAGGCAGAAATCCTGGCAGAACCTGATTCCGCCAAGGTAATACTGGCTGTGGAAACCACTCATGAAACGGCAAAAAAGGCAGTGGAGGAAAACGCCCGCCTGACAAACGCCGTTCTGGATGCTTTGGCTGAACTAGGCCTCGACAAGGAACAGTGCAAGACCAGCAGCTACCAGCTCAACAGTTTTACGCAAACCGATCCGAAAAACAAGGAAAAATATATTACCAAATACCAGGCCTATAATGAACTAAACGTCAGCCTCTCCAACCTTGACGAGGTGGGGAATGTTATTGATACCGCCGTTGCTGCCGGTGCCAACAGGGTTTTATCCGTCTATTTCGAACGAAAGGACGCGGATAACCTCAAACTTATGGCCCTGCAGAATGCTACGCAGCAAGCCAAAGCCAAGGCAGAGGCAATCGCCGCCGGCGCGGGGATAACCATTAAAGGTGTGAAAGTTATCTACGAGGAAATGACCGGCTATACCCCCTACCGTGCTGATATGAATGAAAATTTCCAAGTTATGAAAGCCGTCGCAGACATGGCCCCCACGCCCATGCTCCCCGACGATGTCAAGGTAACAGCCAGGGTTAAGGTAGATTACTTCTTCTAGAAAAACCAATACCTGGGCTGCAAACACCCATTGCCTGGGTTGTGGTAAAGAACATTTTACTGCATTTTTGCTTAATACAAGAGCATAGGACCTTGTTTTGCCCTGCCATCGTTGTTTAACAAATCAGGAAAACAGGACCATTCCATTTCAGCAAACTTACCTGGTTGCAGGATAACCTGGTTTTTCTAAAAAAACTGATTGACGCCACCAGCAGGTTGTTTTACTATAGTAAATAGATTAAATAGGGAAAAACAGACTATAAAGGAATAGAATCGACATGTACGATCAAAGTGGAAACAGAAAGCATCTTTTTGGTCCGGTCCCCTCGCGGCGGCTGGGCAACTCCCTTGGTATCGATCTGGTACCCTATAAAACTTGTTCCTTAGACTGCGTTTATTGTGAATGCGGTAGAACCACCGATCTAACCATCGATCAAAAAGAGTATGCCCCGACGGAGGAAGTTATAAAAGAGCTGGATTCCTTTCTTCGGGAAAACCCGCTGTTGGACTATGTAACCTTTTCCGGTTCCGGTGAGCCCTTGTTGCACAGCGGAATCGGGGAAATTATAGGCTGGCTGAAGGAAAATTACCCCGCCTACCCTGTGGCTGTTTTAACCAATGGCACACTATTAACACAGCAGGAAACAAGAAAACAGGTTGGCCTTGCCGATCTCGTCATTCCTTCACTCGATGCGATCAGTGAAGATGTTTTTCGGCGTATCAATCGCCCCCACCCCAGCCTGGATAATGAGGAGATCATCTCCGGACTAGAGCAATTCCGCCGGGAATACCAGGGCGAGATTCGCCTAGAGGTTTTTGTTATCCCCGGGTTAAACAATACGGAAGGAGAACTTGCTCTACTGGGGGAGGCCATCCGGCGAATTCAACCTAACCTGCTGCAACTTAATTCACTTGATCGTCCGGGCACAGAAGGGTGGGTTGGCCCTGCCTCTGTGGACGAGCTAGCCAGGTGTGCCCGCATTCTTGGGGAAGGTGAACCTATCCCGGGTTGCCTGCCTAACCGCGGGATCCCCACCCCGGAAAAGGATCCACGTTCTTCCATTATTCCCCTTCTCAGACGCCGGCCCTGCACCATGGAAGATTTACAGCATGCTCTTGGTTTTCACCCCTTGGAACTGGGCAAGTATCTACACCAGCTTGTCCAGGAAAACTGTGTGAAAGCCGTGCGCGAAAAACGTGGCATTTTCTATAAAATGCAGGATCCTTCCTAGGCCTGTCGGCAATGACCCTGGCACAATGCTGTATCCTTTTTTTTTTTCTGGTAATACTGGGGTTATGAGGCCTAAATTTACTATTTTTAAAAAAATACGATCGCTCTTTTCACGGAGAATACACAAGAAAAAAAAGAAACGCCAGTCGGGGGCCGGCGGACCTTATACGGATTTTAAAGATATAGGCCAGCGCGAAGCCGATATGAAGAAAATGTTCCTCGCCGATGATTTAGATGAAAATTTACAGCGTGTAACGGAAATTAGTGGCAACAGCTATGACCTAAGCATAATACGTTTTCTGGCCGGACCTGATGAAATAAAGGCCGCCCTCATCTATATTGATGGCATGATCAATAACGATTCCATCAGTAATTTGCTGCGTATAGTCAAAATAGATACCTTTAAAACCGATATCGATGGTATCGACAAGACGGAAATCTACGAAACGATTAAAAACAGGCTTCTAGCCAGCGAAAATAATGAAGTTAGGGATCTTGAGGGTCTTTTTCAGGGAATCTCCCTGGGGGATGCCGCCCTGCTCATCGACGGTACAGCCAGGGCAATCGTCAGCGAAGCCAAGGGATGGCAAGTTCGTGCCCTCACCGAACCTGAGGCTGAAACCGTCCTCAGGGGCCCGCGGGAGGGCTTTGTGGAAAGTATTAGGGCCAGTACTGCCATGATCCGCCGCCGTATCCGCAGCCCAAACCTCTGGATAGAAAGCATGACTGTGGGAAATCTGACCAGAACTGAGGTGGCCATTGCCTATATTAAGGGCCTTGCCGGCGAGGAGATCTTGGAGGAGTTACGTTCCCGCCTGGAAAGTATCGATATCGATGGGGTGTTAGAAAGCGGGACCATTGAAGAATTCATCCAGGATGCCCCAGAGTCACCATTTCCCACAATTTTTCGTACGGAACGACCAGATCGGGTCGCTGCAAACATTTTAGAAGGACGGGTGGCCATTTTTACCGATGGTACACCCTTTGTATTAGTCCTGCCAGCTGCCCTGCTCATGTACCTTCAATCCCCTGATGATTATAGTGAGGTTTGGCCCATTGGATCATTTATCCGTTTCCTGCGCATGTTTTCCTTCCTGATATCTATTTTTCTACCGGGGGTATATATCGCCGTACTGAATTATCATCCCGAGCTACTGCCTACCTCCCTGCTCCTGACCATACAACAGACTGAGGAAGGGGTTCCCTTCCCGCTCGTCGTGGAATTGATCATCATGGAGTTAGCCTTCGAGGTTCTTCGGGAGGCAGGTATTCGCCTCCCCAAGGCTATAGGTTCGGCAATGAGCATCGTGGGCGCGCTGATCCTCGGGGAGGCTGCCTTTCAAGCGGGAATTGTCTCCCCCGGTGTAGTCATCATTGTTGCCTTCACCGCCATTGCCTCCTTTACAAGTCCCTCCTTCAGCCTGGCCATCACTGCCCGCATCCTGCGCTTTGCGGTTATTTTACTCGGAGCAACTTTAGGGCTCCTGGGTGTTCAGTTTGCCTTCCTCACCCTTTTAATCCATGTTGTATCACTGCGTTCATTCGGCATTCCCTATGGGGCCCCCTTTGGGCCCCTGATCCAGCATGATCTGAAAGATTCCGTTGTCAGAACTCATTGGTGGGATATGATCCACCGGCCAAGGTTGACGGGCTTTCACGAACCCGGGCGTCAACCGACTGGGCAGGGCCCCCATACACCGGGGATGGATAACCGGAAACCAAAAAAACGAGGAAAGGGGAAATAAACCTGCATACGGAAAAAATTGAAGGCCGGCAAGTCTTTTTTATTTTCTTTATTGTCCGTTCTACAGTCCTGTTCACCTTACTTCCGGGGATAACGACTGCCCAACAGGATATGTGGTTAGCTACCATTATCTCTTTTTTTTCCAGTGCAATCCTTTTATTTGCCATCGTAAAATTGTCTTTATTATTTCCCGGGAAGAGCCTAGTGCAATATAGCGTAGAGCTCCTGGGGAAAATTTCGGGGGGGGCGCTTGCCTCCTTTTATCTTTTTCTCTTCCTTTTCATGGGGGGGACGGATCTACGGCTTTACGGGGAAGTAATTAAAACCGGTTTTCTTCCCAGAACCCCCTTAGTTGTTATTATTTCAATCATAGCCATCAGTGCAGTATTGGTTGTTTTTTGTGGTGTGGAACCCATAGGTAGAAGCGCTGATATTATTTTCCCCTTGTTTCTATTGATGATCCTGGCAAGTTTTATTGTTCCCCTCTTTTTTGCCGATTTTGGAAATTTGCAGCCGGTCCTAAGCCGCGGCTGGGCCCCCGTTCTGTTAGCAGCAATTGTCCCTACCACCATTTCTGCTGTTTACACTAACCTGACCATGATCGCCCCTTCAATATCCGAAGAAAAAAGGACAATTATGAATTCATCCCTTTGGTCACTGTTAGCCTCCTCGCTTTTCCTTGTGTTTTTCTCTATAGCTGTAATTTCTGTCCTAGGCCCCAGCGAGGGTTTTCGGGCAACTTTCCCCACCCTAAAAATGATCCGTTCCATCAGCATCAGCACTTTTTTGGAAAGGGTGGAGGCCTTAACCATCTTTCCTTGGGGTCTGGGCCTTTTTATCAATCTATCCCTCAACCTTTACTCCGGATCAAAGGGTTTATCACAGATTTTTGGGCTGCGGGATAATCGGCTGCTCATCTTGCCCATGGCAGTCATCTGGGTAACTTTCAGCATACAGGGTTATCAGAACTCCTTTGAAATTCTTGAATTTTTCGAACCACTTTTTCATGTTGCCGGATTCTATTTCCTCCTACTGGTGCCCTTACTCGTTTTATGGGTAGCCTATCTATTGAAAAGGCTCCGAAAGCAACAATTCCCGCATCAAAAAGAGGGCACGGAATAAAGAAAGGGGTGGAAAATTGAACTGGCGAAAAAAAGTTATTTTCTTATTCATGGTATTTATTTTGCCAGGCCTTGTTTTTTACCCGGCTGGGTGCTGGGATCGCAGGGAACCCAATATATTAGGGATTGTCACCGTCGCTGCCTTTGATATTGATGAAGAATCGGGCCTTTTCAAGGTGTATGCACAGATGGATAATCCCCTGGGAGGGGCCGAGCAGCAAAGCGGAAATAGTAGCGGTGGCGGCGGGGGCAGATCCCCTAGCTGGTTTATAGAGTCCCACGGGCACACTATTTATGAGGCCATCATCAACATGGAACATGTTTCAACCAGACGTTTGTTTTGGTCCCATGTTAAGGCAGTTCTATTTTCAGAGAAACTGGCCCGCAAGGGAATCAGACCGGTGCTTGATTTCCTTGATAGGGAGCGCCAAATCCGGCTAACTGCTAAGCCTTTTATTGTAGAGGGAGACTTGCGCCAACTGCTAATAGCGGAGTTTCCCTTGGAACTGGAAGGTGGGGAGGCCATAGAGAAACACTCCTTCAGCGTAAAACGGGAAACATCCACCCTTTCTGAAGTCGATTCCCTGCTCATCCTTTTTCGTGATATCTCTACGCCCGGAAAAGAAGTTAATATGCCCAGGATTAAGGTGCTGGCAAGTGAAGAAAAGGAAAGCAAAAAGGAGCCGGCCGGGATGACCAACCCCGCACGAATTTCCGGTATTGGCATTTTCCACGGTGATAAGTTTATCGGTTTCCTTGATAAAAGGGAAACAGCAGGCTATAACTGGTTGACAGGAAACATGCAACGACATAACCTGGTCCTCAAATGCCCGGTCCATGAAGATGGCTACCTGACAGTCGAAGTGTTCGAATCCTCGGCGAAGCTTACACCCGAGTTTAAAGATAACGAGGTTCGCTTTAAGGCCACTGTGTTTGCCGGCGGGCGTTTGCAGGATTTTGATAGTCCTTTGCTCCCCCTTGGGGAGGATTTTGTCAATTCTTTAAACAGGCGTATGGCCACGGCCATCCGCAATGAAATAATGTGCAGTCTGGAAAAGGCCAGGAAACTCAATTCGGATATTTTTGGTTTTGGAAGAACTATCTACCGGACAAAATATAGAAAATGGCAGCAGTTGGAAAATGACTGGCAGAATATTTTTCCTAACATTATGGTCGATATTGAAATTAACGCCAGGGTTCATAGGCACGGCATAGTCCTGCAGCCTATAGAAATTAAATAATACCCAGCCAAAGTCAGCAACTACTTGGGTTCCCGGACTAACAATTTATAGCCGTGACAATAATTTTGGGGAAGGTGGCAAAAATGTTTTGGGTAATAATAATTATGGCAACTATAGCAATTTACCAGGTCCCGGAGCTGCTAAAGCAAAAACAATGGCGCGGACTGGCTGCTTTTATTCTGGTCTGGTTTGCAGCCGGGACCTATGCCCTCCTGGCAGCAATGAGGTTTCCCCTGCCAACAGTCATTGATGCCCTTAGTTTTGTAAACAAGATGTTGCCGTTTCCTTTTTTAAAAACCGGATCCTAGTAGCGCAGAAAACCCTGCCAGCCCGCGATGCTTGCCAACAACGAATATTTTACAGATGGGGCAAGGGTTATCAGGCTACCCTAAAGGCTACCCCCGAAGGTTTCCCAACCGCTCGGGGTGGGTAAAAACCGTCAAGCGATTGCCGCGGGCTTCACCAACAAGGGCAATGCCCATCTTCCTAGCAAGTAAAATAGCGCTCGAAGTAGGAGAATGTCGGGAGACGACAACCGGGGCCTGCATTTTTGCTGCCTTAAGTAACATCTCCGATGAGATACGGCCGGTGATCAGCACTAGGCGATCCTTCGTTTGAATACCTTCGAGGAGGCATTCACCCTGGATTTTGTTTAGTGTATTATGGCGCCCAATATCCTCCGCCACTACCAGCAGATTTTTCGTATCGGCAAGGGCAGAAGTATGCACACCCCCGCTGAGCCGGTACAGCTCCATCTTCTCCTCCAACTTTTTCATTAACCCAATTATTTCCTCCGGGGCTACAACAAGGGATGATTCAACCCCTTCCCCTTCGGTTACAAAAACACCATCCCCGCCACAACCGCTGGCCAAAGTCGGCACCATAGGCAAGGTGAATTCTGAATTTCTCAGCCTTATATCAGCCAGGGCACTTTTTTCAGATACCTGCATCCTGGCAACATCATCAATATCCGAAATGATGCCCTCGGCAAAAAGGTATCCCATAACGAGGTAATCAAGTTTGATAGGGGTACACAAAATATTGGCCAGATGTTGCCCGTTTACATATATCTCAAGCTGCATCTCACGTGGTACATAAACAGGGTTTTTAACCCATCCCCCTTCGGAGAAACTATTGCAATTTATCTCCGCTACGAGTTCCATCATATGCAATGCACCCTTCATAGTTAAACGTTAATACTATTGCTGCATAACCACTATCCGAAAGGAAAGCTAGGGTCTCATGCAATAGAAAGACTTTTTGCTGTGGAATCATTATATATATTACCACATTTAAGGAGTACTTTGGCTATTTTTGCAGGGAAAGTGAAACATGCCTCTTTTTTAAATCGATAGATAAAACCCGTACATTAACTATGTCCCCCACTTTCACTACATCGAGAGGGTGACTGATGAAACGGTCCGATAACTCTGAGATATGGATCAGCCCGGAATCATGTATGCCTATATCCACAAAAACTCCAAAATCAACGACATTGCGCACGATACCCTGAAGCAGCATGCCCTCCACTAAATCCTCCGGCCGAAGAATTCCCCTTTTAAAAACGGGCTTGGGAAGATCGTCCCGGGGATCCCGTCCTGGCTTTTTAAACTCCTTAAGTATATCCTTGATTGTCGGTTCCCCAACCTGTAACAATAAGGCAAGTTCTTTAGTATCGGGACGCGGAATTGCCTCCACCTTACCTAAATCACCAGGTGACAAACCAAGTATACCCGCCAACTTTCGGGCTAGAACATAAGATTCCGGATGGACGGCACTACGATCCAGGTAATTTTTGGAGGTAGGTATGCGTAAAAAACCGGCACACTGTTTAAATGTTGCCGGGCCGAGCCGGGGGACCTTTTTTAGATCGCTGCGGCAATGAAAGGGACCATTTTCCTCTCTAAAGTTTAAAATATTGGTGGCAACCGTCCTATTAATACCAGCAACGTGTTCCAGTAGGGACAAGGATGCTGTATTAAGATCCACACCAACCTCATTGACACATGACTCCACCACACCGTTTAATACCTCGGCTAGTTTTTTCTGGTTAATATCGTGTTGATATTGCCCCACCCCTATGGAACGGGGATCAATTTTTACCAGCTCAGATAATGCATCCTGCAGGCGACGCGCCAGGGATACAGCGCCCCTGACAGAAGGGTCCAACCCTGGAAATTCAGCCTGCCCCAGCGGGGAAGCGGAATAAACACTTGCCCCGGCCTCATCGACTATTGTGTAGGACAACTCCCCTGGGCATGCCTCCAGCAACTCCGCAATAAATATTTCTGTTTCCCTCCCCCCTGTTCCATTACCAATGACAATGGCATTAAGATAATGTTTTTTTACCAGGGAACAAACTATCTCTCCCGCTTTCTCAATTTCACTGCGGGGCGGAGTAGGAAAAATAAGGGCCGTTTCGAGTAACTTGCCATTTTCATCGACACAGGCAATTTTGCATCCTGTTCTCAGCCCGGGATCAATAGCCAAAATCCTCCTGCCCTGCACCGGCGGGGTCATGAGCAAACTACGCAGGTTTTCCTTGAAAACCCTGAGGGCCTGTTTTTCAGCTTTTTGCGTCAGTACAGCACGGATTTCCCTTTCCAGTGAGGGAAAAAGAAGTCTTTTCCAGCTATCTTTGGTTGCCTTTTCTAGGTAAGGCTTGGCCTTTCCAAGAAAGGATCCCTGAATATACTGGCTCTGCAAAAAAGATAGTGCCCTTTCTTCGGAAACCTCTATTTTCACCAGCAGGTGCCCTTCTTTTTCTCCCCTATTCATGGCCAATATGCGGTGAGGGCTGACACTTTTACATGGTTCACGATAATCATCATACATTTCATAGGTGCTACTGCCCCGGCCGCGTTTTCTTGCTGTGATCATTCCCTTATTTAAGAGGAAGTCCCGCAGCCATCGGCGAGGCTTGGGATCGTCTGCCACTACCTCGGCAATAATATCACTGGCCCCCTGCAGGGCATCAGTTGCTTCCAGCACCCCTTTTCCCGCGTCGAGATAGTTCAGCGCTTCTTTAGCAGGATCAATCCTTCCGCCAAATATAGCCTGGGCCAGTGGCTCTAGCCCTTTTTCCCTGGCTATCATAGCCCGGGTTCTTTTTCTGGGCCGGTAGGGGCGGTAAAGATCTTCTAACTCTGTAACGCTGGATGCCTCCTGCACAGCATGTTCGAGTTCCGGCGTCAGCATATCCTGCGACTGTAAAAGCCGCCATATATCCGCACGCCTCCTTTCCAGGTTACGGTACAATGCAAGCCTATCCACAAAAACACGTAATTGCTCATCCGACATGCCTCCCGTTAACTCCTTGCGATAGCGGGCAATAAAAGGAATGGTGTCCCCCCCATCCAATAAGGAAATGGCTTCAGAAACATGCCGAAAATCAAGATCCAATTCTCGGGCAAGACGATGGTTGATTAGTTTTTCACTTTGGTTATTCATACAGATTACTATACCTCATAGCCGAAAAAGCAACAACTTTTTTCGATAACAGCCACCCCAAACTGCATAATCCAAAGCTAACC
Organism: Bacillota bacterium; assembly: GCA_012839215.1. GTDB lineage: Bacteria > Bacillota > Dethiobacteria > DTU022 > UBA8154 > DUNV01. The sequence goes on from DUNV01000056.1 coordinate 25,144, forward strand.
TCATCCCAACCGGTTGACCTCACCTCAGGAAAATTGCTATAATTGCTCAGTAATGGAATATTGATTCCAGAAACAATTTAGCCTATGTAGTTAGGAGAATTTTTAATGAGAGCAGCAGCAGTTATTACAGATATGGTTGCGGATTTTATCCGGCTGGATGGCCCCCTGCCGGTGGGGGAAGAAGGTCTTAAAATCATACCCAGATTGCAGGAATTGATCAAGGTCTGCCGCGCCGCTGGCATTCCGATCATTTTCTCCAACGATGCCCTGATGCCCAACGATTTCCTGTTCCAATCCCGCATGAAACCCCATGGTATCCGGGGCACGGCCGGCGTCCAGGTCATAGAAGAGCTTCAACCGCAAGACAGCGATCTAGTCATGGAAAAAAGACGCCTGAGCGCCTTCTTCAAAACAGATCTGGATATCACATTAAGAGAATGGAATGTGGATACAATCATCCTGGGAGGCGTCGCCACCGAAGTATGTATCTTGTCCAGTGCATATGATGGCATCTCCCATGGTTTCAAGGTAATTGTCCTCGAAGATTGTTGCGCATCACGCTTTAGGAAAACCCATGATCATATCATGGCGGTCCTCAAGAAAAGCCCGCTTTATCCCCTGCTGCAGGTAATGACCTTGCCAAAGTTTATTGATTTGCATAAAGAGGAAACCACACAGGGAGAATAAAAATGGTCACTTTAAGGAGGTAAATCTGCCGGAATGGAGATAGAGCTAAAAAATCTTAAAGGTACCCGTGATTATTTGCCTACCGAACAACAGATCAGAAATAAAATCAGGAACACCCTGGAAACTGTTTTTCATAGATACGGTTACCGCCCTCTGGAAACGCCGATACTTTGCCTGTTTGATATCCTTGCCTCCAAATATGCCGGCGGTACGGAGATACTCAAGGAGGTTTATCGCCTGCAGGATCAGGGCAAACGTGAACTGGCCCTGCGTTATGACCTGACAGTGCCATTTACCAGGGTCATCGGCATGAATCCCAATTTGCGTATGCCCTTTAAACGCTACGAAATTGGAAAGGTATTTCGGGATGGTCCCGTTAAGGCGGGCAGGCTGAGGGAATTTATGCAGTGTGATGTTGATATTGTCGGTGTAAGGTCTGCTATGGCCGAAGCCGAAATGATGTCCATAGCATTTGATGCCTTCGATGAATTGGGGCTGGATATATATATCTCCTATAACAATAGAAAATTTTTAACGGGCGTTCTGGGAAATATTGGCCTAACGGAAGATCAGGTTAATGAGGCAGTAATCTCGCTCGATAAGGTGGAAAAAATTGGCGAGGAAGGCGTCAGGGAAGAGCTTGCCGGGAAAGGGATACACCAAACACTGATAGGCAAGATCTTTACCATCTTCCGGCAGGGAGAAAAGCCGGATTTCTACTCCTCTTTCTCCTCGGATACGCTTACCCAGGAAGGTCTTGCCGAACTAAACGAGCTAGGAAACTATCTTGAGGCCCTTGATCTTACAAGCAGATCAGTCTTTAATCCCCTTTTGGCTAGGGGGCTGGAAATTTACACCGGAACTGTTTTCGAGGTATTCCTATCTAGTAGGGCAATAACCTCCAGCATCGGCGGAGGTGGACGTTATGATAAAATAATCGGCGGTTTTTTAGAAAGTGGCGAAGAATACCCTGCAACCGGTATCTCCTTTGGTCTTGATGTCATTTATACAGCGTTGGGTCTAAAAAGTGATAGTATTGGAATCCAGCCCATCGCAGATTTTTTCCTGATTCCCCTTGGTACAGAAAAGGAAACCCTACAGGTTGCCCAAAGGCTGCGAAAAATGGGTTTCAATGTAGAAGTAGAGATGTCCGGTAAAAGATTAAAAAGGTCCCTTGATTACGCAAACAAGGAGGGCATCCCCTTTGTCCTTATCCTTGGCGAAAACGAACTTCAGCAGAATAAAATTGCCCTAAAAAATATGGAGGATGGCAAAGAAGAAAGAATTTCTTTAGCTGAACTTGAAAACAACATTACCGTATTTACCGGCGCGGACTTAAAGAAAAAATTTTAATAGTATAAAGGAAATACAAACGGCCAAACTATAGGAGCGGGTAATTCCCGCTCTAAGGGAGGCCATGAGAACACCCCTTGGCCTCCCCGAAAAACAAAGGAGGTTAATCAATGCCCGATATTCATTGCAGCATCCAAAACTGCCATTACTGGAGAAATGGCTACATGTGCGGTGCCAGTGAAATTATGGTTACCTCAGATGCAGTAGGAGCCATTGAACCTGATAGCTATGATGCCGTAAACCATGCCAATTTAAAACCCACTCCGGCCAATAGCTGTATGGAAACTTGTTGCAAAACATTTGTGGATAAAAGTTCTCCACATATTGATGCAGATGGGGTTACCAGGCTATAATAAAATAGTTTCCAGAAAGTCCCAAAGGGGGCTTCGGGGGTATTAATTCCACCCCAAGCCCCTTTTACATTAATGGTTATAAAAAGCCTACTTAATCCTTTTGGATTTGTTTTGGTGCAAAGCCCAAACAGGATCGACCCGAAGAACTGAATACATCTGCAGAGGGAATACCCCTGGATTTAAAACCGTGCAACCTGCACCCCCGGGGAAAATTGCTATCCCAGGTAACATAGAAGTGCTTGCACCTGTAACAGTTAACTCTTGAATGTTTCCTGGTCACCCTTTGCCACCACCCTGTCCGGGGGATAGCAGCTTATGCAGTTCCCTGCCAACCTTCCAGATGTCCCCTGCCCCCATCGTCAGGACAATATCTCCTTCCTTCACAGACTCTAGCAGATAATTGATGGCAGCTGAAAAATTTCCCGAATAATAAACGCCCTGATGACCCCTTTCCTTGATCCCTTCTGCCAATCGGCAGGAGGTAATACCCGGTATGGGCGCCTCCCCAGCCGTGTAGATATCTGTTAAAACAAGTAAATCCGCTGCATCAAAGGATTCGATAAAATCCTTCCATAAAAAACCTGTCCGGGTAAAACGGTGTGGCTGGAAAAGACAGATAATTCTTCTGCCATTCAAGCGTACCGCCTCTAAAGTTGCCCTGATCTCGGTAGGATGATGGGCGTAATCATCAACAATAAGAACTCTACCAACCTCACCGATAATTTCAAAACGCCTACGGGCACCATCAAATGTGGGGAATGTTTCCCTAATAATAGAAAAATCGATACCCAGGTGCAGGGCTACTGCCGCTGCACCAAGCGCGTTGCAAACATTGTAGATACCTGGCACCCTCAGGACAATTTCCCCAAGAGGCTTTTCCTTTTGCAGAAGGCGAAAACGCGAGCCCAGACCCTCCACCCTGATCTGATCCCCCCGGATCTCCGCACCCTCTGATAGCCCGTAAGAAACCGAGCGTGGGCCCCATGCCTTACTTAACACATTAAGGTGGGGGTCATCCAGGTAGTAAAAAATTGTCCCCCCCGCCTTAACATTATCGGCAAAGGCACGGTATGTATTAATTAGCTTGCTAAAATCCCCTTCATAGTATTCAAGGTGATCAGCCTCAATATTGGTTAACAAACATAAAAAGGGATTATACCGCAAAAAAGAATGGTCGCTTTCGCAGGCCTCCGCGACGATATAAGGACTTTTGCCCAACCGTGCATTTCCATCAAAGAAGGAAACCTCGCCCCCAATCACGGCAGTGGGATCCAGGCCGCCCCTCTCTAACAACAAGGCCAGCATAGCGGTAACCGTCGTTTTGCCATGGGTCCCTGCAACAGCAATGCCAACTCTCTCGTTTAATAAGGCTGCCAGTAGCTTGGAGCGATGCCAGGCAGGAATTTCCCTGCGGCGGGCTTCCCCGAGTTCAGGATTGTCTATGGGAATAGCTGTAGAGTAAACCAATAGTTCGGCATCCCCCACCTGATGGGCGTCATGCCCCAGATAGATTTTCGCTCCGGCCTTTTTTAGGATCCCGATCAGCCTTGAGTTGTTAATATCTGATCCCCTAACATCAAAGCCATCCTGTAAAAGGACAAGGGCCAGGGCGCTCATACCATAGCCCCCGATACCGGTAAAGTGTATTTTACGAATATTTTTCAACATTGAATTCCCCTTTTCTTGGATGACCCTAATTAAAATACCCCCGTGTTGCAACTGCAATATTTTATGTGAACCCAACGGAAATTGTGAACAACTTTTCTGCTTTACACTGTTAACAGGCTATTTCTTGTGGATAACTCTGTGGATAATGTGAATTGTTTTGTTGATAAGTATCAACCTAGTAGTATATGATCGCATTTAGGGAATTATTAGCGAGCTTTGTTTTACATAAATCTTATTTTTTCTTAACAAATCCGGCTACCCTTCCAGGGATAGCGATGGCACAGCATTTAAATCATAAGAGGCGGTATTACCCCTACGCAAGCGGTAGTACCCCGCAGCGGCAACCATTGCCGCATTATCTGTACATAGCTCAGGTGGAGGAAAAATAACCTTTGTTTCCTCTGTTTCAACTCTTTGCCGGAGCCTGGCACGCAACTCGCTATTTGCGGCAACCCCTCCGGCAAGTAAAAATATCTTAACATTTTTTTGCCTAGCTGCCAAAAAACTTTTTTCCACAAGAACATCAATTACCGCAGCCTGAAAGGCTGAGGAAATATTATGCAAATCGATCTCCCTGCCCCTTTGCCTTTCCCGGTAGATACTATTTAGCACAGCTGTTTTCACTCCGCTGAAACTAAAATCAAGCCCTCCCTCCGGGCCCATTAAAGCCCGTGGGAAAGCAAAAGAAGAAGGATCGCCTTCCCGTGCTAGTTTATCAATAACCGGGCCGCCGGGGAAACCAAGATCCAGTGCACGGGCAATTTTGTCAAATACCTCCCCGGCCGCGTCATCCCGTGTCCTGCCCAAAATCCTGATCCGGCCATGCCCTTCCATATAAAGAATGTTGGTGTGCCCTCCCGATACAACCAGGCCAAGAAGCGGAAAGGAAATGTCCTCTCCCGTCAAGAAATTAGCATATAAATGGCCCTCAATGTGGTTAACCCCCGCCAGCGGCAAATCAAGGGAAAAAGCTAGGGCCTTGGCGACTGAGACGCCAACCAGAAGAGAGCCCACCAGCCCGGGACCATGGGAAACGGCAATCCCCTCCAGATCTGTAAACTTTACCCTGGCCTGGGCCATGGCCTCATCGATCACAGGGTTAATTATTTCCAGATGGCGGCGGGAAGCGATCTCAGGAACAATACCGCCAAAACGAAGATGGAGGTTGTCCTGGGAGGAAACAATATTGCTAAGTACAGTGCGGCCATCTAAAACAACTGCCGCCGATGTATCATCACAGCTGGTTTCCAAACCTAATATGATAGAAGGATGGGGCACCGTAATCACTCCTTTGCTATCCCCGGATACCTGATCATGATTAAGGCATCCTCATCAACATAATAATTTTTACGCTTACCGATAACTTCAAACCCAAACCGCTCATAAATCCTTCTGGCCACCAGGTTGGAATCCCTTACTTCCAGAAATGCTTTATCAGCACCCTTTTCTTCTGCTTTTCTAAGAAGATAGGCCATCAGAAGACTTCCAATTCCCTTATTCCTGTAGGGGGGTTTAACCGCTATAGTAGTAATGTGTGCTTCCCCATAGAGAATCCAGATACCTGCATAGCCCACAACACGACCTTCTTCATCCTTTGCCACAACATAATAGGCAAAGCGGTTGCTCATAATTTCCCCCCGGAATGATCTCCTTGACCAGGGGTAAGGAAATGAATCCTCCTCGATTTGCATCACTTCATCAAGATCATCGAGGACCATGGCAGTTGTAGTAATTTGTGTGTTGTTCATTCCTTTTGCCCCCTGCGTTGCTCCCGCAGTCGTCTTTCAGCCTCGGGCAAACGGATGTAAAAGGGTTTCAGTTCATAGGCAGGAACGGGGCCCACCTTTTCCCAATCCCTATGCCCCTTTTGCAGAACCAGGGCTGCACGGTTTAGGCGGGAGGCAAAAGGAGCCTCGGAGTAGCTAGTACCAAGAGCTGCTCGCAACTTCTTCCGAAAAAGCCCCAGTGCATCACCGGTAAAAATCACATCATCCCCAAAATCTTTGGCTTTGGTTATTAATTCATCGAGGGATAATGCTTCCGGTGGCCCCATGGCCTGTGGGCCCCTGGTCCCGCCCCTATAAAAACATGTATACACCTGCTCCCTCCTGGCATCAAGAAGGGGACAGATCAATCCTGAGGCAAAGGCACACCCTTCGGCCAGTGCATCAAGTGTCATGACGCCGGCCATAGGGATATCAAGGCCCTGGGCAAGCCCCTGGGCCGTAGCCATTCCGATACGGATTCCCGTAAAAGAACCCGGACCATGAGCAACCACGATACCCTGCAACTGTTTTTTGTCCACACCGGCTTCCCGGAGAAGGGCTTGCACAGCAGGCATCAGACGTTGGGAATGGGTTTTTTTTGTGTTGGTGGTAATTTCCGCCCAAAGTTTATCCTTTTCACCCAAGGCAACGCTGCAGACAGTTGTCGTTGTATCAATCGCCAGCAGAAGCATATTTTTTTATTTCCTCCAAAAACATATGATTTAGTTTTCCCATGGTTCTAAAAAACAAATGGCGAACAAACTCCTGCTCGCCATGATCCTTCCTGATCTCGATTTCCAGCCTGTCTTCTGGCAAAAAAGAGGGGAATTTATCTGCCCATTCGACAAGGGTTACCCCTTCCCCATAAAAATACTCATCCAGCCCCAGCTCAAAAAGATCATCCTCATCTTCAAGGCGATAAAAATCAAAATGATAAAGTTCAAGCTGACCATGGTAAATGTTCATCAGCACATAGGAAGGACTGTTTACCGTCCCTTCAACACCGGCACCCTGGGCAATGCCCTGGGCAAGAACTGTTTTCCCGGCACCCAGATCCCCTTTTAGCGCAATAACCATCCCCGGGGGCACTCCTTTGCCTAAAATGCGACCGATGGTTCTGGTTTCCTCTTCACCATGGCTAGTAATAACAAGCAAAAGGCACACCTCACTTACAACCATAATTCAACACAGTGATATTTTAAATATTGCACAACGTTAACTTGGCCCTTATTTTATTATAACTTTTTTATAACAAGACCTGCAATACAATATTTTGCTATTTTATGATAATGTATATGTATGATACGTCTGAAAAGAGCATACTAAGGTAGACTCCCCAAAAACAAGGAGGCAGGAAAGATGAAAATGAAGGCAAAAGCCATCAAGGGTTTCCCTGTAGTCAGCCTGGAGGATGGCTCCCTTCTAGGTAAGGTTCAGGAATTGTTGGTAGATCCCCTTGAAAAAAAAGTGGAGGCGCTACTGATTGGTGAAAAAGGGTTTTTAAAGGGCCGTACACAATTTATTTTCTACGATCGGGTTAAAAATATTGGCAGGGACGTTATAACCGCCGAGGCAGACAAACAGCCCACCACCCAGGAAGATCACACCCGCCTGGAAAATTTAAAAAAGGGTTCCTTCCTTGGAAATAGTATTATCAGCCAGGACGGCAATTATTTGGCCCGTGTGCAGGACTACACCTTCAACACACAGACTGGGAGCATAGAATACCTGCACCTTTTCGATTGCCGAAAAGAGTTTGATATTGATGAGGGAACAAGCCTGGATATGGAAGGAGTATTAAACCTGGGCCGGGACTATGTCATTGCACAAGTAAATTATGAAGAATACCTTGTTAAACCGGAAATGGAAGAAAAATCCCATAGGGAGGATGCGGGCATTTCCCGGGAGGCCGGAAAAACTGATTCCCGCACAGAGGGGGAAAAGGAAGAGTTTAGGGAGGAAAGTTATGAAAGCAGCCAAGGCAATGTCAGGGGGCAGGCCACGCAAGAAGAAGGGCACACCAATGCCATCTTCGACAAGCTAAAAGATCTATGGAGCAACCTCGAATGGGAGATCTCACGTGAGGGGAAACATCTGGCCAAAGAAACTAGGGAGAAAATGAAAAGGTACACCTTAGGTAAAAAGGCCAGTTATACTGTCCGCGACATACAGGGCTATCCGCTGGTCACCGCAGGCGAAACAATTGATGAAAATACCATTAATAAGGCCGAGGCGCAGGAAAGGATGGGCATGTTGTTTCTTTCCGCCATTTCGCATGAAGTAGAAGATGGTGTAGGTGTAATTGGGGATAAAATCAGCAGTTTTTTCCGTGCCTAGGATTACCCATTTTGGGAGGATATCTTACCCAGGCTTTCTTCCAGGGCCCATAAAAAACGCCGGTTTTCGTCCATGGTGCCAAAGGTAATACGCAGGTACTGCGGATATCCAAAGATGCCCCCGGGCCGGACGATGATGCCCTTTTGCAATAGTAATTGATACAGCTTCCCGGCGTCGGTTTTAACATCCACAAAAATAAAATTGCCTTCGGTTGGCACATAACGGAGGCCAAGGCGATCGAGTTCCTTGTAAAAATATTCCCTTGCCTGCCGGTTCAATTCCCTCCCGGCACTAATATGCTGAGTGTCCCTAAGGGCCGCCCGTGCAGCAACCTGTGCCACGGCGTTGACATTAAATGGTTCCCGGACGATATTAAGGGCTTCAATTACTTCCTTTCCGGCCAGCCCATAGCCGATGCGCAAGCCGGCCAGCCCGTAGATCTTAGAAAACGTGCGTAGGATTAGCACGTTTGCTCCCTCATCTAAAAGGGCCAAACTGGAGGGATATTCCGGATCGGTGACGTATTCATGATAGGCCTCATCAATAACCACAAGTATCTTCGGCGGCAGTTCCTTTAAAAAAGAGTCGACCTGCTGCCGGGTGACAATCGTGCCGGTTGGATTGTTAGGGTTGCAGATAAAAACTATCTTTGTTTCCGGTGTGACTGCGGAGGCCATAGCCTGTAGATCGAGGTGAAAATCCCTGGTAGAAACCTTTTTGGGAACAGCATCCATGAGCAGGGCTGAAAACTCATAAACTGAAAAAGAGGGGTGGGCCATGATGATCTCATCACCGGGGTTCAGGAAGGCCTTCCCCAAGAGGCCTATGAGTTCATCTGCCCCGTTTCCAAGAATAATGTTCCCTGTCTCCAGGCCCAGATGCGCTGCTAAATCCTTCTTCAAAAGATGGGCACTGCCATCGGGATAATGATTAATCCTTCCCAGAAAATTTTTCACTGCCTCCAGCGCCATGGGGGAAGGACCAAGGGGATTCTCGTTGGAGGCAAGTTTAATAATGTCGCCTAGCCCCAGCTCCCTTTCCAATTCTTCAACAGGTTTGCCCGGTACATATGGTACAATCCTTTGCAAACAGGAACGTCTTCGTAGTTTTCCCCTATCACTTACCATTATAAATACCAATCCTTACCAGGTTTGATCACCTTGCCCAACTTGGCAGCGTAAACGCCTACCAGAAGGGTATTCCTTTTTCCCTGTCCTTCTGCCTTATAACCCCTTTACAGGGGAAGATACCGCGAGGCCAGTAATAAACCTGTAATTGTTTTTCCATCTTCGATGGCCCCATCGGTAACCATGGCCAAAGCCTCCGGCAAGGGCATATGCACCACTTCTAGAAATTCGCCCTCATCATTTTCCAGATGGTGTTTAACGAGATCCTGAGCAAGATAGAGATAGACCTTCTCATCGGAAAATCCGGGTGATGAATAGATAAAAGCCATCTGCCTCAACTTTTGGGGCATAAAGCCAATTTCTTCAGCCAGTTCCCGTTTAGCACACTCCTCCGGTGGTTCCCCCGGCTCCAGCCTCCCGGCGGGAATCTCCAGCAAAATTTTTTCCAGGGGGGCACGATACTGGCGGACAAAATAGACCCCGTTGTTATTATCAACAGGAACGATGGCCACTGCGCCGCTATGTTCCACAATCTCACGCGTGCTCTCCCTTCCATCGGGGAGAAGGACCCTATCCTGGCGAACACGGATTATTTTGCCATCATAAATCTTTTTACTTCCAATCGTTTTCTCATATAAATCCATTGACTGCACTCACCTAGCTGTCATTTTGCGTCATGCCAATCTTGCCTGCAAACATTACTATCAATACCTTTTTAATACGTTGTTCTGATATGTACAAATATAATAAAGTTTATTTCGTCATCCCTAACCATTTTTCCTTCTTTTGTTTACCAGCGAACGCGGAACCCCGCCAGCGCTGAAAAAGATTATGATCCAGGGCAAATTGATCCAGCGCCTTGCCCACCGACTGATTAACGAGATCATCTATCGTCTGGGGAAAATTATAAAAGGCAGGCATGGGAGGTAGCAGAATACCTCCCATTTCTGCAACGGTAGTCATTAAACGGAGGTGACCCAGATGTAGCGGCGTTTCCCTGATCAATAAAACTAGTTTCCTTTTTTCTTTTAGGGCCACATCAGCGGCACGAACCAGCAAATTGGTGTTAAATGAATTAGCGATGGCAGAGAGGCTTTTTATGGAACAAGGTGCAATGAGCATCCCATCTGTCCTAAAGGAACCACTGGATATGGGCGCGGCAATATCATCAATATGATAAACTTTTGACGCCATTTTTTCTACGTCCTCGGGGTTATAATCGCTCTCCAATTCAATAGTTCTCTTTCCCGCCCCGGTAATAATTAAATGGCTTTCAATATTTAACCTTGACAGCGTTTCCAAGGTTCTTATCCCATAGATGGCACCTGTTGCACCAGAGATCCCGACAATTATTTTTACCATAACATTCTCCCTTAAACATCATCAGGCCACATAGTTTAAATTTATAATATAGAATATGCCTATTACAGTTTCGAATTATCTAGGTACCCTTGAATTATTTTTCTACTGTTTCCATGGGTTTACCAATAGGAATGTATTCGATGACTACCAGAACCACAAAAGCAAAAACTGCTACAAAAGAAATTCCCGGCGGAAGGGGAAGAAACAGGCATACAGAGATTATAGCAAATAGAATCCTGACAACTATGCTTTTTCCCCTTTTTAAGAAACCCTCAAGGGCAATGCTGATCGCAAGTACAGCAATAACTGCAAAAAACAATTCCCTTAAGATTTCCAATGCAGTTCCCTGAAGCGCCACAGCTGGATTGAAAATAAAGATAAAGGGTACGATAAAAGCAGGAATTGCCAACTTCATACCCTGAATAGCTGTTCTCATAAGATCAGCACCGGCTATAGATGCCGCAGCATAGGCAGCCAGACAAACAGGAGGAGTGATAAAAGAGAAACAACCAAAATAGAAAATAAACAAATGAGCTATTAAGGGATTTACCCCAATATCAATCAGGGCAGGGGCCACGAGGAGCGCCAGGAGCAGATATGCTGCTGTGGCGGGCATGCCCATGCCAAGTATTATGCTAGCTACCGCCGTCATAATTGTTAGAAGCAGAAGATTGTTTCCTGCTAGCTCTGTTAGAACCCTCGATAAGGTCAGACCCAAACCGCTGTATGTTATTACACCAATGACCAGCCCTGCCGCACCACAGATAATAGATACCTCTAACATGCTACGGCTGGTGTTCTCAAAAAAGGTGAAGAAATCCTTTAGTTTGGTACGGATATCCTTTTTTAGTAGTCCGATTAACAATAACGATACCAGCGAATAAAGAGCTGCGCTTTCTGGGTTCAGATATAGGATAAAGATAACGTAAACAAGAACAGCAATAGGTATGAGGAAAAACCAACCCTCTTTTAGCACTTGAACCAATGAAGGAACTTGTTCAGGAGGCATTCCTTTTAGGCCATCCTTGGAAGCTCTTAGGTCCACCTGCATAAAAAGGCTCAGGTAATATAATGCTGCGGGGACAATGGCTACAAAAAGTACTTCCGCATAGGGAACGCCGAGAAATTCTGAAATAATAAAGGCAGCCGCACCCATGATTGGAGGGGTAATAACACCGCCTGTCGAAGCCACTGCAGAAACTGCAGCGGCAAAATAAGGTTTGTAGCCGATCTCTTTCATCATTGGGATCGTCAGGGTACCCGTAGCCGCCACGTTAGCCACAGCACTTCCGGATAACATACCAAAAAAAGCACTGGCCAAAATACCTGCTTTGGCAGGCCCTCCCCGGTAGCGTCCCATTACTGCCTCAGCAAGACCGAATAAGAATTTTGCTCCTCCGGTACCAAACATAACTTGGGCAAAAAGGATAAAACCGAAGACAATAATCGCTGCAGTACGCAAAGCCACGCCATAAATGGAATCAGCACCCAGAAATAACTGGATGACCATCCTTGACCAAGAGGTTTTTTGGATCTCCAGTATTCCCGGTACCAGGTAACCAAATTTAAAATATAGTATAAAAAACAAAACAACGGCAACTAGGATCCAACCGCTTGTTCTTCTCGTTCCCTCAATAATTAAAAACAAGACGATAATACCCATAATAACCCTAAAGGGGGTTATTAGCCCAATTGAGCTGATCAAATCAGGATAACAGATAAAAATATATAAACCTGAAAATAGACTTAGCAAAGAAAAAACAAGATCATACCAGGGTATTCCCTTACGGGTGGATTTGGGAAATGGCGGCAGGATAATATACATCAACGCCAGGAGTAAACCTAAAAACAACCCTAGAAATTGCTGGTTAAAAAATGAAACCCCAAAATAAAGGGGTACGTTCAGGATAAAAACAATACCGATAATAGGTATTGATATACCAAGTATTTTTTGGTACTGCCGTGCCGATCCATTTAGAACCCTAAAACGTTGCTTGTCCTCTTTTTCCTCCGAAAGTAATTCTTCCCTTTTTTCAGCTGATATTTCAGCCATTGCTACTATATCCCTCCCTCATTACTGTAGGTAGGGAGAAGCGGGGCCATGCTAGGCCGCAAAGCCCCCTTCGCACCTCCCACCTTACATATCTGTTTTGTATTATGTTGATGTTGTTCACTATTGTTCCATAGAAAGAAGACTTTCCTGCAAAGCATCCATTTCCTCGGTCCAGACTCCTTTATCTTTATAGAATTTAATCGCGCCGGGATGGTAAGGCAACGTCGCCTGTTCAGATACAAATCTATCGATCGTCCACTCTTTTAACCTTGGGTGAATACCGGATAGCTCTTCATTGTTTTCCCAGATAGCTTCCACAATGGCATACGCTGCTTCCTCTGAAAGATCGATCCTCCCTATCAGGTAGGCATCATAAGCCATCATGGTTATCGGTTCCCTTACACCGGTAAAACCTGGTCCGGGCTCAACATCAATGGGGTATAATGGAAATTCCTCCTGGGCCCTTTTAACCGCCTCGGGAGAAGAATCAAAGGAGAGAAAGCGTGCCCCTCTAGTTGCCTCCAGTTCCTCCACTAGGGCAAATCCAACGTTGGCCGAACCGGCACAGTCAGCGCGTCTTTCAATAACTGCCTTGACACCATCAGATATACTTGGGACAGAAACGATATTCACATCATTTTCTGTCAAGTTCTGGTTTGCCAAAAAGGCCTTGGCCTGGGCAGTAATGCCTGCCGCCCCCGTATAATTTAAAATATAACTTTTCCCCTTCAAATCTTCAGCAGTTTTTATACCGGAATCTTCAGCAACAAGCACACTGTAAATAGAGAAGGAACCATTCGTAAGCAACCGGGCAGGAAAACCTTTGCCTCCGGATATTGCTGCATATTCCGATTCCCCTAGCCAGCCCATCTGGGCATCCCAACAATTTAGGACCCCCATATCCATTTCCCCAGTCGTAAACATAGGAAACCATTCAATTGGCCCGGAAGTAGCAATCGCTTTAACTTCCACAGGGGTATGCTTGCTGGCCACCGTGGCAATGCCGGAACCCATCGCATTATAAAGCGAACCCATCGCATGGGTGCCAATAGTAAGCATAGATGGAAGCCCATCAACCCCCTCCCCATTAGTAGCCGAAGTTTCCTCCTGCATCCCATTGCCACAACCTATAACCTGGATGGCTATCAAAAGCATAAGCAGACAAACTATCAGATATAAATGATTTTTCCTTTCCATGTTGACCCTCCTTCTTTTGTCCAAACAATACGTCATCCCTGCGCCTCACAAAATAATTACATCAGCAGCCAAACACTGGGTAGAACAGCCTGTCCATCACCTTCCTTACCAATCCTTCTTACCCTTAGATGATTTTGAACAAAAATTTTACCCTAAAGGCGTTCATCTATTTCCGGGCTATCTACATCAAAAAATTGTTCCTGGCAAAAAGGGCAGATCAATTTAAGATCAGAATGCCTGAGTTCGTAATCGCAACAAAAACGGCCGGCACACTTCGGGCACTTTACCCAGAATATTCTTTCCATGAAAAATTGCCTCCTTAACAATTGTATTTACTATCTATTTAATCCACTCGTCCAATTTTATCCGCCGCATTGCCTCCTCTGGAACCCTAAACTGTTCCGGGAAGGCTTTATCAAGTGGTTTTGTTGCGTCAATAATCATTTTATTGTGCCCCATAGCTGTGGTAAAAACAGTGTGAACATTGTCCACCAGTGTAATATCACGTTTGGGATCCACCATGGTTAGAATAGCCCAAACCACTTCTTTCTCATTAAACACATCAATATCGTCATCAACCACAACGACTATTTGAAAAGTCCATGATTCTAGAAGCGCCGCCATGCCGGCAATTTTTGCATCCCCTTCGCGTTTTTTATCAATGGAGACATAGCAAGCTAGCCTTCCAATCCCGGAATGGGGCATATGCACGGCCTTTACATTGCCATATCTGCTGTTAACAGCATTATAGACGCTGCCTTCCTTGGGCAGGGCGCCTAGGTTCCAGTGCCCTTCATGGCCGGAAAAAATATCCTGTAGGATGGCATTTTTACGCCTAGTGATTGCTGTCACCCTTACCGCCTGGCGAATGCATTGGGCCTGGTAATGCCTAGTCACTTCACCAAAGGGATCAACAATTTCCCTTTCCCCCGGTAGAACCTCCCCCTCAAGTATAATCTCTGCATCAGCGGGAACTAAAAAATCCCTGCCCCAGGTTTCGGATTCAACTAGGCGAAGCGGTTCATGCAAAAAGGAGCCGACACCGGCGTAATCATCTGCATCATAGGGGCTCAGCGCCAACGAACCGAGATAGAATGCAGGGTGGTGGCCGAGAACCTGCACGACGGGAGCCGGTTCGTTACGTTCTGTATATTTACTTAGGATTCTTTCCAGGTGGGGGGTATGTATGGAAGCTCCCAATCTCTGTGAACCCTTGTAAAAAGTTTTGGCAAAGGTGATATCATAGATACCGGTGTCGGGGTCTTTCATGATCAGTGTCATGGTAAAAACCGGGCTTAAATCCATCTCATAATGCCGCACCCCGGGTAAAACTGCCGGATTGGCCTCAGCCCCTCGCAAAATTATTTCTTTTACCGGGGCTTGATCTTTTCCTATCTCCACCGGGGGGATGGTTTCCCTTTCCAGGCGGGCATATTCTAAACTCAAAGGAAGGTTTGGCTGATCCACGGGCCAGTCAAGAGCAAGGGCACACCTCTCCCTTTTTGCAAAAACATTGGACACGATAGAAATATCCGTATCTTCACCTTTTAAATCCCTGGCATTTTTGAATAACACTAGGGGAAATTTCCCCTTTTTGGTCAAATGCTCAAGAATAGCTGTTACATCGAAGTTGTTCGGATCGACAGGGCGTGTAACTTCCACAAAATCATTAGGCAGTTCATTTTTAACCTTTTCTAAAAATGATCGCAAATCTTTTGCCAATCTGCTCACCTCTCATATATTTTTTTAAATATTGCTAATCCTCAACCGGAGAATAACATGGCTAAAATTTTCGGTCAAATACTATTTTTGCTATTTGAACATATCATATATTTCTTATATGTTCGGTCAAAATTTCTTGAATTGTTGGAATTTCTCTAGTATACTTTAGCTAATCAGTCATCAATAAGAGGTGATGGGTAATTACCTTTAACCTGCTTTACATTTTTTGTTGTGTCGTGGAAAACAATGGTTTTAGAAAAGCTGCTGAAAAAATGTTAATCTCCCAGTCCTCCGTTAGTGCCGCGGTAA
>DUNV01000057.1 GCA_012839215.1 Bacillota bacterium
AAACAAACCAAGGTAGCCTTGCGGAAAGCCTTCGTGGGAATTTTGCCCCCGGAGGCGCTAAACCGCCCCAAGCGTGGTTTTCCCGTGCCAACAAGGCAATGGATGAAACGACCTGATTTCCGGGAGCTATTTCTGGATCTCCTAGCTGGTAAGGGAGGGGACTGGTTCCAACGCAAAAACGTAGAACGATTGTTAACAGATCATGCCAGTGGAAAAAAAGATGTCAGCAGGAAGCTCTGGACCATCCTCATCTTCCTACTCTGGCATGATATTTTCATCGCCAGAGCAAAAAAATAGGGCATAGCTTTTCCCAATGGCTATGCCATATATTTTTTATTGCCTAACCCCTAAAAAC
Source organism: Bacillota bacterium (assembly GCA_012839215.1). GTDB lineage: Bacteria > Bacillota > Dethiobacteria > DTU022 > UBA8154 > DUNV01. Next base: position 356 of record DUNV01000057.1, read on the forward strand.
TATTTGTTTCCACCGCTTCGGCTGCCCAGGACATGATTTCCCCTGCCTCGCCATGGATAACCAGATCGGCGATCCGGTCAAGGGGTGTTGGCTCCCTGTTGAGAATAGCCAGCTTGGCCCCCCCATTCTTGGCCTGTTCAGGCAAAGAGGCTGCCGGATAGACCACGAGGGATGAACCAATACAGATCAGCAAATCACAGTTCCTACACAGTTCCTGGGCCTCCCTCAGCACATTTTCCGGCAGGGATTGCCCAAAGGAAATTGTCGTAGGTTTTAATAAACCACCACAGCGTTCGCAGTTATGAACCTCCTTATCCTCCTCTAACAGTGCAAGGATGTCCTCCCAGGGATAAAGCTCGCTGCAGGAAAGGCAGCGAACCTCCCACATATTCCCATGAAGCTCGTAGACTTTCTCCGGGCCATTTCCTGCTTTTTGATGCAGGCCATCGATGTTTTGTGTGACAACAGCTGTTAAATTAGCCGATTTTTCCAGCCTGGCCACGGCAAAATGTGCCCGGTTCGGTTCCACATCCATGGCCTCGAGCCAATATTGTTGATAAAATTTCCAATACCTATGCCTGCTTTCCGCACTCGATATAAACCTCGGATAGGATAGATCCTCCGGATCGAAACGGTCCCAAATTCCGCCTGGGCTGCGAAAATCGGCAAGGCCGGACTCCGTACTAATCCCGGCGCCCGTAAAGATGACTGTATCACGGCTCTCGGCCAGCAGGCGCGCCAAGGCCTTGGCTTGCTCCCCACCGGTATTGTTTTTTTCTGACATTGCAAACCCCCCATATCTGAAATCCTTCAATGAGTCTCCTCATTTTCCCCATCTTCCTGATCACTGATTTGGATAAGGTCATCATAATCATAGGTAAATTCTACCAGCCTTGCCTCCATAAAAATGTTCACGCCACAGCGGAGGGCAAAAGCAATAGCATCACTCGGCCTGGAATCGATAACTATAACCTGATCGTTCTGCCGGATATACAGCTCGGCATAGAAAGTACTATCCCTGATATCAGTAACAACAATCTTTTCAAGCATTCCCCCCAGTTGCTCGCATAACGTTTTTAAAAGATCATGCGAGAGCGGACGTGGAGGCTCCGCGCCTTGCAAAACAAGAGCGATGGATTGCGCTTCAAAGGGCCCTATGGAAATAGGTAATACTTTTTTTTCTTCATTGTCTGTCAATAAGACTATGAAACTCCCGCCGCGATCCATCGTTACAGTTTTAACCTGCATTTCCAATAACATTGCAAGTCCCCTTTCCGGATAATAATTGCACATGGAAGTTCCGGAAAATAAAAAAATATTCTCTTTTAATATATCTTACCATAAAAACGAAGGAATAGAAGTGCCGTTTATGCAAAAAATAGGAGTAAGGAAAGGAGGGATAATTTTGGCCAGGAAACATAACAAAAGAAAAAAGCAAAAACCGAACTTTAGTAAGAGGGAAAGACACCTAGATAATAGCTTACTTGAAATGGGCAAAGACTTTGATCTGAAGGACAAAGTCAGGAAACAAAAAGGCAGTTCTAACCCCAGCGATAGTAATATCACCTCGCCCGGTGGCAGTTTAATAGAATAGGCCCCGGGGCCACTACCCTTACCGCTACTTTTAAACATAATCAGCCCGAGGTGAATGCGCTTTCTCCTCCACCGCCGGAAAGCGCTTCACCACGTTCCCTTCACTATCTGAGGAAGGAGTGTTCCTTATGGATGACAGGCAGGAAACAAAGGCAATTAGCTATGCAGCTATTCGTTATGGCACATGGCTACTGGGGATAATAATCATCCTTTATTTTATTAGCCGCCACCTATTTCCCTTTATCCGTTCATTATTTTAACCCCAGTAAATACCATAACACTGTTTTTTTACCCTAATTATTAAAATTAGTTAACATAATAGTAACCATCCTTAATAAGAAGAGCTAGGCATGGATTACCATAGTTGCCAAGTTCTTTTTTTTTAATATAATTAAAAAAAGTTAACATAATTACATTACTTAAGGGAGGTTACATATGGTAACGGGACAGCTTACCGCTGGAGGTTTTAAAAGAACGGTTGTGATCATGTTATTTCTGGGCATTCTTTTCTTGTTTCTAGGAGGGAGAATTGCCCAGGGGGCATCCCACAGTGTCAAGCAGGGGGATACCCTCTGGTTGCTGGCTCAGAAATATAACACATCAGTTCAGGAGATTGCTGCCGCAAACAATCTTAGCTCTCCATGGATAATCTACCCCGAACAAATCCTAACTATACCGGTGGAAATACATAATAATCAAGGGTTTGCCTCACGGGAGGGCAGGGTGGCAGCACCGGCTGGTTTTTCTGCCCAGGAAATCGATTTGCTGGCCAGGTTGGTCCACTCGGAATCTGCGGGTGAACCTTATCTGGGGCAGGTTGCCGTGGCCGCCACAGTCCTGAACCGTATCAAAAGCCCCCGCTACCCCAACACCATTAGCAATGTTATTTACCAGGTTGTCGGTGGGTGCTATCAATTTAGCCCTGTGTTGGATGGGCGCATTAACAGGCCGGCAAGCAAAACAGCCTTTAACGCTGTCTATGATGCACTAAGGGGTTTGGATCCTTCAAGGAGCGCTCTCGGCTTTTACAACCCATCAAAAACCAGAAATCAGTGGGTGCGGCAACAACAAGTAACTGCCATCATCGGTAACCATATTTTTTTCCGGTAGTAAAGTCAATTAGGGGGAGGCCATGCTATGCTGCCTCCCCTTTTTTAATCAATCACCTTGCCAAACTATTTTTAATCTAGAATAGATGAAATGAGAAGATCCCGCTCTTTGATAGAAAATGTTTTATAATCGGGTCTCCCCGGCTCTGACCAACTTAGTTCGGTACCATCAAAATATCCAACCCAGGCAACAACCAGGGTTTTTTCCCGGCTCAGTCTGCCTAGAACTTTAAGTGGATCCATATCCAATTCCTGCAGAAAAAGAATTTCAATATTGTCGAAAAGTAGTACAGGCTCCTGTTTTGATTCCACAATTTCCTGCAACAGTGAGAAAGCACGTTCAGAACGTTTTTCACGGGGGATAGAAAGCAATCTTTTGGAAAGTTCTTCTTTTAGATCAAGATAGTTATTTTTGGAAAACTGTCGAAGAATACGGCTTTTCCCACTACCTGGGCGGCCAACGAGAATAACGAGTTTTTCATCACGTTGTGCTGCTTCGGAAATCTGCTGCCTAACTGTTTCCACGATCATTTAGAAACCTCCCTACCTGAGATACTTACAAAACTCAACGTGTAAGGGCGAAAGTTCACCTGGCGTTTCCTAAAGATCATATTCGCTAAACCCATCCGGTTTCCTCTTATTATCACAGTGCAAATAACTGTTTTTCTCTCCTTAATACCTTATAATTCCATTATTTCCAGGTAAAATCAATTTATACAGTTTTGTGGCATACCGGCAGACAACCCGATATTATTTTTTACAGGTATGGTTATATTATTGTTATGAAAACAATGGGCGCGCATATTATCGATCGGAAAAAATGGCGGGTTGAATTCAGGGTCTATGCCTTTAACAGGAAGGATGTGGGGCTTTTGCTTAACCACGGGGGGGGCAAAACCGAACTTCTCCCCATGGAAAAGGAAGAACCACACATTTTCCGTACAGAAACAGAAGGCCTTAGAAATATAGATTATAAGTTTCGCCTGGGAAACGATGGCGATTTCCCGGATCCCTTCTCCCATTACCAGCCGGATGGAGTAGATGGCTTTTCCAGGGTGATCGATCACGAACATTATACATGGAAGAACCCTGGGTGGCAGGGGAAGGAACTGGCAGAACTTATTTTTTATGAACTACATGTGGGGACCTTTACCCCGGAGGGTACGTTCCAAGGTATCATGCGCAAGCTTGACTATTTACTGGAACTGGGGGTAAACGCTGTTGAATTGATGCCGGTGGCACAAACCCCCGGAAGGTGGAACTGGGGATACGATGGGGCCTGCCTTTTTAGCGTTGAACATAATTATGGAACCCCGGACGATCTGAAAAAGTTAATCGATGAATGCCACGGAAAAGGGATCGCCGTTTTCCTTGATGTTGTTTATAATCACCTGGGCCCCGAAGGCAACTATCTCCCCCTTTATGGCCCCTATTTCACCGGCAAATACGAAACCCCCTGGGGTGAGGCAGTCAATTTCGATGATCAACACTGCGAGGCAGCACGCCGGCTTGTACTACAAAATGTCCGTTATTGGCTGGAAAAATATCGTTTTGACGGCCTGCGCCTGGATGCCGTGCATGCCATCTACGATACCGGTCCCAAAAATATCCTGCAGGAAATTGTGGAAACCGGCAGGGATATTGCTACCGCTGGGAAACGCAAGGTTGCCCTCATTGCAGAAACCGATGAAAATGACATAAACATTATCAATCCACCCGCGGAGGGTGGAACCGGTTTTGATGCCCAGTGGATGGATGATTTTCACCATAGCATACATACAATCCTGACCAAAGAAAAACAGGGCTATTATATTGATTATGGGCCACTGCAGAACCTTGAGAAAGTCTATAGTAATTTTCTCTATACCGGCCAATTTTCTCGTTTCTGGCAAAAAAACCGGGGAACGGATGCCTCGGAAAACCCCGGCCAACAGTTTGTTGTTTCCCTACAAAACCATGATCAGGTCGGCAACCGGGCCCGGGGGGAAAGACTTGGTACACTGGTAGACTTTCCCTTTCTCAAGGCTGCCGCGACTCTGCTCTTTATGGCACCATATCTGCCCCTCCTCTTCATGGGTGAGGAATATGCCGAAGAAAGGCCCTTCCTCTTCTTCGTCGATTATCAGGATCCCGAGCTGCGCAAAAACGTTTCTAAAAGCAGAAGGGAGGAGTTCCAATCTTTTGACTGGGGTGAGCTTGCGGATCCGGTGGAGGAAAGCACATTTCTTCTTTCCAAGCTAACCCCCCCGGATGAATGGGGCGAGAAAAACAAACAAATGTTTGCTTTTTATAAAGAAATAATCAGCTTGCGTAAAACTCACCCCGCCCTTCGTTGGCCCAACAAAAAAGCAACAAATATTCAGGTGCATGCTGCAGAAAGGTTGGTAAAAATCGAAAGGTGGGGAAAAGGGGTTCTGTTAAGAGGATTATGTAACCTGGGGGAAAAGGAAATCGATCTAAATAAATATTCCGGCAAACATATTTTAAACACCGAGTGGAAACAATATGGGGGACTTGTCGAAGGCACCTCACAAGTTCTTTATAGGGGCAACATGATTATTCTGGAGGAAAGATAACCTATATTCAGTATAGAAATTGCCGCACACTTTCCTACTGCCTGGGAAATAACCAAATAGGGGGATCCTATGGCGAAGACAGTCTCAAAAAAAGCCTGAGGTACTGAAGAACATTTTTTGTAACAAGAAAATTTCTCCGCACAGTTTCCCTGCCCCTTTCACTCATCTCCCTTGCCAGCAAAGGGTTGCGCAGAAGATGCAGCACCTTTTCTGCACATTCCTCCACCGTGCTTACAAGGTAACCATTTTCCCCATCCACGATTTGCAGCCTAATGCCACCGACATTGCCGCCGATGACAGGGCTGCCTTTCCAAAGCCCTTCTGTTACTGTAAGACCAAACCCTTCCTTGAGGGATTTTTGCAAGATCACGTCGGAAACAGTCTGAAAGGCATTTACCTCCAGGCCCGTGATTCCATTAAAATTTGTAACGATCTTGATATCATAATCGTCACCTGCCTTGCGCAAAGTCCTATAAAGATAATCCCATCCTTCTGGATCATCGGAGGCCATTGAGCCAATGAGGGCCAGTTGAACTTCCGGTAATTCTTTTTTGACTATGCGGTAGACATCAAGAACCCCCAGGGGATCCTTCCAAGGATCAAAACGGGAAATCTGGC
>DUNV01000058.1 GCA_012839215.1 Bacillota bacterium
ATTGGGGCCACGACTAAGGAGATATAAAAACGAAAGATTACTGACACAAGGACAGAAGGATCTCATGGATGGGGATCATTTCTGTCTTTCTTTTTTATCTTTAGGTAAACAACTCCTTTCCACAAGGCAAAGGCTAGAATCGCCAAGGGAAGAAGGAATGGCAATGAACCAAGAAAGGTCAACACCAGTCCTGTCAGGCCTTTAATAGCCCGGTTGGTATTAAGGGCAAAGCGACGGGAAAGTTCCTTGCCAAAAGTGTCGAATTCTGTGGAAACTGTAGATTCCCTCGGATCTATTTCCACCAAGGAAACTTCAATGGTAGAAAATGTAACCCTTTCCCGGAGATATTTAAAGTCGCCCTGCATGGATTCCAGATCGCTACGGATCCTGGTCAGCTCTTTTTCGATCTGTAAAATTTCCTCAATATTTATTGCTTTGTCGAGCAATTCGCAGATCCTTTTTTCCTGGGCCGCCAGGTTCCCAATACGGGCCTCAAGATCGATATATTGCCTGGTAACATCCTCTGCTGATTCCTCCAGATTTCTTATCTCACCCTGTTCCTGCAGCCAAAGCATCACCTGGGAATACTTATCTGCAGGAACCCTGAGGGAAAGCTCCCCCCAGCGACGCCCCCGGTTCAGATCGTAAAAGTTTACCGAAGCGATATAACCGCCTGTTTCTTCAATACCGGTACGGATAGACTCGGCTGCTTCCTCCAGATCGGCAATCTCGATTGTGAGATGGGAACGCTTAACCATATAGCGCCGCTGGCTATTAGCCATGGCGGAAGCAGCCTCACCGGCAGATCCCTCATTTGTGGCATATTGTGCAGTAAACTCTGCCTGCACGCCCATAGAATTCTCCCCGGCCATTTCCTCCTCAGCCGCCCCCATATCCGGCATCTCCGCAGCAGGTGAAGAAACGCTCCCTTCCATGACTGATACCTCTTTGGGGTTGCCCGCACAGCCGGCCACCATCGCCAGCAACAAAACAATAGCCAGCAACCCGGCAATGTTTACCGCAAGCCTTTTTCCCCTACTTTTACCTGTCATCTCTTCCTCTCCTCCTATCCTTGTTAGCAAATCAACAAGGCAGGATAGAGCCCCCCCCTTTTTTTATTTATAGTATGATTCTGACTACACAAACCTGAAAAGCACTCAAAGGAAATCCGCAGTACCCCTCGCTATACTAGTGACATCCCTTTAAAAAGAAAGGTTCCCACTATCCAGCCGGAATTAAATCTCCATTAAAAAAGGTATGGTAGGTAAAAAGTAGAATTTAATAGAGTAAATTAAGGGAGGTGGCTTTCTTTAAAATGATCTTATTACCTTTTAAAGGCAAAATGCCCCGCGTTTCGAAGAGCGCTTTTATCGCACCCTCTGCAGCCTTAATCGGAGATGTAACAATCGAGAAAGGCGCAAGCATCTGGTTTGGCGCTGTCCTACGCGGTGATATCGGTGCCATCATCGTTAAAAAGGGAGCAAACGTTCAGGATAACGTCGTGGTGCACACAAAACTGGAAGAGGACACGGTCACCATCGGTGAAAATTCAACCATCGGCCACGGTGCCGTATTACATAGCTGCACTATTGGAAGAAGGGTCATCGTGGGGATTAAGGCAGTGATACTCGATGATGTCATCGTTGGGGACGAAGCTATTATTGCTGCCGGCAGCGTCGTGGGCGATAAGAGTACTATTCCACCCCGGCATCTGGCTGCAGGCGTCCCGGCGGAAATAAAAAAAGAAATATCCGGTACCTCCCTTTGGTATGTGCAGGTTGGTTACAAAAGCTATCATGAACTTCGCGATGAATACCTGAAAAACGGGATCGGCGTAGTCCCTGGTGAATAGTAATACAAATAAAAATACCGAAAGCAAAAAAATGCTTGCCGGCATTTTTAAATAGGCAAGGCCCTATATGGCCCTGACCCTGCCAAATGTTGGCGCTATTCCTCCTGTCCCGGTTTCAGCTTGCCAAGAAGATAGAGGCGCAATAGATACAAGGCAGCCTGGCTAGCCCTATCCTTGATTTCCTCCCGGCACCCCCAAAACCTGTACTGGCGTGTCAAATAAAAATTTTCCGCCTCCAATGAAATGTAGGTCAGCCCCACGGGTTTTTGTGGAGTGCCCCCCCCGGGCCCGGCAATACCCGTAATGCCAAGCCCCAGGTCCGCCCCGCATGCCCGGCGGACACCCGCGGCCATCCCCGCAGCCACCTCCGCACTGACAGCCCCCTTGTCAGCTATGATAGCAGGGTCTATGCCCAATAGTCCAATTTTTGCCTTATTGCTATATGTAACCAATCCTGATAAAAGGTATTCAGAACTACCGGGAATATTTGTCAGGCGGTGCGTTAAAAGCCCGCCGCTGCAGGACTCTGCCAACGCAAGGCTCTTTTCCGCGGCTATGAGCTGCCGGCCGACAGCCAATTCTAAGGTATCTGCATCTTCCCCATAGACATAATCCCCCAAAATTGCCTTGATTTCCTCTGCTTTCCTCGTTAAAAGCGATTCTGCCTCCCCGGGAAAATGGCCATGTGCAGTCAAGCGAAGATGGACTTCCGTTCCCTTGGCAAGTGGGGCAATCGTGGGGTTATCCTGCCTTTCCAGCATGTCTTGAATCATTTCCACCAGGGTAGATTCCCCCAGGCCGATAACATGTAACACCCTCGATTGCAGCACCGAAAGTTTCCCGCTGGTTTCCAGCTTTTTTTTCAGGAGGGGAATAACCTGATCCCTGAGCATGGGAAGCATCTCCCGGGGTGGACCGGGTAGCAACACAAAGGTATGCTTCCCCCTTTCCAGGATAATCCCCGGGGCGGTACCCCGATCATTGGGTAGCATTAGCGCCCCTTCGGGTACCATGGCCTGCCGCAAATTATTTTCGGCAAAGGGGCGTTTAAAACGGCTAAAGAATTCAAACAACCTTTTTTCCCATTCCACATTTTTCTCCAGGGGTATACCAAGTAACTGTGCTACAGTTTCCCGTGTTAGATCATCATTCGTTGGGCCAAGGCCGCCAGAAAGGATAATCAAATCCACCCTGTCCATGGCCCGCCTGACGACCTCCTCCAATCTTTCCCTGTTATCCCCTACTACTGTCTGGTAATAAACACCTACACCTAGGGAAAGCAATTCCCTGGCAATATCCCTGGCATTAGTATTAATCGTCTGGCCCATGAGCAGCTCGGTGCCCACAGCAATTATTTCACAGCGCAACATCTTTCGCCTCCCACTAAATCTTACTATATTATTAACGTAAAAACGTCAAAACTACAACCACCATATTTCGAATGTCTGCATGTTGCCGCAATTGCTGCCGTAAAAAATATGTGTTAAAATATCTTATAATCGTTAAGTGGTTAAAGGCAGGATAAAAATTCATGGATCGGGACATTCTCGAACAACTTTATCATCAACATTTTCCTAAAACCTATCGTACCGCCTACATGGTAACTGGAAATGCCCAGCTGGCCGAAGATGCTGCCCAGGAGGCTTTTTTAAAAGCCTTTATCAATTTTCACACCCTTAAGGAAACAGCTAAATTCGGCTCCTGGATTTCCGTCATTGCCACCAATTGTGCCATTGACATTTTAAGAAAAAATAAGAGAATAATTTTAACCGACAATGAGGAAAAATACTTCAATTCGAACGACGAGAACTCTCCACAAGAGTCTTGGGAACAACAGGAAACCTACCTGGAAGTACGAAAAGCTCTCTTGCTCCTCGAGCCGGAAGATAGGGAAATCCTTGTGCTTAAATATTTCAACGAACTCAGCATCAAGGAAATTGCCGGGATGTCCTCCCTGCCTACTGGAACGATTAAATCACGCCTTTTTCGTGCACGCGAAAAAGTTCGCAGGCTCCTGCAACCAAAGGGAAAAAAGAAGCGTCATATAAATAAGGCGACGACAAGATGATTATTTGCCATAATATATAGAAGTATTTAAGGTGGAAAAAATGAGCGGGCCAAAGCCTGATAAACTTGACAATTTAATAGCACAGGCCTTCCGGGAAGAAGCGCAAAAGGTTGCCGTTCCGTCAAGCACCCTTTTATGGGATAACATCCAACAGCAACTGGAAAACCTGGAATTAAGAAAATCCCGGGGTGAACAACAACCAAAGCTGCCGGATTCTGGCGAAATACCAAGCAGCAAGAAAAGAAAAAAGGCAAAAACACGAAAAAAGGGCAGCAGTTATCTAGCCGGCCTGGCCGTGGTTGCCTGCCTTTTTCTAGCCCTCTTTTTCGCTGCATCACCTAAGGGCTCGGGACTGCGGAACTATTTCCCACAGTTCCTTCCCCCCATACAGAAAGACCAGGTACAGGAGCTAGCCACAAAAGGCCAGGGGATAAATGACTCTCCCGGTGAAAGCATTTCCGATATGGATAAAAGCAAAGCCCTAAATCCTCCCGCGAGTGTCAGGACCTCGCCCCAGGGAGGACAGGATATAGCGGATGATCAATCATATAGGCTTTTTAAAGGAAATAATGAAACACTTGCCGGGCATCCCCCTGAACTTCCCGAACGATCGGACGGGAGGAGCCGGACCTTTGCAGAAATTGCCGGGGTAGAAACGGGTAAAGGGGCCAGGGAAATCTACTGGCCAGAGGAAGAGGCATTCCTGAATTCACTGGAAAGCTTCGGTAGGAAAACTGATAGCGCCATCATTTATTTTGAGGACCCACCAGAGGGCTATATTTTTAAAGCGGGAGTTATCACAGAAATCGACCACTGCCCACAAAATATCTACCAGGAATTCTCGAACAAGGAGGGGCTAAGGCTTTCATTGAATCAGATTTTTTACAAGGAGGAAACCGCTGTTAGGCAGGCTCTGGAAACAGCAAAAGAAAGCGGAACATTTTTCGCTGAACCATCTTTTGAAGGATATCTTGTTCATACTCCCGAGGGTCTAGCAACCCTGACATGGAAAAATGGTAGTACCATTGTTACCCTTTCCGGGCAGGTTGGGGAAGAAGCACTGCTAAAAAATTACCTCGATCTTTTGACAAATTATTAGATTTACAACACACAGCGGGATATTAGCTAACCCTTTATTTTAGGATAATAATTTCTTAATGTGCAGGAAACTCTGTCCTTATCGGTAACGCCTTGCCATCCTTTAGCCCGCGAATTTTATAAATCAGGGTCGATGGGTAGGGAACCCCCACAGCATCCAAATCAACATAAACCAAATCATAGGGCCTGGTAATAACCTGGATAGTAGAAAGAGATGGTGGATCTTTATAGTGTATCTCGGCAACTAAGGCATCCTCCTGCCGGATTATTGCGGAAATGCGTACACTATACCCACCCGTTGTTTTTTCACCAAAGGTGCCTAGCAAATAGAGCTTTTTGTCCCTGATGCGAAACTGAATATCCAGTTGATCCCTGGCGTTTTCCACCCAATTTTCCAGCCATGCGGGTAGGGGTTCTTTATTAGTAAATCTTTCTGGCAAGATAAAGCAGGGACTTTCCATCTCGATAATCCCCTCTTCCCGGTTCCACCGCACCTCCAACTCCAAAAAATCCGCAACAAATTCTATGGGAATCATCGTTACCCCTTTAAAAACCTGCAGGGGGATCACCGTTTGTTCCCTTTCGTTAGGGTCATGCCTGGCGCCCATAACGACAGTTTTTCCTGCCCACCGGGCAGTTACCTTATTTGTTTCGCTATCCCAACCTACGTCGGCACCAAATGTCTCTAGAAAAGGACGCATTGGGACAAACAATTGATCGTTTGAAAACTGGGGCTGAACATTTAGACTTAGTTCCTTCTTATTTAGGTAGATTGTTGTTTCCTGCCGTTTTTCGGCCAAGGCAAGGGATAACGGAACGAATAGGGTAAAAACGATAAATATTATCAGGATCCTTTTCCACTTCACTGCCTATCCCTCCCATCGAATATAGCCTGCTCACTATATTATAACGGAATAAAAAGGAAAAGGTTACTGTCAGATCCTGCTTCTAAATGTTCCCTAAAACCTTCAGAATATGCTTCCATGATCCCCTAAAAGGATGTGCCCACATGGCCCTGGCAGCAGTCATTGCTAAATTTCGACATTTACAAAACTGATCAAGTCCGGTATGCTAATTAAATAATGGGAAAAAATTTTAGGGAATCATTCTACATAGCCTTTAAAGATGGTGCCACGCGGAGCCTTCCCATCGTCCTTGGCTACATTCCTATTGGATTGGCCTTTGGCATCCTGGCGGCAAACGTTGGACTCAATTCCTTGGAAACAACCTTTATGTCCATTATCGTCTACGCCGGCTCAGCCCAGCTGATCTCACTGGGCCTTATCGAAAGTCAGGCTGGCCTTTTTACAATTGTCATGACAACTTTTCTGGTCAACCTGCGACACACCCTGATGAGTGCAGCCCTTTCACCCCATTTGAAACATCTCAGTCGGTTGCAACAGGCATATTTTGCCTTTGAGCTGACAGATGAATCCTTTGCAGTCCACAGCAGGGATTTTAAAGGGGAAACAAATCCTGTGGCAATACGTCTCTTTACCACAAACACCCTGGCCCACCTTTCCTGGGTTAGTGGATCTGCCCTGGGGTTCTATACCGGGGCACTGTTCACCAACCTGGAAAGCTGGGGTATTGATTATGCCCTGCCGGCAATGTTTATTGCCCTCCTGGCCATGCAACTGGACAATAAAAGGAAATATCTTGTCGGGGCCTTCGCCATGCTACTTTCCACATTTCTGTTCATACTACCAGTTGGCCATTGGTATATTATCATCGCCACCCTGGCCGGTGCCACTGCCGGGGCTTTGCTCGATCTGCGCCAGGAAAGAAAAGTGTAGTTGCCCGGGCGGGGTGCAAAATTGGCACAAAAGCAGTTTGAAGACCATATTCTTACCATCGAGAAGTAGGGGTAGTGGAATGCAAAACAATATTATTATCGCTATAGTGCTAATGGCATTTGTCACATATTTGCCACGTTTTTTGCCACTTCTCTATTTATCCAAACGCCGGCTTTCTCCCCTGGCAAAAAGCTGGCTCTCATACGTGCCAGTCGCCGTCCTATCCGCCCTATTGGGGCCTGCCCTTTTTCTCAAGGAAGGATACCTTAACCTTGTACCTGCCTCTAATCCATATTTTTTGGCTGCTTTTCCCACTTTTATTGTTGCCCTTTGGACACGCAATATGTTCATAGGCGTGCTAACAGGAATAGGAAGCGTGGCACTGCTGAGGCTCTTTTTGGGGTTCTATTGCTGAATGGAAAGCTTGCCTAAACAGCTATCACATAACCATTTTTATAGAACTAGGATAATTTACCCCAGGGTACTGACACGATTCCCAATAGGCCCATCCCTTGTTTTTCTACCCCCCGCCTGTTATAATACAAGTTGTTTGGAGATTAATTTGCATGGTAGCAAATTAATAATTAATTATCAGTTGCATGACTTGGGCCCGTAGCTCAGTTTGGGAGAGCGCTAGATTCGCATTCTAGAGGCCAGGGGTTCGAGCCCCCTCGGGTCCACCAGCTTGAAACTCTATGAACACCCATTATAACGGCATTTGCGGGTGTTCCCTTTTTTTGCCAATATTCCAGTTTATGGCATGTTTTTAGCAGGTACAGTCCAAGTACAGTCAGAGGTCGGGGATCTGAAAACCTTCTTCCCCGAATAGTTTTATACAGGCATCAGCAACATTTTTATCGTATAGAGCACCTGCATTTTGGGAGATCTCCCCTAATGCCTCGTCAAGACTGAGGGCCTGCCTGTAGGGCCGATGGGAAGTCATGGCCTCCACTACATCGGCAACAGCTAGAACACGCGCCTCGGATAGGATCTCATCCCCCGAAAGGCCCATGGGGTAACCGGAGCCATCCAGCCTTTCGTGATGCTGAAGAACAATCTGCCCGATTGGCCAGGGAAAATCAATTACTTGGAGTATCTCCTGCCCTACTTCGGGATGGCACCTGATCATGGCAAACTCCAGATCGTTCAATGAACCGGGCTTGTTCAATATTTCTGCGGGAACATAAATTTTGCCAATATCATGCACTATTGCTGCCATATAAAGGCCCTCTGTTTGTTCATCGCCCCAGCCAAGCGCTTTGGCAAGGGTAATTGCCAGCCCTGCCACCCGCCGCTGGTGATTGGCTGTATAAGGATCCCTTTTCTCCAAAACTACAGCCATTGATTTAATAGCATCCTCCAAAGTGCTTTTAAGCTTCTTTTCCATTACGGCAAGCCTTTCCTCTGCCATCACCTTCATTGATTCCTCGAATTGGGCACGTCTCAGGGCCTCATCCACCATTTCCCTTTCATTAGTTACAAGCCTGTATTGTTCAATTGCTTTTTCCAATACCCCCGTTAAAACATTGCTAGGGCAGGGTTTTGTCAAAAAGTGGAATACATTTCCTTCATTTATTGCGCCAAGAACCTTTTCCATATCTGCATAACCTGTCAGCATAATACGTACAGTATGGGGAGCAACCTTCCGGGCCAAGGAAAGAAACTCGATCCCATCCATTCCCGGCATACGATAGTCTGAAATAACAACTGCAAATGGCTCCCTTTCCTTCAAAACAGCAAGTCCCTTTTCGCCGCTCTCCGCAACATCTACAGCAAATTTATTGCCCAAATTCCTCCTATAGGCTGCGAGGATATTCTTATCGTCATCTACTAACAACACCCTCTCGGCCATTTACTGATACCCTCCCCCCAGCAACATAATTTTGTCGAAATAAACCCGTTTAACTTGACAATGGGCGGGCCCTAGGAACTGCCACAAGGTTTTATGGGAAGGCGAATGGTAAAGGTTGTATCCCTTCCTACCCCTGAGTCAACCTCAATTGTTCCCTCGTGTTTGTTAACAATAATATTATAGACAATGGAAAGCCCCTGGCCTGTACCCTTGCCCACCTCCTTGGTAGTGAAAAAGGGTTCAAAAATATGATCTTTTACAAAATCGGGCATACCTGCCCCATTATCACTCACAATAATACGCACATAATCCCCATCCACCATTGTTGCAATAGTAATTTTTCCTTTTAACAGGGGTTTTCCAACCTGGGCCTCCTTAATGGCCTGCGCTGCATTCACAATCATATTAAGCAGGGCCTGGTTTATCTCATCAATGGCACAGTGGACTAAGGGCAGTTCCCGATCAAGTCTGGTTTCCAACTCAGCGGCATATTTCCATTCATTCCTGGAGATAGTTGCCGTTACCTCAATAGATCTGTTAATGTCTGCCGGTTTCATTTCCGTTTTGCCCGGGTGTGCAAAATCCTTCATGGCGGAAACTATGCGGCTAACTTTGGCAACCCCCTCGAGGGTCTCCTCAAATGCCCTCGGTATCTCCTTTAAAAGATATCCCAGATCCGCTCCCTCTGCCCCATTTAATAATTTATTGTCTGGATTGTAGATAACGCCTTTTATCGCATCCCGCAGGAACGTTATATTATCACCTATATATTGCATGGGTGTATTTATCTCATGGGCTATCCCCGCCGCCAGTTCGCCGATGGATCTAAGTTTTTGCGACAGGGCCAGTTGTTCTTTCATTTTCCTGTGTGCCGTAATATCCCTTAAAATAATTACATAACCAATAGTGTTTTGATCCTTATCCTTTATCGGAGCTGCATTGGCAGAAATAATTTTTTTAGTTTTGCCTTTCGTGAGAAGTTCTGTATAAATGGTTGCGGCATTTACCCTGTTACCCTCCAGAGCAATTGGGGAAAGATCATCAGTGGTTTTGGGGTTTTTTTCCTCACCTATTGCCCTAAAGAACTTCCCCAGGGGTTCGCCCTTAATCCTCACTTGGTCAAGATCCAAAATCTTCTCAGCCATTTGATTGACGGAAGAGATGGCCCCCGTTATATCAGTAGTTATCACCCCATCGGCAATACTTTGCAAGGTAACTGAAAGTAACTCCTTTTCTTCGGCCAGCGCCGCCTCGGCATTTTTTCTTTCGTCTATTTCCTCCCTGAGCTTCCTATTGGCCTCATATAGTTCGAAGGTCCTCTTTTTAACCATTTTTTCCAAATCGGAGCGATCCTTTTCAAGTACACTTTGCAATTCCTTGTTTGCAGTAATATCGCGATGGGAGACAATGGCCCCAATAACCCCACCCCTGTTGTTTAGCAACCTCGTAGCCTTGAGCCTTAGATAGATTTTTTTTCCATTGGAATCCCAAAAATAGGTTTCCGCTGCTACGGTGCTGTCACCCACCCTTTGAAACAAAAGGTAGCCATCCTTGAGCAATTTTTCCAGTTCGGGCCTTAACACCAAATCAACCAAAGTAGGTTTTCGTCTGCCCCAAAAAGGCAGGGCATATTCATAATTTCCTTTGCCCAGCATATCTCCTGCCTTGACACCGGTCAGCAATTCCATGGCGTGGTTCCAGGAAATGATCCTTCCATCAAGGTTAATGGCAAATGTCGCCACTGGCATAAAGTTGATAATGTTGGCCATCTGTTGTTCGGATTGCTTGAGGGCCTCCTCTGCCTTTTTCCTTTGGATCACTTCTTCCTGCAATTGCCTGTAGGAAAGACATCCCCTTAGAGAATAGGCAAACTTGGAAATTACCTTGCTGAGCTGGTTGAGTTCGAATGTGCTAAAACAACTATTTCTTAGGGAAAACAACTGGAGAACACCTATTTCTTTGAGAGAAAACAGTACTATTGTACCGCTGGCAATTCCTTTTTCATTTATTAACTCTGAAAACCTTTCCTCGCTAGGGGAAATTGTCATAAATTCCTTTCCATTCAGGCTATTAAATAGCGGATGGCTAAGGGGAAGTTTCTTCGCTTTGGACAAATAATCCGGGAAGGCATAGGCCAGGGAGGCAGTTTCCCGATCGGCCTCCCCGGCCAGGCAGCTGTCCTTAATCCAAACGGCACTGTAAACAAGATCCTTGCGACCCATAAGATGTTTTAAAAACAAGTCACAACTTTCCCTGAAATCCATGGATTGGCCTGTTGCCAGTGCCATTTCAAAGGACAGGGACATATCCTGAAAAACCTTTATGTAATAATCAACATTATTCATACATAATTCCCGCCACAATTGTATTGTTAAGAAACTCCAAATACTCCCTGCCATGGGAGGAGATCTCCCCAAGGGTAAGCATCCCTACGGGAAGGAGATGTGGTTTAATGCCCTGAAATTTTACTTTCACTTCACGTAATTCCCTATGGTATTCCTCTTCCAGAAAAAGCGCACGCGACACACAGCTGGCTATAAAACCATGGGTAACCCTTGCCCGCGAGGATATTTGGCATTCACCGGCGGCCTCAGCCGCGGCATTTACCAGCGAGGCTGCATCCCCTTTTAGAATATCCAATACAGAATTTTCGGGAACACCGCCGACACAGATCAGACAACCGTTATTATCAACCGCCACGGGAGAACGGATAATAGTATCCTTGAGCATACCGAAGGGGTTGTTTTTGGCAATATCAAAGAAATTTTCCTTTGTAATAATTTTGCCTAAATCCCTTTTTATGATTTCACTGTAGACGTCGAACGCACTTCTCCAGTTAAGCTCGATAATTTTGTTTTTATCGGTTTTTGTAGCAATAACTGGCCTCATAACCCTTTTCCACCCATGACGAAAACCCAGCCGACACTTTAGTTTAACAAAAGTTATTACAGCTGCACTTTGAAAAACCCCCCGATTGGTAAAAACACATGGATCCTGTTGAAGGTTCAAAAACCCGGCCCCACCTCCAAAATAATTTACCGAATTGGCAAGGTTATCGTAGAGCAGATTCAAGAACCCATCAATATTCCTACTCAGACCATCCACAAGAACTATTGCTGCATACTTTTGATCAAATTTTGCAATTATTTTTTTTAAATTGGGAAGCCTGATATCCTCCGTGTCGAGCCCTCTTACCAGTAAAGGTTTTTCCAAAATGGGGAAAGGGATTACTATTGCCCCCTTTTCATATTTTTGTTCACCATGGATTATCCCAGGAAATACTCCCCCCCAGAAACTTATCGCTGATTTATTTAGTGCATCTACAAGCACCTGTAAATCTATTTTTCCTTCCCCACCAAGCATGATAAAAAGGGACTGATCGTCTCTTATATCCATGTCCAGAATTGCGGCCACCACGCTATCTGTATCACAGCTGCTTATGAACATCTCATGCCCCTCCCCTGCTCAAATAAACCCAATTATTGCTACCTTTATGCAATTTATGGAACCTAAAAAACCAAAATGGGGCACATTTTGTGCCCCACCTATAGATAAAGTAGATAAAACTTTTTGACATTTCTCCAGCAAGTTTGCATCATTTAAGTTCCTTTTCTAGTGCTAGATTTGGTTGAATGTTTTATACATGTATTGGCCATAACCCCGAAACAATAGGAATAGTTAAACTCTCTTTAATTATTACTACATTTCCAAGATAATTCCTTCTTTAAATAATATTTCCCAACAGAATAAATAAACTCCTTAAAATAGGGCTTGGCCAATGCATGATAACTAGAACCATACAGGCAACCCAAAATCCAGGCAATCCGAAAAATGCTAGGCAATGAACACGCTAACTCCCCTACTTTAAAAAAATACATCGCTGTAAATTCATGGCAATTAGAACCAAATGCATCTTGATCAATATTTTCACATTTTCGATCCTTCCTTTGGAATGCGCTGCATTTTCCCCCCTCTAATTTATCACGCCTCATTTTTACCTGTTATTCATCAAACCCAAACGAACGCACTTTGAGGGTTTGACAGTTTTCGGATACCGTTCGTACGGTTTGCGGCGAAAGACCATCCGGGGATTTTACATTTACCTCCAACGATATTTCTACCTGGGCCCCATCAACTGATGTTAGATGGCTGATAACTTCCTCGACAAGTTTCTGAACGTCGCGCCCGATGCGGGTTGTATCCAGATCAGCCGACATATAGAAATGAGTATTTTGGGGAACTGTGACTGCTGGATCGTGTGCCTCCGGTTTCACTCCCGGAGTTGTGATAATATAAGTTGATGGCTCACCGGCATTAGTGCCTGTGGGATGAGTTGTCCCATTCTCCTCCCCGGCTTTCACTGCCTCGGCGGCAAGCTGTTTTTGGGCAACATCGACTTTGACCAGGTAGCCGGAACGTTCAATTATGCCGACATACTGGTTAAACTTAAGGCCAATATAACGATCGCCATCAAGAGCCGATGCAAAGGCAAAATATTCCGGGGAATTCAAGCCGGTGCGGATCGTCTCCTCCAACACACTTTCACCAGCCAAGCGCGGGAGATAGCAATAAGTGCAAAGATATTCCCAAAGCTTTTTAATGGAGATGTTATCAACGTCACGCCATAGCAAATTATCCAGTTCCATCAGCAGAAGGGCCGGAGCCCAGGCGGTTATAATCGCTTCATTTTGGAGCATCTTCTTGGCAGCCTTGGTGATAATGCCTTCTGCCCCTCCGCTGATGCGGATGCTATCCCAAATGATCGTCTTCATTTCTACATTTTTGTCGATGTAAGGCACCAGCAGCCAACAATATGTTTCTTTTATTCTGGCATCTACTGTTTCATCACTACGCTCCAAGTTATTTTTTGTTTCACGGTTTTGTGCCGCGTCCAAATTTAGATCTTCGCTGTCATCCTTTATGGAACTCCAAGCCAGGTAAAGCCGAACAGCCTGCTGGAGAGAGTCCATCAGGTCCTGATCAGGGGCGATAAAGGCCAGCATGTTGCGGTAGATGCGGGGTGTATTGCCACGATTGTTCAAAATATTTACAGCCTCGATCATCGCACTGTTATCCTGCCTTGAAGCCTTGTATTTGTCACCAGGGCAAAGAATAACCAGGCGGGCGCTTTGTTCATCCGGCACATCCAGGGAAGAGGCGGGGCAGGCGTGCACACCGGCAAAGGGCTGTTCCTTGTGCAGCTTACGCAACCGCTTTTCAATTTCTAGTTCCACCTCGGGTGCAGGGATTTGCGTGGCCCGATCGGCCACAGTTTTGCGCAGCGTCGGGCGGGTATCGTACCAAAAACGGTCACCCGACGGGTTAGTATAAAGATAGGCCAGTGATGAGGTTAGGGTGCTAAGTGCATCATTAAAGTTGGCAATGTTTTCGCCAGGCTGGACCACACCCAAGCGGATACGTGATGCCTCAATACCCCGCACATTTTGATCCCGGACAGTGGGAGCACTGCCCAGCATGACTGTCCTGGCCACACGGCGGGCCGCCAGTTTGCCACCGTAGCGCGGATTAGTCTGATCTTTTTGATAGGGAACAGAGTTTTTGCCATCTACTTCCCGATCAACAAGAGCATTCCAGCCTTCAGACAAATGCCGGGTCAGTTCTTCCCGGACATTTGGCTTGTCTAGTGGAATGGTGCCTGGCATGATCATCAAACTGGCATCGTTACCCATCCACAGCTCATAAATAACCGCCGCCATGAGACGCAGGACACCCCGCGTCCTTTGGAAACGATCGAGGGTCGCCCAGTCTTCATAAAGCCGATCAAATACTTCTGGATGAATAGGGTAGCATGAAACCATCCGCTTTTTATATTCAACCTCCTTTGCTTCCAAGGGAAAATCACTTTGGTTTTCGTTATACATCTGTGTAAATTTAGCACAGACGGCATCGCGGCCATCAGGATCTTTGCAATCAAGGAATAAACGGCGGCGCACCACTTCAAAGCCTTCACTGGCAACAACCGGCTTCCAGATAGATTCCATACGTCCAAAGGTATGCTCTATGGTTTCTAGGACGATCTTGCCCGCCTCACCGCCGATCTCAATGTCAGATTCGGGTATAGCGGCCACTACAAGGCTATTTTTGCTTGCCCTCACCGCCTCGGTTACCTCCTGAACAAAGGTAATAAAGTTATCAAAACTGCCGGCAGGCAATCCGGAAACGCCATAAATCTTTCTGGCATAGGCCACTATCTCGTCCATGAGGATTAGGCAGGGTGCGGCAGCATCAAAAAGATTCCTTAGGGCCACTGAACCGGGGGAAACGCCCTTCTTATCTGCTTCCTTCACATAGTCATACAACCCCAAATCGCCGGCCGACAAGGCTAACTGGGCAGCCATCTCACCCCAATAGGTATTGATGGTAATACCGGGCATATTACTGGGACGTTTGCTTTTGGTAGGGTTTAGTGCTGTGCCCACTAGAACAGCAACATTGGCCTTAGGCAGGGTAGAAATGCCCGCTTTTTGCATAACGGGCTTTATAACAGGGATTTTGTCGATGGAAACCATGCCGCGTACCATGTGGTAAAGGGCCAGCATACTATGGGTTTTGCCGCCACCGAAGGCTGTCTTCAACTGAATGACAGGTTCACCGCCCCTGTTACAGATCCGGCATAAGGATTGTTCTAAAAGCCCGGCCATCCCCTCGGTAATATAGGTCCGGCCAAAAAATTCCACCGGATCGCGGTATTCATAGGAACCCTCGCCCCGGGCCACTTGAGCCAGATCAGCTGCAAATTCCGCATTTTTATAACTCCCCCGGGCCACATCGGGGTGCGGCTCGATCACATCACGCCAACCAGGCAACCCCCTGAAGGGTGCTGTATTCAAAATACCGGTATCCTTCTGCTTTGTTGTCATAGGAGGCGGCATGGATGCTGCTTTGACTGTTGTCGAGCTATTTACGGAACCATAACGGGAAACGCGAAGAATTTCACGAATTTCCTCTGCACCTTCAGAATCAATTTGTTCCACCAGACGTGACATCGTATCAAGGGCACGCCAAGTATTATCAGCAGTAAAATCTTCCCCACCGAGGTGAGCCAGCCTATTGCGAATACCAACCAGTTCCTTGGCCCAGGTACGATGGTCGATAGATAATTTTTTGCGGAAAACGTTATTCCAATGCAGATCAAATAATAGTAAAGCCCGCTGGATATCCAGCGAATCTACCAACTCGCCCCACTCACCTGCCAGGGGTAAATCCCGTTTTTGATCCTCATATAGTATGCCAATAACAGCTTTTTGCCACCAATCCGTTCCGATGCTGTTTCCTAGCTCGCGGGCAATATAGGGGGCAAGGGCATTAAGCACAATCCGAAACCCCCGGGACACCAGCGTATGGTTATTCCCCATATAATTCTCCTCCTTTCTATTTTTCAACATCGAATAACGTCATCTGTTGAGAACCAGCCAACTGTGCCTGCAACTCTGCCGCTTTGGATTGCACCTCCGGCCAGGCAATGACCAGGGAGTTATAGGCAAGAGCTTCTTTGGCCCAGCCTTTGCGTTCGGCAATGGTGAAGAGGCGGTAGGCTAGGGCTTTGGCATGTTCCGGCTCAGAAGTAAGAATATCTGCCACGATCTTTGCTGCACCAGCGATACCATCCTTTTCCAGGGCGCGGGTAAGCTGCTGCATGAGCAGCCAGATTATTCCCCGATCAACCTTTTCGGGGATTTCTTCCCGGGTGAGTAAGCGCACTACACCTTTTTGCGCGTAAAGAACCCCGCGGGCCGCCAACTTTTCCACGGAAGTATTTTTCGCCCGCGCCAGCACATCCGCCTCACCAAATTTCATGTCGTTAAAGGCGTATTGTGTATAGAGATCCAGGCAAAAATGGCTATCCCGGTCAAGATCACTGTCCTGCTCCGTAAAATAGAGGTCCAGCTCCTGGTTGATAATCTGCAGGGCCGAACGGACGCTCATTGGTGTACCGTCCGCTTCCAGCACCCTGGAGTAGCGGGAAAACACGCCCATACCGGGGCCAATGGCGCTTTGGGCCATATCCACCGGCGCAATGTTGCTGGCCTGCAGTTTTTGAAGGGCGGGCTTTAGTTCACGTTTCAGGGCATTGATAAAGTCACGGCGGGTGCAAAGCGGCGCATCGGCAGGGCGTTTGCGGCAGACGAGGACGATAGAGGAGGCAAGAGCGTTGGTGCCTATCTCAAGGGATCGTCCAGGCTTTTCTGTTCTTATTGGCCAGGTTCCTGTAACAACAAAGCCCGCTTTTAAAATAGCAGACAACATTGTTTCCCAACCGGTAGATACATTATTGTTGTTGCTATCGCTTTCATTTTGTTTATAGGCATAATATACTGTTAACGGCATATCTTTACGGACATAGTTATTTATTTGTTTAAATGTTTGCAACATCCCATCCTCGAAAAATTTATTTGCCGTAGCTTTTTCCCCC
>DUNV01000059.1 GCA_012839215.1 Bacillota bacterium
AAGTTCTCGTTAAATTATAACGAAAGAGGGCAAATTCCCTTAGGTAGAAACCGTAAATATTTAAGGCGGGAATTATTATTGCCTTAGTTTCGTGCGTCAAAATCTATTGCTTTTGCTGGGCGTTTTTAATATACTATAAGCATAAAAAAAGCTTTTCATGGCTTTTTTGTGCTTTTTAGCAAGGTGGGTTGGAATATTGACCAGGGTTGGCTTAACTGGGGGAATCGCCAGTGGTAAATCTACGGTGGCCAGGATGCTTGTATCGAAAGGTGCCCATTTGCTTGATGCAGATCAGGTTGCCAGAAAAATTGTTGAACCAGGTGAACCAGCCTGGGCCGAGATTGTTTCCTGGCTGGGGGGAAGTGTTTTAAGGGATGATCGGACTCTCAACCGGGCACAAATAGCGTCGCTCGTTTTCTCCAATAGCAGGGCCCTTCAAAGGCTGAACAGCATTACCCATCCGCATATAAAAAAATATTTTACCCTAAAAAGTAAGGAAATTGCCTTGAATTTTCCCCGGGCAATCCAGATCTGGGATGTGCCCCTCCTTTTTGAAATTGGCATGGACAGGGATGTAGATATTGTTTTGGTTGTTGTTGCCGATGAGGAAAGGCAAATTATCAGGTTGGGAGAGAGGGATGGGCTTAGTCGCGATGAAGCAAAGCGGCGTATTGCCTCACAGATGGATTTGCAAAAAAAAGCCCGGTCTGCCGATTATATAATTTCTAACGATGGTTCCCTGGATTACCTGCAGGATCAGGTTGATCGGCTCTGGATAAAACTGACTAAGGGTTAAATTCGGGGTGTTTATTTGCTAAAAACGTTGAAAATAATTCTTAATCTTTTTTTATTTGCGCTTCTTCTGTATGTATTGCTAAGCCAGTCAAATAACTTTGCCCGCCTTATCTACCCCTATCCCTACAAGGATTTAATTGTTCATGAGGCTGATAAATACGGTTTGGATCCGTTGCTGATCGTATCAATTATTCGCGTCGAAAGTGGTTTCAAGGAGGGGGCAACCTCGGATAAAGGTGCCAGGGGGCTGATGCAAATTATGCCGGATACAGGGTTTTGGATTGCCGAACAAATTGGATTAGATGATTTTTCTAAGGATAAAATTTATGAGCCAAATATCAACGTTCTACTTGGCACCTGGTACCTAAATGATCTTTTGCAGCAATTTGATACCGGCCTTTATCCAGCACTGGCTGCCTATAATGGTGGCAGGGGGCACGTAAAGAAATGGCTCGACAGCGGGATCTGGGATGGCGGTAAGGAGACACTGGATGATATTCCTTTTGCGGAAACACGCAGCTTTGTTGGAAAAGTTATTTGCACGTATGGACGTTACCAGAGAATCTATGGTGGCGAAAAGTCGGAAAGGTGAGAAGCTATGCAAACAATAACAGTAATTCCCGGCGATGGAACCGGGCCGGAATTGATCGCAGCAACTTTGAGGGTAGTGGAGGCCACCGGCCTCGATATTAAGTGGGAGATGGCAGAGGCTGGTATGACTGCCCATGAAAAAGGGCTGGATTATTTGCCGGATGAAACCCTGAGTTCGATCCGCAGGAACAAAATTGCCCTGAAAGGCCCATTGACTACTCCCATTGGAACAGGTTTCCGCAGTATTAATGTGGCTCTGCGAAAGGCATTGGATCTTTATGTAAACCTACGGCCTGTTAAAACCTATAAAGGGGTGCTTAGCCGCTATGATGATATAGATTTGGTTGTTGTTCGTGAAAATACAGAGGATCTTTATGCCGGCATAGAGCATATGGTTGGCGAGGATGCAGCAGAAAGTATCAAGATCATCACTCGCAAGGGTTCGGATCGCATCGTCCGCTTTGCTTTTGACTATGCCCGGAAAGAAAAACGTAAAAAAGTAACGGCAGTGCATAAAGCCAATATTATGAAATGCACCGATGGGCTTTTCCTGAATGTGGCCCGCCAGGTAGCGGAGGAATATCAGGATATCGAGTTTGAGGAGCGCATTGTAGATAATATGTGTATGCAACTGGTTAGCAAGCCACATCTCTATGATGTCATGGTTATGCCCAACCTCTATGGGGATATTGTTTCCGATCTTTGCGCCGGACTCGTAGGAGGGCTTGGGGTGGCTCCCAGCGCTAATATCGGTGCAGATGCAGCCATTTTTGAGCCCGTGCATGGCAGTGCCCCGAAATATGCCGGCCAGAATAAGGTTAATCCCACGGCGACCATTCTTTCGGCAGTTTTAATGTTAAAATATATGGATCAAGGTGATGCTGCAGCCAAAATCGAAGGAGCACTGGCCGAGGTGATCGCCGGGAAAAAGGACGTTACCTATGATCTTGGCGGGGGGGCTACAACTTCCCAGATGGCGGATGCTATAATAAGGAAAATGGGGCATCCGCAATAAAAACTGTATCCCGTAAATGAATCAAATGATAATCCCGCCTATGGTGAGAACCTACGAGGTTGAATGATTAATGTTTTGTATTAGGGCTATCTCATCACAGTTGGGGAACTTGGGGCAGTTAATGCATTCCGTCCAGACCTTTTGTGGCAACTCATCCTTGTCAATTCTTGTGAAGCCACATTTTTCAAAAAATAGTGGTTGATAGGTTAGGGCAAAAATTTTTTCGATTCCAAGTGCTCTGCCTTCCTGGATTAATTTTTTAACCAGGGAAGAACCGAGCCCGGTATTGATCTTTTCCGGATGGACCGCCAGTGAACAAATTTCTGCCAGATCGTTCCAGAGGATATGTAGGCCCCCTACAGCAACAATTGTTCTATCATTTTCAACAAGTGTGTATTCCCTGATTTTTTGGTACATGGAAGGAATTGTCCTATGGAGCATCTCCCCTTTTTCGGCATAAAAATTTATCAGTGCTGCCATTGTTTCGATATCGGACATTCTTGCCTTGCGGAATAGCATGATTTATCTATAGCTCCTTTTGCAAATTGTGTTTATGCTGCAGAGTTGCAACTACACGTAATTGTAATGTATTTTGTCGATTTTGGCCATATGGAAAATAAAAAAGAAAGGCAATCAACCATGGATGATATAATTGGCCCCTCTGCTTACATGCATCTTTTGGGGATGAAAATTGAGGAAGCGGCCTATCCCCATGCCCGTCTTTCCCTTAGTTATGATGAGAAGTTGACTAATCCAATGGGGACACTGCATGGTGGTGTTATTGCTTCCCTTATTGATGCTGCGCTGGGTTGTGCCCTTTTTCAGGATGCAAAGGTACGGGGGATTGCTACGCTGGAGTTGAAGGTCAATTATTTAAAAGCTGTTTCGGGTGGGAAGATTTTTGCCGAAGGGGAAATCATCCACAGGAGGGGTTCCATGGCTTTTGGACAGGTAAGGATATATAATGATAAGGACCTGGCTGCTATGGGTAGCGCCACCTATAGGCTTATCTTTCAGTAGATACCCGCTGAATTAAATAATGATGGGTGACAATTTTGCGTATTAAAATGACTATCTATGACAAATTGTTAATTGCTTTGCTCCTGGCACTCAGCCTTGCCACTTTTTTTTTCAATTACCGCTTGGGTGCGCAGGGAGAACAAAAATATATTTCTATTTATGTAAATAACTGCTTTGTGAAGGAATTCTCTTTTGATGAACAGACTGAGGAAATTGTAACCTTCCCTTTTGGTGAAAACAGTGAACATATTGCAACCCTGGAAATAGGCAAAGGGCGGGTGCGCATGCTTCCCCTTCCTGAAAATCTTTGCCCTCAGGGAATTTGCTCGCACATGGGATGGATCAGTCATGATTACCAGAGCATCGTCTGTATCCCCAACAGGATTATGGTTTTTTTTGGCGGAGGAAAAACATCGGATTTTGACAGTATCACATATTAACTAGGGAAACTTTGATTTTCTTTAAATGCGACTAATTCTTGACAAAAAACTTGTGCCTCTATATAATTAGGCTTGATTCTCTGGGGGTGGGAATTGTGGAACTTTTTATACCCGATTTAAAGAAGGCCAAGGGGCGGTTTTTAAAGTTTTACGCGGAGATAAAAGTTAGTGGTTCCGGGGTTAAGGCTTACCAGGACAATGATCCCGTCCTCAAGGTTTCGCTTCAGGCAGCGTATGTAAATAACCGGGTTTTGATTAAAGGGAATTGGCAGGCGGGGTTTTTGGGGGAATGTAGCCGCTGCCTAGAACAGACTAATTTTACCCTGCGGGAATCATTTGCTGAGGAGTTTATTCACCTGCAGGCGGGTGAAGGAGGGGGAACTGCAGGTAACATTTCCGAAAAAGATGAACAATTTCTTTTTAAAGGTGAGCTGCTCAAACTGGATGAGTACTTTCGGCAATCCTTTTTTCTTTCACTGCCCCTAAAAATATTATGCCATGAGGATTGCAAGGGCCTTTGTCCAATTTGCGGACAGAACAAGAATAAATCATCTTGCTCCTGTACGGACGAAAGTACAGATCAAAGATGGACGCCTTTAAAACATTTTATTGAAAAAGACTCTGGAGGTGTATAGAAATGGCAGTACCCAAGAGAAAAACTTCTAAGGCTAGAAGGGATAAACGGCGGACTCATTGGAAACTGTCCGCGCCAAACCTGATCACTTGCCCGCAGTGTCATGAGCTAAAATTACCCCACCATATTTGTAGCCACTGCGGGTACTATAAGGGTAAAGAAATAGTCAAATCTTAATTCCCATCATAAAAACCCGGGATGTTTTTGTTATGCCCGGGATTTGTTTTATTTTTTTGTAGGGGTTGGTATTTTGTGTTAAGGGTAGCTGTGGATGCCATGGGGGGTGATCATGCCCCTGTGGAAATTATTAGGGGGGTTTTAGATGCCACCCGGCAAGCGAAGGATTTGCAGGTTTTTTTGGTGGGCCGCCAGGATATTATTCGCCGATGTCTCGGACAGGAAATATGCCGCAAGCAGGTGACCCGGATTACCATAGTTCATGCAGATGAAGTGATCGGTAATAACGAGGATCCTGGGCTGGCCATCCGCCGCAAAAAAGGATCTTCAATGGTTGCTGCCTTGCAACTTGCCCGTTCCGGAAAGGTTGATGCCGTTCTAAGTGCAGGCAGTACAGGGGCCCTGATGGCTGGGGGTTTGTTGTTTCTGGGGCGGCTGGGCGGAATCAAGAGACCTGCTCTTCTGGTAGAATTTCCTGCCTCACGGGAAGGCAGCGTCGTTATTCTCGATGTTGGGGCAAATATGGATGCCAAACCGGAGCATCTTTTTCAGTACGCCCAAATGGGTAAGGTTTATACCCAGGAGATCGTAGGCATTCCTGACCCACGTGTTGCCCTGTTGAATGTTGGTGTGGAGGAGAAAAAGGGAAATACAAAGATTAAGCAGGCATATCAGCTGTTTAAGGAAAATAGATCTTTTAATTTTGTTGGTAATATCGAGGCCAAGCAGCTTTTTCAAAATAAAACCGATATAATTATTTGTGATGGTTTTGTGGGAAACGTGCTCCTTAAGGCTTATGAGGGGCTTTCCAAGGATATTTATACATATTTACTGGACGAGATAAGGAAGAATCCCCAGGCTGCGGCCATGGTTTTGCCTTCCTTAC
Source organism: Bacillota bacterium (assembly GCA_012839215.1). Classification (GTDB taxonomy): domain Bacteria; phylum Bacillota; class Dethiobacteria; order DTU022; family UBA8154; genus DUNV01. Next base: position 5,559 of record DUNV01000059.1, read on the forward strand.
AGAAAATGTTTACTAAGTTGGATGAGTCCGAATATGGTGGTGCAATGCTGATCGGTGTTAATGGGATCTGTATCAAATGTCACGGGGCCTCGAAAAGGAGGGCGGTCAGCCAGGCATTGCTAAAAAGGGCATATCTTTTTGCAAGAAAAAGGACGAACCATAAAATTGAGAAGGAATTGAAACAGGTTCCAAAAGAGGTGCTGGGATGATAGCAGGAAAAAAAGCTGGAATCGTGTCGACGGGAAGGGCCCTCCCAGTGGTAAGGCTAACCAATTTCGACTTGGAACATATGGTGGAAACCAGCGATGAATGGATTACGACCAGATCAGGTATTAAAGAAAGAAGGATCATCAGTGGGGACGAAACAAACTCGGGTCTTTCAGAGATTGCAGCACGAATTGCCTTGGAAAAGGCGGGCCTAAAACCTGAAGAAATTGATATTTTGATCGTGGCTACGGTTACCGCTGATCAGCTTCTACCGTCTTCGGCTTGCCTGGTCCAAGCCAAACTTAACGCGCATAGGGCCGCTGCTTTTGATCTGGCGGCCGGGTGTACGGGTTTTCTTTACGGACTGACCGTAGGCCAACAATTCATTGAAACCGGAGCGGCAAAAAACATCTTGCTAATCGGGGTAGATACTCTTTCCCCCATTGTTGATTGGACGGATCGTAATACCTGCGTCCTTTTTGGTGATGGGGCTGGTGCTGTAGTACTGCAGCGGGTCGAGGAGGGCAGGGGAATACTGGCCTCAAAGATGTATTCCGATGGTACAAAGGCCGAGCTGCTCGATATCCCGGCCGGAGGATCCAAGCGCCCAACCACGGTGAGGACGCTGGAGGAAAGGGCCCACTATATCAGGATGAACGGCCCGGAAATTTTTAAATTTGCTGTAAAAATTATGGTGGAATCGACGACTAACGTTCTGGAATTATGTGGCAAAAAACCGGCCGATCTAGATTTTATCGTTCCGCATCAAGCTAATGTCCGCATCATTAATGCCGCTTGCAAAAGGCTTGGTTTAAGTGATAGCCAGGTTCTAGTCAATATTCAGCGTTATGGAAACATGTCCTCGGCAACGATCCCCGTTGTTCTCGATGAGGCCCTGGAGGAGGGAAAGATAAAACAGGGTGATCTTCTTACCTTGGTATCCTTTGGTGCAGGATTGACCTGGGGTGCAGCTGTGCTAAATTGGTAATTATAATATAGAAAAATCCGGGATGAGGAGGGATGGCGGAAAAAATGGTAAAGTGTGCTTTTATTTTTCCAGGACAAGGGTCACAATATAGGGGTATGGGAAAGGAATTTGCCGCCATGTCCGCGGGGGCAAGGGAAATATTTGAGGAAGCCGATGATATCCTCGGGATGGGGCTGAGCAAAATCATTTTTGATGGGGACGCGCAGCAACTGCGCCAAACAAAAGTGACACAGCCTGCTATACTGGTGACTAGCATGGCAGCGTTTACTGTTCTAAGGGAACATGGTTTTTTGCCGGATGCAACGGCAGGCCTAAGTCTCGGGGAATATAGTGCGCTTGTTTGCGCCGGATCTTTGACATTTACAGATGCCCTTCCCCTCGTTCAGAAAAGAGCGGTATATATGCAAGAGGCCGTTCCCGATGGAAAAGGGGGAATGGCTGCTATCCTAGGCCTGGGCCCACAGGAAGTTGCCCTGCTGTGTAAAGAAGCCTGTCACTTAGGCCATGTGGAACCGGTTAATTTTAATTGCCCGGGGCAAATCGTTATTGCCGGATATGTTGAGGCTTTGGAGGAAGCCTGCCGGCTGGCCAAAAAAGAAAAGGCCAGGGCGATTATGCTCTCGGTAAGTGCGCCTTTTCATAGCCGATTACTAGCCACCATAGAGGGGAAAATGTTTTCCCTGCTAAAAGATGTTGACATCAAGAAACCAAGTATTCCTTTTGTGGCTAACATAAGTGCATGCTATATAAACGAACCACAGGGGATTAGGGACTCCCTAATCAAACAGGTCTTCAACCCTGTGTATTGGGAAAACACCATAGAGCTATTGATTAGGGATGGATATAATCTTTTTGTAGAAGTTGGGCCGGGACGGACCCTGACAGGCTTTATGAAAAAGATAAACAGGGATGTTAAATCCTTTTATGTTCAGGATGGGGAAACCTTAAAAAAACTATTAAATCATCTGGAGGAGATCGCACTGTGACTTTGCAGGGCAAGGTAGCCCTCGTTACCGGGGGATCCCGGGGCATCGGCCGGGAGATAGCTCTTACATTGGCCCGGGCGGGGGCTGCGGTAGCTGTTAATTATCACAATAATAAGGCCGCGGCCGGGGAGGTCCTCGGCAAAATAGAAAATGCTGGGGGAAAAGGTCTGGTTGTGCAGGCAGATATTACCGTTTTTGGCGAATGTGAAAAAATGGTAAAGGCAATACTTGATCATTTTGGAAGAATTGATATACTGGTTAATAATGCCGGAATCAGAAGGGATACCATACTGGCATTAATGCAGGAAAAGGATTGGGATATCGTTATTGACACCAATCTAAAAGGAATGTTTAATTGTTGCAAGGCAATCCTCAGGCCCCTACTAAAACAAAAGAGTGGAGGACGCATCATCAATATTTCCTCTATTGCCGGATTAATGGGAAATAGTGGGCAAACAAATTATGCCGCCGCCAAGGGGGGCGTCATTGCCTTTACTAAGTCACTGGCCAAAGAGCTTGGCAAAAGGGCAATTACGGTTAATGCAATAGCACCGGGATTTATTGAAACGGAGATGACGGAAAGTTTGCCTGAAACTGTTAAAAACGATCTATTGCCACATATATCCCTGGGGAGATATGGAAAGCCGCAAGAAGTGGCTGAAGCAGTCCTTTTTCTGGCACAGGGTGCTGGTTACATAACTGGATCAGTGTTATCAATTGACGGGGGCCTGTCCCTATAATATTTTTCGATGGCAGGAGGGAGGTGAACGGAGTTGGAAGTTCTAGAGATAGTAAAGGGTTTGATTTCTGAACAACTTGATATAGATGAGGAACAATTAGAGATGAAAACGACTTTTGAAGACATTGATGCCGATTCATTGGATGTGGTCGAATTGGTTATGGCCCTTGAGGAAGAGTTTAATTTGGAGATTGCCGATGAAGAGGTAGAAAAAATTAAAACGATCGGGGATATTGTCAGCTACATAGAGAAACAAATCGCCTAGGGCAGGTAGCTTGGAGATGGGGTGCTATATATTTGAAGCGTAGGGTGGTAGTTACGGGGATAGGTGTGATTACACCTATCGGTTTGACAAAAGAAGATTATTGGGATAACCTCCTCAAAGGAAAAAGCGGCATCCGGAATGTAGAAAAATTCAAGGATTATGCTTCGCAAATTGCCGCGATAGTGGAGGATTTTAACCCCGAGGACTATATGGAAAAGCGGGATACCAAAAAAATGGATCGCTTTACCCATTTTGCCCTGGCTGCTGCTTCGATGGCCCTAAGCGATGCCTCCTTGGATTTGAATAAGGTAAAGGACAGGAAAAGGGTCGGTGTGATCATTGGTTCCGGTACCGGAGGTATTGGCACCATTGAAACGCAGCTGGAGATTCTTAAGGAAAAAGGGCCGAGGCGTGTCAGCCCCTTTCTCGTTCCTATGATGATAGCTAATATAGCCTCAGGTTACATCTCCATATTTTATGGGATCCAGGGTCCAAATGCAACTATTGTTACTGCCTGCGCCAGCGGCACACACGCTCTGGGGGAGGCTTTTCGCATTATTAAACGGGGTGACGCGGATGTTATGTTTGCCGGAGGGGCGGAGGCTCCTCTGACATCGGTTGCTTTTGCCGGTTTCAGTGCAATGAGGGCTATGTCCACCAGAAACAGCGAGCCTGAAAAAGCCTCTAGGCCTTTTGATCTGCACCGGGATGGTTTTATCATTGGTGAGGGGGCCGGGGTTTTAATCCTGGAAACCCTGGAAAATGCTCTGGCCAGAAAAGCAAATATTTATGGAGAGATAGCTGGTTATGGCATGTCTGGGGATGCTTATCACCTGACCACGCCGGATCCCCAAGGGGAGGGTGCTTACCTTTGCATGAAAAGGGCCCTGGAGGATGCCTCACTACCTCCGGAAAGCGTAGATTATATCAACGCCCATGGTACATCGACCCAGTATAATGACAGGATAGAAACCCTGGCTATCAAGAGATTGTTCGGGGAGCATGCCTATAAGCTGGCCATTAGCTCAACAAAATCAATGATTGGGCATCTGCTCGGCGCGGCTGGGGGCGTTGAGATGGCGGCTACACTCCTGAGCATAAAAAAAGGTATTATTCCCCCAACAATAAATTACGAATATGAGGATCCGGATTGCGATCTTTTTTATGTTCCCAATAAACCATGCGAAAAATTGATCGGGGTAGCCATTTCCAATTCTTTTGGTTTTGGGGGGACAAATGCCTGCCTGCTAGTAAAGGCATTTAATGGTTCGATCGCCTAAAGGCCCATCGCGAGGTGTGATATTTTTTATTTATTCGCCCCAAAAGGAGGTCCGTTTTCTAATTTGCCGTTTAAAGAGCTTGAAGATTTTCTAAAAACGGTTGAATGGCCGGTACAAAATTTTGATCTTTACCGGGAAGCACTAACCCATTCTTCCTATGCCTATGAGACCCAGGATACCAAAAATAATGAACGGCTGGAATATCTGGGAGATGCCGTTTTAGAACTGGTTATCTCTGAATATTTTTTTAAAGCGTTTCCGGGTTACCCCGAGGGTAAATTAACCCTGATGCGGCACCAAATAGTAAATGAAAAATCTCTTGCCACCGTGGCCCGGGGCCTAAAGCTGGGTTCATATCTAAAACTGGGCAAAGGGGAGATTTTGAGCGGCGGGCCGGAGAAAGCCTCCTTGTTGGCTGACGTTCTTGAGGCTCTGGTAGGTGCTCTTTTTCTCGATCATGGTTACACCAAGGCCAAAGAATTAATCATTGCTATTTTTACACCGATTCTAAAAGCGGTCGAGGGTGGTGCCCTGCCTCTAACGGATTTTAAAACGGTTTTTCAAGAAAAATGCCAGTCTGCTCTTGGCAAAACTCCCGCCTATGAAATTGTGCGCGAGTCCGGGCCGCCCCATGACAGGACCTTTGATGCCATTGTTAAAATAGGGGATAAGGTCGCGGGAAGGGGGACAGGCAAAAGCAAGAAAGAAGCAGAGCAATCGGCAGCAAATGATGCCTGGAAAAATTTTAGCGAAAATAAAGCTCAGAGATGATTCTGCTTTTCCTGAAGAACTTTTATGCAGTGGAATCATAAATAGATTAAGAAGCAATTTAACCTGTTGTTACTGCCTACACTGCGAGGAAATCGGGACAGCAGGTTTCTTTTGTAATTGGGAGGGGGTGGATCATGCGCCTAAAGTCCATGGAAATAACAGGTTTTAAATCTTTTCCAGAAAGGGAAAAACTAAGGTTCCCCCGGGGTATTACTGCCATAGTGGGGCCCAATGGTTGTGGTAAAAGCAACCTGGCGGATGCTATCAGGTGGGTATTGGGGGAACAAAGTGCAAAATCAATGCGTGGGGCAAAAATGGAGGAACTGATGTTTAGTGGAACAGCGCAGCGAAGGGCATTGAACTTTGCCGAGGTCTCCCTTACCCTTGATAATGCTGAAGGCCGCCTCCCCTTGGAATACCATGAGGTTGTTATCACGCGAAGGATGTACCGATCCGGCGAAGGGGAATACTATTTGAACAAAACTCCCTGCCGGTTGAGGGATATTCATGAGCTTTTTTGGGATACGGGAATAGGCACCGAGACCTATTCCTTTGTAGGCCAAGGGCGGGTGGAACAGATCATTAATGCCAGGCCCGAGGATCGAAGGGAACTGTTTGAGGAAGCTGCGGAAATATATAAATACAAGCAGCAGAAGAAAATGGCAAGCTCCCGATTGGAAGAATTGAAGGTAAACATGGTTCGCCTGGGGGATCTCCTGGCGGAGCTAAGGGGCCGCCAGGGCAGCTTACTTGATGAAGCCAAGCAGGCCAGGGTGTACTTGGATCTTCAGGCGCAACACCAGAAAAGGGAGCGCAAGCTATTCGAATTTCGCTGGGAAAAGAGCAGAAAATCTCTGGCCAGGATTAAAGATGAATCTGTACGCCTGGAGGATTTGATGCAAATAAAAAAAACCGAATGGCAAAATATATCCATCGATCTTGAACATCTTATCCAGGATGAAAAGGATCTTTCCCTTCGGCTTGAAAAAAAACAGGAGATTGTCCTCGGCCTGCGGGCCAGAATTGAGGAACTAAACCATAAAAAAAGCCTTGTTAAAGAACAGAAAAAATTTGCCAGAGAAAAAAGCATTTTAAAAGAAGAGGCCTCACGGGAACTTAGGTTACGCCTAGAGGGCCTGGAAACGACAATTGCGAAAAATAAGAAGGAATTGCAAGATGTTCTAAAGGAACAGGAGGCGGGAGGACAGGAAGCCGCCAGGGTGCAGGAACGCCTTGGGGTCCTTAGGAAGGGATCCCATGCTGTCTCCCGGGAGAAATTAAAAGAACAGCTAGCCGGGCTCCGTTCCCATCAGGCCGTACTTGAGCATACTGCCAGGGATAATAAGTTGCGTTTAGGTGAACTGGGGGAAAAAATAGCGGAGCTGGAAAAGAGGCGGGAAATAAAAGGACAAGAGATCGAGAAATTGAATAACGAGGAAGAAAGGATCGAGGGTGCCTTTGCCCGGCTGGAAAATGAGCAAAAGGATCAGCAAAAAGAGCTCCAATGGCATCAGAAACGTTACCGTGTTTTTTCCTGCCGTCTGGATGAACAGAAAGAAAAACTGATCCGCTCGGCCCATGAAATAGAGCGAAAGAAGGATCGCCTGAGGCTCCTGCAGGAAAATGAAGGGGAGCTCTTGTCCTATGCCGCCGGGGTTAGGGCTGTCATGAACGCTGCCGCAAAAGGCTCTCTCCAACAGGGGATTTATGGTCCTGTTGCAAGCCTAATCGATGTGGGTGAGGAATTTGAAAAGGCCGCTGAAGTTGCCCTGGGGGCCTCCCAACAATTTATTATCGTTGAAGATGATCGGACGGCACGTGGGGCGATTGCTTACCTAAAAGAAAAAAAGGCTGGCAGGGCTACTTTTTTGCCCTTAAACCTGCTTAAAATTCCCCGGCCCAGGGAGATTCCCAAGGCGGGCGAGGATCTCTTAGGGATCTTTTCAAAAATTGTCGTGGTTGAAGATAGGTTTAAACGGGCTATTGATTATCTGCTGGGGGGAGTGCTGGTAACAAAAGATTTAAAAACTGCCCTGCAGGTTTTGCGTCAGGATAAGCGGGGCTGGAGGATCGTTACATTAGATGGGGAAATGGTTACTCCGGGGGGAACCATCTCCGGAGGCTTGCAACCAGGAAAACGTTTCAGTTTTCTGCAAAGGAAACGGGAACTGGTTACTCTGCGGGGTGAGATAGAATATCTTGGGAAATGCCTTGAAGGAGAAAACAAATTACTGGCGGATGACAATGAAAAACTGGCATCCCTTGCGGAGGAACTTAGTTTGCTTGCCGCCAGGCGGGAGACCAAAGAAAAAGAGATAATAGAGATGGGCAAGCTGCAGGAACGCTGTCGCCTTGCCAGCGAGCGGATTGCCGATGAACTAAAGGATTTGGAAAAGGAGATAGCCTCCGCCAGGAGCAGGTATAATCTTTTGGAAGAACAAGGAAAAGGGGTATTCCATGGGCTTGAAGAAAATCGGAAAACATGGGGACAAATAGAAAAGGAACTTAGCCGGACCAGGCAGCAAGTCGATCAAAAAGAAAGCGAAAAGAAGAAACTAGAAGAAGAATTGCAGGAAATTCGCATCAGATTTTCTGCCCTGCAAGAAAGGGAAAGTTACCTACAGGGGATTCTAAAGCGCCAACTACAGGAAAAGGCCGGGTTGGAAACTTTGGCAGAAACCCTTTCAGCTGAAGAGGAAAAAGCTCGTGCTAAGGTAAAAGAGCTGGAAACCGAGGAAAGCAATCTTGCCAGGGTACTGGGGGAAGGGAAAATAGATCTTGAACGGGAGGAAAAGATTCTCAGCCAGATTTCCAGGGACCATGTCTCCCTTAACCGTGCCAGGGAGGAACAAGGGATTAAAAAGGAAAAAGAACAAAGGGCCTTGGAAAGAGCCGAAAGACGTTATTACCAGGCGAATCTGGAAAAAACCCGGCTAGAGGAAGAAAGCCGTTATTTAAAAGAACATTACCTGGAAAAATATGGGGCAGAACTATTAGAAGTTCCAGGCCCCAAGGTAAATGTGGATGAAAAACAACTGCGTGCGGAAAGGGATCGTCTTGCCGAGCAGATGCTGGCTTTTGGGGATATTAATATTGGTGCAATTGATGAATGTGCCAGGTTAGATAAGCGTATACAGTTTTTGGAAGATCAGCTGGAAGATCTTTTGCAGGGTGAAAAAGGGACGCGCCAGGTTATGCGAAAGTTGGATCGGGAGATGGAAAAACGTTTCCTAGAGACACTGCGTACAGTGGAAAAGTTTTTTCTACATACTTTTACGGGGCTTTTTGGAGGCGGACAGGCCTTTTTAAAGCTGGCTGATCCCGAAGAGGTATTAGAATCGGGCATAGAAATTATTGCCCAACCGCCGGGGAAAAAGCTGCAAAATATTTCTCTTCTATCCGGTGGGGAAAAAGCCCTGACATCCATTGCCCTGCTTTTTTCGTTGTTGCAATATAAGCCCGTTCCTTTTTGCGTCCTGGATGAAATAGATTCCTCCCTGGACGAAAGCAATATTGAAAGATTTACAGATCTCCTGGAAAGGTTTACCGATGATACACAGTTTATTCTGATTACGCATCGCCGAAAGACGATGGATGCGGCGGATGTACTCTATGGGGTTACTATGGAGGAACAGGGGGTTTCCAAGATATTATCACTAAATTTAACCAAAAAAGTAGGGTGAGTGCCCGATGTTGGAATTTCTTAAAAAGGGTCTAAAAAAAACAAGGGATGCCCTGAAAAACAGGCTGGGGGATCTTTTTGTCAGGGGGGAAATTAACGAAGAATTTTATGAGGAACTAGAGGAAATATTAATTTCCGCCGATGTAGGGGTAGAAACGACGCTGATGATCAACGCCAGGCTCAGAGAGGAAATCAAAAACAACAAGGTTAAGGAATTGGAGGCGGCTAAAGCACTCCTCAAGGAGTTGATTATCGGGATGATGGGTGGTGAGGAAGACGTTGCACTAAGCGTACCTGTTTCGCGACCGGCTGTCTACCTTTTACTTGGTGTTAATGGTGTTGGTAAAACCACAACGATTGCCAAAATGGCTTATAATTTTTCGCTGGAAAAGAAAAAGGTGCTGCTGGCAGCAGGGGATACTTTCCGGGCGGCAGCCATCGAACAATTGGAACACTGGTCGGGGGTTGTCGGGGCAGAGGTGATTAAGCATCAGACCGGGGGGGATCCCTCAGCGGTTATTTTTGATGCTGTTAGTGCTGCCGTTTCCAGGGAGGCCGATATTTTACTCTGTGATACGGCCGGGCGCCTGCACACGAAAAAAAACCTCATCGAGGAGGTCAAAAAAATTTATCGGGTGATGGGCAAGGTTATTCCCGAAGCGCCACATGAATCTTTGCTTGTTCTCGATGCCACCACCGGCCAAAATGGCATCGCCCAGGCCAAACTCTTTCAAGAGGCAATTCCCATTACAGGCATAGTTTTAACAAAGCTCGATGGGACGGCCCGGGGAGGCATTGTCATCGCCATCAAAGAACTAACGGGAATTCCGGTTAAGATGATCGGGGTGGGGGAAAAAAAAGAAGATCTTCACCCCTTTAATCCCGCAGATTTTGCTGATGCATTACTGGCTTAAAATATCTGTAAAGGGTCTTTACTTTACAGTAGGATTGGTGTATAAATGTTAGAGAAGGTTAACAGGATAAATTACCTGATTGATTTTTACGAACAATTGCTGACCAAAAAGCAAAAAAACGTCATGGAGCTTTATTATAAGGAAAACCTTTCCCTAGGCGAGATCGCCGGCCAACTGGATATTTCCAGACAGGCAGTTTATGATATCCTCTCGCGGGCGATCCGCTCACTTGAAAAATGGGAAACCAAGCTTCGTTTGCTGGAGAATCACCTACTTAGAAAAAAGGAAGGTCAAAAGATCCTTGATCTACTGGCCCGCCCCAAATTGACTCCTTTTGATATCGAAAAAATAAAGGAAATTATCAAGAGGGTTTTGCAGGATTATTAGCAAGGGAGGCAGTCCCGGTATCTTCGGGTAAGTAATTTGTTATTTAGCGGGTTATCCGAAAAATTGCAGGAAACTTTCCGTAAACTAAGGAAAAAAGGTAAGCTCGGTGAAAAGGATGTGGAACTGGCCCTGCGGGAAGTTCGCCTTGCCCTTTTGGAAGCTGACGTCAACTATAAGGTTGTCAAGGAATTTGTCGCCTCTTTGAAGGACCGGGCTGTTGGTGCCGATGTTCTGCAAAGCCTTACTCCCGGGCAGACAGTTGTCAAGATTGTGCATGAAGAACTCATTAAATTAATGGGGGAGACACAAAGCAAAATTGCCCCTCCGGAACGGGGGCGTTCTCCGGGGGCAATCATGCTGGTCGGTCTGCAGGGTTCGGGTAAAACGACCAGCGCAGCCAAATTGGCTGTTTATCTTAAAAAGAATGGCTCCAGCCCACTGCTCGTTGCCGGTGATGTCTACCGGCCGGCGGCTATCGAACAATTGGAGATCCTTGGTGAGGGTGCCGGTATTCCTGTCTTCAGCAGGGGGAAAATAGACCCGGTGAAAATCGCCGGGCAGGCCCGCCGCGAAGCCGAAAAGAAGGGCCATGATTATTTACTAATTGATACTGCCGGTAGACTGCATGTCGACGAAGTGCTGATGGGCGAGCTGGAAAGGATCAAGGCAAACACGGATCCACAGGAAATCTTACTTGTAGTTGATGCCATGACTGGACAGGATGCCGTCAATGTGGCCGGATCCTTTCATGAACGTTTGGGGCTGACGGGGATTATTCTTACCAAGCTTGATGGAGATACCCGGGGTGGTGCGGCCCTTTCTGTTCGGCAGGTAACCGGTTGCCCGGTTAAATTTGCTGCCTTTGGCGAAAAGATCGATGCCTTTGAACCGTTTTACCCCGAAAGAATGGCCTCCAGGATTTTGGGCATGGGTGATGTACTCTCACTTATTGAAAAAGCCCAGGAGGTTATGGATGAAGAAAAAAGCCGTGAACTGGAAAAGAAATTAAGAAGCCAGACTTTAAGTCTTGACGATTTTCTGGAACAACTACAGCAAGTTAAAAAAATGGGTCCTTTGGAAAACCTGCTGGAAATGATTCCCGGCTTTAATGCCATGGGCAAAGGTCTCAAAAACCTTTCTGTGGATGAGAGGCAGATCGATCGCGTTGCAGCAATTATCAAGTCTATGACCAGGGAGGAACGGCAACAGCCGGAGATAATTAACAGCAGCAGAAAACGTCGTATCTCTATGGGCAGTGGTACATCGGTGCAGGATATTAACCGGTTGTTAAAACAGTTTGAGCAAATGAAGAAACTCTTTAAACAATTTGGCGCACTGGAGAAAGGGAAGTTGCGCAAGCAGAAAAGCTTTTTCCCTTTCAAATAGGTACTATATAAAAATGGGAGGTGTTTTATTATGCCGGTTCGCATTAGGTTAAAAAGAATAGGAGCGAAAAAAAAGCCTTTTTACCGTATCGTTGTTGCCGATTCCAGGGCTCCCAGGGATGGTAGGTTTATCGAAGAAATAGGGTACTATAATCCGACAACAGATCCCTCAACTATTGAAATTAATACGGAAAAGGCAAAGGATTGGCTGGCCAAAGGTGCACAACCTTCAGATACTGTCAAGGCATTGTTTGCCAAAGCCGAGTTCCAGCCTAAATAACTCAAGTACAGGAGCTGAAAAGAACATGAAGGAATTGGTGGAATATATTGCCAAATCCCTGGTTGATTACCCTGAAAAAGTCGACGTAACGCAGGTTGAAGGGGAGCGCTCTGTCATCCTGGAACTCCGGGTTGCCCAGGAGGATATGGGCAAGGTCATCGGCAAGCAGGGCCGTATTGCCAAGGCGATTCGTACTGTGGTAAACGCTGCGGCAATCAAGGAGAACAAAAGGGTTATGGTGGAAATCATTCAATAGGGTTATGGTGGAAATTATTCAATAAGGAAAGAAAATAATTTAATGGCTTCTGAATTGGTGACTATTGGCAAAATAATAGCCCCGTTCGGTATTAGGGGTGAGGCAAAGGTCTACCCTTACTCCGACTTTCTGGAGCGTTGTTATTTGCTGGAAGAGGTCTTCCTGGAAGGTAAAGAGATCAGCGGGGTTAGGGCGGTTAAAAAGGCTTTTATCCATAAAAATCTTTGGGTACTGCATCTTGGTGGTTCTGAAACCAGGGATGATGCGGCCGCGTTGGTAGGATCAGCGGTCAAAATTCCCGCATCCAAAAGGGTTAAATTGCCCAAGGGAACCTATTATTTTGATCAAATCATTGGCCTGGAGGTCTTGACAATTGATGGGGAAAAACTGGGAACTGTTGGGGAGATCCTTAGGACCGGAGGTAATGATGTTTATGTTATTAATTCTGACAAAAAACTCCCCGATGGGAAAAATGCCAAACAGATCCTTGTTCCTGCCCTAAAAACTGTTGTGAAGGAAATAAATTTGCAAATTGGTTATCTCAAAGTGGAGTTACCTCCCGGCCTAGTGGATTAGAAAAAAAGAAAATTGTGAGGCAATATGTTAATCGATATCGTTTCCATTTTCCCTGCCATGTTTAGGGGAGTTTTCGGGGAGAGTATAATAAGAAGAGCTGAAGAAAATGGTCTAGTACGCCTCAGGGTGATCGATCTCAGGGACTTTAGCTCTGGAAAACACCGCAAGGTGGACGACGCTCCTTTTGGAGGCGGGGCCGGGATGGTTATGAAACCCGAACCCTTTTTCAAGGCAGTAAGTTTTTTAAGGCAGGGTGATAAAAATCCGGATCTCTGCCGGGTAGTGTTGATGTCCCCCCGGGGGAAGCTTTTTACCCAGGAAAGGGCCGATCAATTAAGTAAGGCTGAACACCTGATCGTACTCTGTGGTCATTATGAGGGCGTTGACGAAAGAGTGCACCAATATCTAGCCCAGGAAGTGGTTTCCATCGGAAATTATGTTCTGACCGGCGGGGAACTTCCTGCCATGGTTTTGGTCGATGCAGTAACAAGGCTTATCCCTGGAGTTTTAAGCGATGTTTCACTCGAGGAGGAGTCCTTTTCTGATGGTTTACTGGAATACCCGCAGTATACCCGCCCCAGGAGTTACCTCGGCATGACCGTTCCGGAGGTCTTGCTTTCCGGCAATCATGAACTTATTAAACGTTGGCGCCAGAAGGAATCCTGGCAGCGGACACTTAAAAATCGCCCGGAGATTTTGAAAAAAGGGCCTTACGAAGAAAATTAAATGCGGAATATGACGCTAAAAGAGAGGAGTGTGCAGGAAATGGATTTAATCAGGAATACCGAAAAAGAGTATTTAAAAGATAGGGAACAAATTCCCAAGTTTTCCCCCGGGGATACAGTTAAGGTTTACTTTAAAGTTATAGAAGGAACCCGGGAAAGGGTGCAGGTGTTTGAGGGTACTGTCATCAAGCAAAATGGCCGCGGGCTTGGCGAATCCTTTACTGTTCGCCGTGTTTCCTATGGTGTGGGTGTGGAACGTTCTTTTCCCATACATTCTCCCAAGATCGAGAAGGTAGAAATAGTACGTCGGGGCAGGGTCAGGCGCGCCAAACTGTATTATCTGAGAAAATTAAGAGGAAAGGCTGCTCGAATTAAAGAACTAAGGTACTAGGGCTATGGTCGATAACCTTCAGGAAACAAGAAAAGACACTTTAATAAAAGAGGCAAAGGAGTGGGCTAGATCTATTGTTCTAGCCATTATCATTGCCATCTTTATCAGGCTATTTCTTTTCGAAGTGTTTTTGGTAGAAGGAAGTTCGATGTATCCGACCTTGCAAAATCATGAGCGTCTGATCGTCAACAAGGCTACCTATTTTTTTAATGAACCTGAGAAAGGTGATATCATCGTTTTCCGCTTTTCACCGCAGCGCGATTTTATTAAGCGTGTAATTGCTGTGGAAGGGGATGTGGTGGAGATCTCTAATAACCGTCTTTTTGTTGATGGATTTCCACTCGATGAGCCGTATTTGGAAAACTATCATATGATGGATTTTGGACCAGTTACCATACCCGAGGGACATATTTTTGTTCTGGGTGATAACCGCGGGAATAGTATGGACAGCAGGGATCCGGCTGTGGGCTATGTATCACGGGAAAGGGTTAAAGGTAAGGCAGTGGTAATTTTTTGGCCGCCCTTTCAAAGCCGTATTTTAAATTGTAAGTAGGTTTATTATTATGGGAAAAAGACAAATGTCAGGATTTTTGTTGCGGGAGGAAAAAAAACTACGGGAAAATGTAACACTGGTCGATCTCGTCATGGAGGTGCTGGATGCCCGCCTGCCCCTAACCAGCCGCAACCCACGTTTTGAAAAAATGCTTGGTTCCAAAAAAAGGATTATTGTTTTAAACAAAACTGATCTCGCCGAAAAGAAAGCGACGGGCTGCTGGCTAAATTTTCTAGCCGAGGATAAGTGGCCCGTTTTAACATTCAATGCCAAAAAAAAAGCTGATATCAAGCGGATGGAAAAATTACTTGGATCTCTCAAGCCCCGCAAGGTGAAATTTAAAAGACCCTACCGCCTGATGGTGGTAGGGATCCCCAATGTTGGTAAATCCACCATACTTAACAGGCTACTGCAAAGGTATGTGGCCAGGACCGGGAATATACCCGGGATTACCAGGGGCTCCCAATGGATTAAACTACGGGTAGGGTGGGACATGCTTGATACCCCAGGTTTTTTGTCACCTTTTTTGAGGAATGAACAAGCCACCTTGGCGCTCGGCTCTATTGGCTCCCTGGCACAAGGAACTTTCGATGAGCAAAATACGGCCGGGTGGCTGATCAGGCAGTTTCTGGCGCGGGACAAAACAAAAGAAACATTGTTTAATTTCTATAAGGTTGAGCCTAAACGGGAAGGCTGGTTTGGGATAATGGAACAGATAGGGGAAATAAGAGGTTGTTTCAAAAAAGGTGCAGAGGTGGACTTGCTAAAGACCAGCCAGCTCATTCTCAACGACTTTCAAAGAGGTGCCCTTGCCCCTATCACCCTGGAGGGACCCCCACAATGAAAAATGCCTATCCTACATTTGCAAACTGGCCGATTAGGAAAATCCGGCAACACCTTCAGCAAATCGAAAACCTTTCTGATGAGGAGTTTGCGATGCTACAGGAGGATAGGCGGGCCGGAGTGAGAGAGTTACTGGCAAGGCACCTGGCGCGCCGGGAGAAAATTCTGTTGGAAGGGGAAAGGTTGCGGAAGCTGGGCAGTAAGGAAAAACAGCTCTATAAAAAGGGGTTTAGGATGATTGCCGGCGTGGATGAGGCCGGCAGAGGCTCCCTCGCCGGGCCGGTTGTAGCTGCTGCTGTTATCCTGGGCCAGGTGGAAGACCCTTTTGTCTGGCAGGATATTGATGATTCCAAGAAACTTTCACCGGAAAAGAGGGAAAAGCTTTACAAAGTCATTTTTGGGCATTCCGTTGCAGTGGGGTTGGGTATTGTTGATGTGGAAATGATCGATAAAATCAATATACATAAGGCCTCCCTGCTGGCGATGAAACAGGCAATTGAACAATTAAGGCCCTCCCCGCACTTTCTCCTCGTCGATGGTTTCCGCATACCCGGGATTGGGCCCCAGTTGGAGGCAATCAAGGGCGGCGACAGGCTTTGCCTTTCTATTGCCGCCGCTTCAATTGTTGCCAAGGTGACGAGGGATCATTTAATGGATAGATATGATCAGCTTTACCCCGGTTACGGTTTCGCCAGGAACAAGGGCTATTCTACTCCCGAGCATCGCAAAGCCATCCAATCGTTAGGACAAACCGAACTGCACCGCAAAACATTTCGCTTATCTTAAAAAGGGGGCCGCCTGCCAAATGCAATTGGGGCAACTTCCCCGTCTAATCATGGAAAAAATGTCACAGGATGGACACCAGTGCTATCTGGTCGGTGGTTCCGTTCGTGATTTATTTATGTCCAAGGAACCTGCAGACTATGATTTTGTCACCGATCGGTTACCGGATCAGATCCTTTCCCTGGCGACACAGGCAGGCTGGAAGGCAAGGGAGCAGGGTAGGGCGTTTGGTATCATTCAAATTATTATTGGTAAAAAAAGCTACGAAGTCGCCTCAATGCGGGCCGAGGAATATGGCAAAGACCCCCACCGACCTGAAAAAGTTGTTTTTATCGGAGATCTTCAGCAGGATTTAGCCCGCCGGGATTTTACCATGAACGCAATAGCACTGGGCAAGAATGGAAAACTGATCGATCCCTTTGGAGGTATCGATGATATAAAAAAGGGGATCATCTGCGCCATTGGTGATCCCCAGGCACGTTTCCTGGAGGATCCGCTTCGGGTTCTACGGGCGGCACGCTTTGCCGTGCAGATGGGATTTTCCATCGAGAAGGCGATACCTCCGGCGATGATGAAAAGGGATGTTCAGGAAAGATTCAGGGGCCTTTCTGTGGAAAGGATCAGGGATGAATTTGAGAAAATTCTTCTCGCCCCGGGGCCTTCCCGGGGATTAAGGCTACTGGCGGATACAGGCATTCTTGGGCTATCGTGTACACAAAACAGAAAAGGGCGAAAAACCGGGGTAGATTTCCTGCCGGAAGTTATGCAACTAGATGGCATACCCCAAAACCCGCGCTATCATAACTACGATGTTTTAACTCATACGTTGAAGGTAATTGATAAGGTGGCTTCCTCCCCTGTTTTACGCTGGTCTGCCCTTCTTCACGATGTTGCCAAGGGGAGGCCGGGTGTTAGAACTATTAACAAGCGGGGGGAAATTTCCGATTTCGGCCACCATTTGCTTGGGGCCAAAATAGCCCGAAAAATACTGGGAAGGCTAAAAGTTTCCAAGGCATACACCCGGAGGATTACCTGGCTGATCAAAAATCACCAGAATCTACCGAGTACAAAGGTGCTAAGGTTAACCAAGTGGATAATTAAAAAAGCCCGGGATTTTACTAATCGCCATGAATTTAGGGAAGCTGCCCGGCAGTTGTTTTTGCTTGGTCAGGCCGATGATGCCTCCAAGGGCCGGGAGGCCATTCGATCTATTTTCACTTGCTGCTTACCCGGTTCCCCGAAATCATAGCTGCACTTGTGCTTTACCCTGGGGAACTGGAGATTTCAGGGAGTGATATCGTGGAGGTAACCGGCAGCGGGCCTATCGTGGGTAAAATTCTTTATGAGCTGCTGGCAGATGTGCAGGGGGGTAAGGTAGCAAACCTCCGGGAGGATCTCCTTGGCGCCATACAAGAAAAGATTAATATATGACACTCCCGAAGAATATTGTATGGGGGAGGTGGTGCTGCGGCTTTTTCCCATCCTGCCGGTGTTAATTTCTAGGCCTCGTGGCCGCCAATTTTGCCTGCCCTTTCAAAAAGCAGTCCCCCAGGAGTTAGGGAGGACAACCTAAACAGGCTAACGATGCCAAAACGATCCCGGATCAGATCCATGGTTCGGCTAAGGGCTATTTTTTTTTCCTTGTCCTCCAAAAGGGAAAGCTGCAACTTCCTGAAATCCATTAAACCTGTCAGGCTTACGCCCAAGGCCCGGATAGGCCTGAGGTCCCAGTGTTCATAAAACAGTTTTTGCACAAGGGGGTACATTTCCATGGTCATGGCTGTGGGTTCCGGTAAGCGTTTTTGCCGGGAAAAACCCGTAGGCAGGTCGAAATCTGCCCCCCGGCAGTAAACATTCGCGACGCGTCCCACCTTATTAAGCGCCCTGGCCCGGCGGCAGACTTCCTCGGTGATTTCCAGCAGGACTGTGTCGATTTCTTCCCTGTGCCTGTAATCCCGGGGAAGAGTTATCGAATGCCCCACTCCCTTGCGTTGGTCTTTGGGGCCCAATGAATTAATTTTGGAGTAATCGATCCCGTGGGCGTTAAGCCAAAGCACTTCTCCGTTGATTCCCCAGCGGGCTTTCAGGCTTTCCCGGGAAAGAAGGGCCAGATCTCCAATGGCCCTGACTCCGATGTTAAAAAAATTTCTTTCCATGCGGTTTCCCACTCCAAAGAGCTTTCTGATGGGCAGGGGCCAAGTATGCTCAGCATAATTTTTATGGGAAAGACGAAAAATGCCCCGTTCATTTTTCTTAGCGAAACAATCGCAGGCCATTTTGGCCTGCAGGGGGTTTTCCCCTATCCCTACACGGCAGCGAATCTGCAGGGTTTCCCATATTTTTTCGATAATCTGCAGGGCCGTTTGTTCCGCGTTGCCGAATAGTTTTTCACATCCACTTATATCCAGAAATTGTTCGTCGATGGAGTAGGGGGCAACCCGATCGGAAAATTTTTCGAAGACCTCTGTGAGGGCCAGTGAAGTTTTAATATACTCCTGCATATGGGGGCGGACAAAGACCAGGTCCGGGCAAAGCCTTGCGCACTCGCCTGCAGCCATGCCGGTTTTAATGCCGAATGCCTTGGCCTCTTTCGTTGCTGCCAGGACGATACCATGGCGGCGTTTGGGATCCCCACAAACGGCAACGGGCTTTCCTTGCAGGGAGGGATTCCCGGCGACCTCCACGCTGGCATAGAAGGATTCCATATCGGCTAAAAGAATAGTCCTGGGGTTTTTCATAAACAAAACGGCCCTCCATAATATAGAACATCCGTTCAATATTATAGCAAGGACTGACTAAAAACACAACATACATTCGTATAAATGTCCCTTCGTGTAACAAGGAACAATTACCCGGGATCCCGCTGCTGCCCGCAACGGGTTTCTATAGGCGTACACCCCCCATAATCCGTGTATTTTTTTGATATGATCTTAAAGGTTTCCTGGAGTGCTAGAAAAGCTTCTACCACATCCGGATCGAAGTGTGTACCGGAATCAGACTTTATGATATCTACAGCCTTTTCATGGGGTACAGCCTCCTTGTAGACCCGCTGGGATGTCAGGGCATCATAGGCATCCACAATGGCCATGAGCCTGGCGGGCAAAGGGATATCCTCGCCGGCGAGCCCTTCCGGGTAACCGGTGCCATTCCATTTTTCATGGTGCGAATAGATGATTTCCCGCGCGCAGGATAGGAAGGTTTCAGCACCACCGATTAATTTTTCCGCACGCATGATGGCATCCCTGCCCAGGATTGTGTGTTTTTTCATCATCTCATATTCCTGTTTCGATAAGGGCCCCGGCTTAAGGAGGATGTGGTCGGGCATACCTATTTTCCCGATATCGTGCAGAGGGGAAGAAAGAACAATTGATTTAACTTTTTCGGGGGTAAGGCTATGCCTGAATTTCTCCGTTTTTCCCATGTATTCGGCGAGTTTTTTTATATAGAGCTTGGATCGCTGGAGATGACGCCCGGTCTCACTGTCCCGAATTTCAGCAAGGGCTGCCAAGGCCATAATAGATGCCTTCTTCACGATGGAAAGATCCCTGGTGCGCTGCTGTACCTTTTCCTCGAGAAGATGGTTTTGCCTTAACAAGGTATTCCTGGCCTCCTTCAGGGCAAGGTGGGTTCTGATGCGTGCCAGCAGGATTGGCGGGCTAGGAGGCATGGTGATGTAATCGGCGGCGCCAAGCGCAAATCCCTTCTCTTCATTTTCTTTACCGGTCCCGGTAGTCAAAAATAGGATGGGGATATCCTGCAGCCGTTGATCCTTTTTTAGCCTGCGGCATGTTTCATAGCCGTTTAAAATGGGTATAGATACATTCATAAGGATAATGTCCGGAATTGTTTTACCGGCCACCTCCAGGGCAACTTTCCCATTTGTGGCAACCCTGATTCCATATTTATCCTTTAATGATTCGCTGATCGAGGTGATATTATCAGCGGCATTATCAATGATTAGAACCTGCGGTTTTTCCCTGCCTGCCAGCATCCCTGCCTCCTATTTTGCTGTAAATTCATATTCCAATTTTTTGACTG
>DUNV01000060.1 GCA_012839215.1 Bacillota bacterium
GGGGGGGAGGTTCGCTACAATGGCCTTTCTCTGGGGGGCTGGGGCAAAAGAGATCTGGCCCGGGAAGTGGGCCTGGTTTTTCAGGATCCGGAACAGCAACTGGTGATGACCTCTGTGGAACAGGAAATAGCCTTTGGCCTGGAAAATTTGGGGCTCGATCCGGCTGAAATGAGGCGGCGTGTGGCGGAGATTCTTACCCTTTTTGATCTTACTGCATTAAAAAAACGCTCCATATTTACCCTTTCGGGTGGGGAAAAACAAAAAGTGGTGCTGGCCTCCGTGTTGGCTATGTACCCCCGGGTGCTCCTTTTGGATGAGCCCACTTCCCAATTGGATCCGATTTCGGCACAGGAGTTGCTAAACTTTATCCAGCGTCTTAACCTGGAATGGGGATTTACAGTTATTCTCGTGGAGCAAAGAACGGATCGTTGCTTTCACCTGGCCGATCGGATCGTGCTTATGGAACGGGGTAGGATAATACATCAGGGATTGCCCAGGGAAATGGCTACCTGGGGAAATGGACGTTACCGCTTTTTTATGCCCCCCGTGGCCCGATTTTTTTCCCCTTTGGATGTTGGGTATGTTCCCCTTTCTATCAAGGAAGGCCGCAAACTCCTACGGCAGAAAGGGTACCCGTTAGTAGCCGAAGAGCAAAATGAAGTAGCACAAAAAATGGATGATTCTACTATGCCTTTTTTGCAAGTAAGGGGTCTTAAATTTGCATACGAAAAGCAATCCCCCTGTCTAAAAGATATTAATCTTTCCTTTTACCGCGGCATGATTACAGCGATCCTGGGGGAAAACGGGGCGGGAAAAACCACCCTGCTAAAAATGCTTAACGGTCTTTTGTTTCCCCAAAAGGGAAAAATTTTTCTCGGCAACGAAGATATAACAAGAAAGCGTGCCGAAACGCTGGCAGGCCGTATTGCCTATCTTTCCCAGGACCCAAACGATTATCTTTTTCATGATACAGTGCGGGAGGAAATTGCCTATGGGATTAAGGTGCATGGCAAAAACAATCCCCGGCAAGTTGGAAAAACGATGCGATCCTTGGGGATCGGGCACTTGGCCGAGGATCATCCCCGGGACAGTAGCGCCGGGGAAAGACAACGCATTGCCCTTGGCACGGTACTGGTTACCGATCCCCCTGTTCTTCTCCTCGATGAACCGACAAGGGGCCTGGATCCGATGGCTAAACAGCGTTTGGTAAAGCTGCTGAAAAAGATCAGCGATGAAGGTAAAACGGTAGTGCTGGTAACGCATGATGTAGAGTTTGCTGCTGAAGTGGCAGCCAGGGTGGTTATCCTCCATGATGGAGAAGTGGTTGCTGATGGGGAGCGCAAAAAGGTGTTGGCCAATTCTCTTTATTATGCCCCGCAGCTCGATCGACTTTTCCAAGGAATGGAAGGCCCCCGGGGCGGGACCCCAGAGGCAGCAACGTCTGTCGCAGGTGCTGCTTGGCATCAGTTGCGCAGCCGAAGGTATGGAACAAAAAATGAGCGCTAACAACCTTTCTCTTACCAGTTTAATCCTAGCGGTTATTGTTCTTGTTGCTATTTATTATTGGTATGAGAAGCGCCGCACTTCCCCGGCGGAAATTGCCATCCTGGCCACCCTTGCCGCTCTGGCAGGCCTGGGCAGGGTACCCTTTGCCGCTATTCCCGGTTTTCAGCCTACTACCTTTTTGGTGTTGATCTGCGGCCATGTCTTTGGTCCCTTGGCCGGTTTCCTGGTTGGCTCTACTGCCGCTTTCACCTCTAACTTTTTTCTGGGGCAGGGTCCCTGGACTCCCTGGCAAATGTTGGCCTGGGGGCTTGCAGGTGTTTGTGGGGGGCTGCTTTACCGAAGAAAAAAGGCGTTTCCCCGTTACCTCTTTACCGGGGTGGGTTTCATCTGGGGGTTTGTTTTTGGCTGGATGCTTAATTTTTGGCACTGGGTTTCCTTTGTCTATCCCCTGACCCTTCAATCCTTTCTGGCAACTATTCTTGCCGGAGTTGGCTTTGATTTTATGCATGCTTTTTCCAACGCTCTGTTTATGCTTTTTTTAGGTCCCGAGGTGTCCGTGATTTTAAAGAGATTTAAACGAAGATTAACGTTTTATCCATTGCCCGAAAATGTGGTGCGAAAATGAGCATGATTCTACTGCCAGGGTTTGCCAGGCAGGAAAGTGGAAGGCTTTGGCAGAGATAGATGATAAAAACGGTTTTTAGATGCAGAATAAAATGGAGGGAGCAGTCCATGAAAAAAAGATTTTGCCCATTGTTGCTTTTCTTTATCTTGCTTACCTTGTTACCGACTCCAGCCCCGGTGGCAGCACAAGATCTTGCGCCCACGGTCAAATGCGTGAGCCAGGTGATTGGTGCAAGCGGTTTTTCGGAACGATTGGATTGGCCTATCCTGGCCCTTGTTGGCGCTGGGGAGAAGGTAGGCAGTTTAATTCGTGTGCGGGAAGGGCAGGTCCGGCAGGGGGAGCTTTTTGATGTGCGGCGCAGTACCGATTACCAGCGCACCATTGTCGGTGTTGTGGCAGCAGGGGCGAACCCAAGAAACTTTGGTGGTTACAATCTTGTGCAAAAGGTAAAGGATTCCCAAAGGGAAAGTGGAAAATTTGGCGATCTTATTTCCGGTGAGGGCGAAAAACTTGTTAATGCCCATATCTGGGGCATCTTGTCCCTCTATGTCGCTGGTGAGTCTATCCCCAATAAATTGAGGGCCCTTAGTTGGCTGGTCAATAGCCAGAATGGGGATGGGGGTTTCAGCGTGGAAACCTCCCTGCAGGGCTCAGATGTAGATATGACCGGTATGGCCCTGATGGCCTTTGCCGCTTTGGATCAGCAGGCTGATCATCCCGCTGTGAAAAAAGCCCTTGATTACCTAAAATCACAGCTGCAGTCCGACGGGGATTTTTCTTCCTGGAACAGCAGTGGTCCTGAATCCATTGCCCAGGTTATCCATGGCCTGGTCATGCTGGGTATCGATCCGGCTGGAGGGGAGTGGAGGCGCCCAGGTGGCAGCCTTGTGACAGCTCTGCAACGCTACCGGCGTGCCGATGGTTCCTATAGCCGTCGCCCGGGCGGGGGAATGGATTTTATTTCCACCTACCAGGCACTGGCCGCCCTTGGTGATGTTAAACGGGGTATGAGCATCTACACGCTGCTGCACCGGGAGAATGCCGGTTTTGTTGATCTGCCCCGCGGCCACAGTGCTTTTAGCGATGTAAGCAAGCTCGTATCTCGGCAGGTTTTAGGCGGTTACCACGATGGGTCGTTTCGTCCTGAAAATCCGGTCAAAAGAGCTGAATTTACCAAAATGATCGTCGCGGCATTGGATATACTCCCAAAAACAAACAAGGGCACCAGTCGTTTTGCCGATCTTCCTTCATCACACTGGGCAACCCCTTTTATTCTTGTGGCTGTTGATCGTGGTCTAGTAGCCGGTAAAGGGAAAAACCTATTTGCTCCCGATGATAATATTAGCGGAGCAGAGGTAATGACCACCCTGGTGCGTGCCCTCGGAGAGGGGAAAAAGGCTGTGGCAAAACCGGGGGAGGCCTGGTATGCAGGATCCCTGCGGGTCGCCCGGGAAAAGGGCCTTTTGTACAGCGGTTTCGTTGCCACCCGGCCTGCTACCCGCGCCCAGTGTGCTTATAGTCTCATGCGGTTTTTGGAAGGACGATAAAGATACCTTGCCTAGGGTGTTTTGCCGCAGGGCAAAAATTTCTCTTGCATATTATTGTAATGTGTTATAAAATAAATTCTAATAGGTTAATAGGTTAAAGGCTGTGAAGGAGAAAAGTAAGCTGGGAGTACTTCCAACAGAGAGGCGGGGGCCGGAGGCTGCAAGCTCCCCCGGAAGGAACCAGGTGAAGTTCGCTCCGGAGCCTCCGGTTGAAACCCCCCGGGGCAAGTAGATCGACGACGGGTTCTCTCCCGTTATCCTTGAGGGGGAATAGGGCTGCTTTCCTTGGGTCCACGTTCCCTAAATAC
>DUNV01000061.1 GCA_012839215.1 Bacillota bacterium
CAACAATTTTAATTCCAGCAGCAAAGTCCGTTCTTCCCCGGGCTCACCTTTTTCCGCAAAACCCGGCGCCCTTTGCCTCGAAGTTGCAAAGCTGCTGTTTCCCCGTCCACCCCGGCCGCCCCGCGCCACAACCGCCCTCGTTCCCGGTTTTAATAAATCACCAAGCTGCGCACCATTCTCATCCTTGATCACTGTCCCGGCGGGCACCTCTATCTCCAACGATTGGCCTCTGCTGCCATTCCTGTTCCTGCCCCGCCCGTGTTCGCCTCCCTCGGCCCGGAGGTGGGGGCGAAAACGGAGATGTATCAGCGTATTTTTATGCGACGAGGCCACAAGAACAACGTCTCCCCCATCCCCACCGTTGCCACCATCGGGTCCCCCATGGGGCACGAATTTCTCCCTGCGGAAAGAGGCGGCGCCATTGCCGCCACGCCCGCCCCTGACAAATATTTTGACTTGATCGATAAAGGACAAATTATCACACTCTATTTCAAAAAAAATCCCGGGTTCCCCCGGGTTTTAAGCCAGTGGATAAACACTGACCTGTTTTTTTGTTTTACCCACACGCTCGAAGGCAACTGTACCGGCGGCCAGGGCAAAAAGGGTATCATCCTTGCCCCTGCCCACATTAAGCCCGGGATGCACCCGCGTGCCACGCTGGCGAACAATGATGCTTCCGGGACTGACCAGCTGGCCACCGTATCTTTTTACCCCCAGCTTTTTAGAATTGCTATCACGACCGTTCCTCGAACTGCCAACCCCTTTTTTATGGGCAAATAGCTGCAAATCAAATTTAATCATTTTTTTCCTCCTCCCATACTTTCTCTGCTTGTTCCACGGAAATGTATTTTGGGTAAGACCTGGCTACCTCTCTTATACCCAGGAGCATTGTCTCAAAAAGCAGGTTGAAATGCTCCTTTTTGTCTACATCAAGTTGTGCAGGACGGCAAAGGCTAAGGTAACCTTTTTTTAACTTTACCGGCGGGGAAAGCCCTAGCAGTTCCTCCATGGCATAAACTACCGTTTGTGCCAAAACGGAAACACCCGCACAAACGATATCGGCCCCTTGCGGGGCAAAAAGTGCGTGCCCCCTAATTTCCACCAAAACGGGATTGTCATGGCTATCCCGTTTAACTTTGACGCGAATCATTGCGCCTCCTTAGGCGGGTTCTATCTTTTCAATTTTTACAAGGGTAAAGGGCTGCCGGTGACCCTGCTTTTTGCGGTAATTCTTTTTAGATTTATATTTAAAGACGATGATTTTTTTCCCTTTACCATGGGAAAGCACCCGGCCGGAAACTCTGGCACCCTCTAAATAGGGGGTACCGACGCTGACGTCCTCCCCGTCCTGAATAAGGAGTACCTTTTCGAAATCAACCCCGGAGCCTTCCCCGATGGGCAACTTTTCCACCTTGCAGCTTTCGCCTTCGGATACTTTGTACTGTTTCCCGCCGGTTTCGATGATCGCATACATAAATTATTTCGCCCCTTTTCGCCTAGACTCGCCAGCCAAGGGTACCCCTTGAGGGGATTTGACAAACCCTGCCTGAGCGGTTGATGACACTGAAATATTGTAGCATGTCAAAAAATCGTTGTCAACTGAGCAGCGCCATCCCCGGAGCCGGGAACTGATCCCCCCCCAACGCCACCCGGGTTGGATAGTAAATAGTAGCCGATGGCATAGATAGAAAAGCCTTTTACATACAACGCCGGTTCCCAATTTGTGCTGTTTAAGTAATATATTCACCGTCAAACATTGGGGTTTGGTTTGAGGCAATAAAACCGACCTGATCCCCGTGGTAACGATAGACAATGCAGGAGGGCCTGCCTTGGATCTTCTGCGGGATTGGGATGGTTATTTTAATGGGATTGTTCATCCAGCCAATTTTTCCTTTATAGCCCAAACAAATAATACCATGTTTCCCCGTGCCCGGCTATCCCTGCCATCTTTTCAGCTTTATACGCTGACTATCTCCTCAGGGTAAACCACAAGCTTTTCCAGGTGGCGGCCATTAAAATAAACGGTGTTTTCTATTCCCGCTATGGCCGATCCTTTAAAGAGGATTTTTGGTTCCAGGGCAAAAACCATCCCCTCTGCCAGGGGATAGTGCTGCCTGGCGGTGAGTACGGGAAGCTCGTCCAATTCAAGCCCTACCCCGTGGCCGACAAAACCGGCCTTTTCACTACCATAACCCATAAAATTTTCCTCGTAACCCATTTCCCTGGCCAGGTCAAAGGCCAACTTAGCAAGTTCAGAAGAGGGAACTCCCGGCTTGGCCGCCTCAATAACTTCATCGTGGATAAGCAGTGCATCCCGGTGAGCCTTCTTTAGGGCCCCGGGGGGATCGCCTAAACAGAAAATCCGGGTGTTGTCCACACAGTAACCACCATATACAGCAACATAATCCACAAGGACAACATCGCCCTTCTCTATCACTTTCCTGCCGGGCCCTTGGGGGTAAGCAGGGGATAGCCCCGGACCCCCGGTAGGTCCATCGAAGAATGATGAAAAGGTAATATTGGCTCCCGACATGATATGGCCATAAAAGACCTCCTGGTTGTACTGGCGCATACGCACGGCCCCCTGGTGCCCCAAGGTGCGCGCCAGATGTTCCAGATCTGCGGCAAACTCGATTTCCCTTTTCCCGGCCTTTAGAAAATGGGGTACGGCCTGCAGCATTTTTTGGCTTACCTCCGCCCCTTTTCTCATAATTCCCAGTTCATAGGAACTTTTGTACATGCGCAGCTCCCTAATCAACAAGGAAATGTCTACCAGTTCCGCGCCGGTAAAAGTATCCCGGTAGCGTAAATAAAGGGCTGTTGGCAAAACGTCCAGCTCCATGCCTAATTTTTTAAAGGAACCGGCTATCTCCTGCACCTTGGCAGGGAGCTCCTTAAAACCCCTTTGGTATTCCACCCGGGCAAGGGGTGTTTCCATTTTGGCCCTATCAAAACTCCTGGTAACCAGGTAGCAAGCCTCCCCTTTTGCCGGAACAACGAGGTGCCCCTTCTGGCAACTGCCGGTAAAATAAAAGAGGTCTGCGTTTTGTGTGATCAAGGCACCATCGATCCCTTTTTTCTGCAACTCGCCTTGCAGTTTGGCAATCCTGCTTTCAATTTCCTTTTTCGGTGTGGTTTCCAAAGTTTCCATGCCTCCTGTTACGATTCTGTTCCCACACCTTTATTCTACCATGATTAACCTATTTGACGCGGGAAAAACACCCCTTAAATAGCCATTTGGCGACATTGAACAAATTTTCCCACGGTATTATAATCGAAAAGGGGGTGTTTTAACAGTAGAGCAAAAATTCTGCCAAAGCTGCGCCATGCCTTTGGACGGTACTAAGGAAATGTACGGGACAAACAGCGATTGCTATGCGGATGGGCAATTTACCGCCGATTGTTCTATAGAAGAAATGATTGAATTTTGCATCCCCCATATGGTTTCCGCAAATCCGCAGATCGGTGAGGGAAAAGCCCGAAAGATGATGAAAGAACTTTTCCCACCCTTAAACGCTGGCGGAAGCAGGGGAAACCAAAGCCGGCCGGAGCACAACTGCCCGGTCGGCTTTTGAAAATAGTATATCAATTCCTACCGATAAAAGTCCTAGTCGTCAAATGCCTCGCTGACCTTCCATTCCTTCCAAATATTGCCTACGAGATCTGGGCTTGGTTTAAGAGTTTTCTTTCCTGGTTTCCATCCTGAAGGGGTTGCCTCAGCCCCTTGCGATTCCCGAACGAGTTGAAAAGCCTTGATTTGGCGAACCGATTCACTGATATTTCTTCCCACCGGGGGGGTGAGAACCTCGAACCCCTGAATGATGCCGTCCGGATCGATGATAAATCTGCCCCGGGTTTCCACACCCGTGTCTTCATCGTAGATCCCATACATTTTGCCTATGCTGCCATCCTGATCAGATAGCATCGGGAAGGGAATATCCTTATTAATCATTTTAGACAGTTCATGCTCATTCCACATTTTATGCACGTAGATGCTATCGACGCTGATGGTCAGCACTTCCACACCGAGCTTTTGCATTTCTTCATATTTTTCAGCAACTGCTGAAACTTCAGTTGCTCAAACGAAGGTAAAATCACCCGGATAGAAACAGATAAGTACCCATTTACCAATATATTCGGAAAGACTGACATTCATAAATTTGCCCTGATAATATGCCGATGCGGTAAAATCAGGTGCCGCCTTGCCGACTTTCACCATAACATTCCCCTCCTCTTTTAATGGTAGCACGCCCTGGGAAACGGCTTCATCCACCTTTGGCTTTTTGATTTCCGGCCGCTGGCAACCAGGCCTAAACTCCTCTGCCAATAACTTTGACCTCCTTATCATAATCATTTTTAAGGAATATTGTTTTGCAACTGATTAAGGGTATTATACTATACCATCCCAAAAGAAACAACGATTTTATAACAATTTTTGAAGGTAGAGTGACGGAGGTGGCAAGGGGGCGGGGTTGCTGCCACCAATACTGATATCTTTGATCTGTTCCCCGTAGATTTCGGAATATGTACTGGTGATAGCACCCTCGTCCCCTTATCATTCTGGGATGAGAAAATTTTCAGGAGGTTTGAATAAGGTCATGACAGATGGGGGAATTGCTAGAACAGATAGTTGTAAAAGTTAGTGAAATAGATACAAAAATAGAAAACTTGGATGCAAAGGTTGAAAGCCCGGGCGAAAAGATTGAAAGCTTGGGCGAAAAGGTTGAAAGCCTTAATGCAAAGGTAGAAAGCTTGGGCGAAAAGGTTGAAAGCCTGGAGCTGGAAGTAAAGGACATCCAACTAACACCCGAAAATGAGACGAATAAAAATATTCGTTTGATTGTGGAAGGCCATTTTGGTTTAAACCGCGAAATAGGGTTGGTTGCCAGGGCGGATATAAACGGGAATTGACGAAACAAGTGCATAAAAAATCCTGCTCTCTGCAAACTGCAGGCCTTTAGCAAAATGCTCAGCAACCAACCGCTGCAGCCAGCATTAACAAGACCATTAAAATGGAAATGCCAATAGCTACTATTTTCGGCATGATTATTCCCCCTTTCGCCTCAGCAAGTCGCGCTTCCATTAAAAACAGTTATATTTTAACATAAATTTGCTTTTTTGCACAGGTGCCTGGCACCTTCCGAAATTTGTTATCCTTCTTGTAGGTTTTTAACTTTCTCCACCAAAAAACCTGTCAGGGATTCGGAAATCTCTTCGGTAAAGCCTTCCCCATAGATGCGGTAGGAAGGTTTTTCCGGATCGGGAAGTACGAGGGCCCACCCATTGGGGTAAAAGTATTTCACCCCATCAAAAAGTTCGATCCGTTCCGCCTTGCCCGGACCTTCCTCCACAAGACGCCTCATAACCCTCCCCTTTTGCCCCCACGGGCAGAATACTTCCCTTTGCTGCAAACGTATCCCAGGTATTTCCTCCAGCAGGTTCGAAAGGCTTTTTTCCTCCCGGGCCAGGCAGTCAAGAATTTTAAAAAGGGCAGTCATGGCATCGAGCTGTAGGTAATCTGCCGGGCGGTATTCCTTCTTGCCGGAGGACTCACCCCGCTGGGTTTCCCATAATTTTTCCTGAAAATGACGTGGCATTGTTTTGCTACGAAGAATTTGCCCCTTGTTTCTCCGGGCCAGTTCCTCATGGACCCATGAGGCAAAAAAGGGTTGGACAAGCGTAGGGGCTTTGCCTCCCCTCAAGATCAAAAGGGAAAGCAACGCCTGATAGATTTCACCGGATATTTCATACCCCTCACCATCAAACAAAAGCATTTCTTCGCCGCTGGGGGACATCCAAAGACCAAGATCGGCCTTTTCCTTGATAATATTTCTGGAAAAGTCCTTTTTTAGGCGGGCAAACTCGTCTTGTTGCCAACAGATAGGCTCTTTTTTACCCGGATAGTGGGCAACAGTGAGCCTGCACTCCAGCTCCTGGAAAAGCGGGGTTAAAAAATTGTCTACATGGGGAGCGGGGAAGGCCAGCAGAATTGAAAAGTGGAAATCCCTGATACGCTGCACAGCCAAATCCCTTTGCAGCGCCCGGGCATAGATCCGATTATAGCCCGGAATTTGCTTGATCGTCCCCAAATTTTCCCTTAGGGCCCGGGGGAAATCATCCCGGGAGTGGATTTGTTCGAGCTTTCGTTCATCCCCATGGGAAAGCCGCAATCCCTCGTTATCAAAGAAAAGGATAACACAATGCCCGGCATGCTCCGAGCAGGAATGAACATAGATGCCCCCCCTGGCCTGCATTTCATTGATGGACATGCGCAGTGCTGGTGCAAAAGTGGTCCCAATATCTAAAACATCAGCACCACCAGCCATCAGGCCGGCATCGAGTACCCTTTTCAGGAGCTGGGAGGGTCCAAAGGAGTCAGCACCAGTTACCATGGGAACATCCCCGCCCCTTAGGAAAGCAAAAGCGGATCCAAGCCGAAGAGTACTCTCCAGGGCCAGATCGCTGTGTATTTCCCCCTCAACCCCGCTACTGCCAAAAAGCGATCGCCGGGCTTTGCCCCCCCAAATCAAATTGTTATGCACAATGGCACCGCTTTCGACTCTTTTAAAAGGCCACAGTTTAACCCCGGGTTTCAGGAGCGCCCCGTCTTCCACAACAGTTTTGTCCCCGATAACTGCCCCCTCATAGATCATTGCCCCCTTGCCCAGCCTGGCACCTCCGGCGAGCATGCCGCCACGCACCACTGCCCCTTCCCCGATGCTCACCTGCGACCAGGTAATACCCCGCTTAATTGAGGCTTTATCAGCCAGACGGCTATGGGAACCAATAGCCGTATAACCACCCAAATACACATTCGGGCCAATGTAGCATCCCTTCCCTATATAGAGGGGGGAAACAAGACTTGCTGTTGGATCGAGCTGGACATCATCAGCAATCCATAAGCCCGGTTTTTTTTCCCAGGCATGCAGATTTACCTTAACCTTTTTGCCAAGGACATCATAATTGGTCTGACGATACTGCTCCAGGTTGCCTATATCACACCAGTACCCCTCCAGGGAACATCCATAAAGGGCCTTTCCTTCTTTGAGGAGCAAGGGGAATAGATCTTTGCTAAAATCGAATTTTTTCCCCGGCGGTATGTAGTCCAGCACTTCCGGCTCAATGATATATATTCCTGTGTTTACCGTATCGCTGAAAACCTCGCCCCAGCTGGGTTTTTCCAAAAACCTGATAATCTTTCCTTCTTCATTGACCATGACCACCCCATATTCCAGTGGATTATCCTGGGGGGTAAGCACGATGGTTACAAAAGCCCCTTTTTGGCGGTGAAAGGCGATGGCCTCGCCGAGATTTATATCTGTTAGGCAATCTCCGCTAATCACCAAAAACGTTTCGTCCAAAAAAGAGGATGCATTTTTAACGCTGCCAGCCGTGCCCAGGGGTTCGTCCTCTAAAAAATAATGGAGAGAAACTCCATGGGAGAGGCCATCCCCAAAGTAATCCCCGATTTGCTCGGGAAGATATTGGAGTGTTACTGCCTGTTCCCTGATCCCATGCTCTACCAAAAGTTCAATGATATACTCCATGATGGGGCGATCCATAAGAGGTACCATCGGCTTGGGTCGATCACAAGTCAGCGGGCGCAACCTGGCACCCTCTCCCCCGGCCATGATGACAGCTTTCAAAAAAAACATCCCCTTCCTGTTATTTTACGGTAACTTATTAGCTTTAATAGTTATTATAACCGTAAGCAGGCCGGGTTAGCCTTCGGGAAAGCAAATCCCATTCCACCAGCAAAAAATTTTGTTTATGAGGTTTCCGTTAGAAAAAGGTATCCCATTGGTTTACCTGGTAAGGCTTTCCAGCACGGCCCGTGCGCTGTCTTTATGGAGGGGCTCATTGTTGTTGCCGCATTTGGGGGAAATAATACACTTGGGGCACCCATCCTGGCATGGGCACTCCCTGATAACCTCCAGGGCTTTGGCGGTAAGGACCTCATAATTTTGGTAAAGACGCCGAGAAATACCTATCCCCTCAGGAAAAGCATCATAAAGAAATAGCTGGCGGGAGGCCGTGCAAACTCCACCCAGATCCCAACGGTCACACATAGCCAGCAGGGGTGCAACGCCAATGAGCAGGTGCTCTACCGCATGTAGCCCACCGGCAGGATCATTAACTGCTAATTTACTAAAATTTATCCAGATTCCTTCCGTGGTATATTGAAGAGAAAGTGGTCTTTCCAGGGTGTTTTTTGCCAGCGTTTTACTGAAGGAACGCAGGTTATAACCGTAAACTTCTTCGTCGACCGTAACCCTGCCATAGTGCAAATCGTAGCCGGCAACCATTCTGGTCCCCAGGACTTCATCAATCTTTACCCTGGTTTCCCTGAGTGGTGTCGTGTAGGTATCCTTATCAAATGGTTTTAGCTTAATTCTGTGGAAACCCTCATCAAAATCAACAACTTGGTAGGATTCAGCCCGGTGAAGGAAGATGGCCCCGGGGTGGGCCTCGCTGTAAGCCTGCCTTCTGCTCAGCTCCTCAAGAACCTGCCCATCACAGATTAGCCTATAGCTGCTCCCCTCAATATCGCTGAGACTAACCTTAAAAAAAGAACCACTTCCGTTATAGCGATAACTTTTTGTGGAGGCAGATGGCCGTCTAGCCTGCTGGTGGCTCTGGAAGGGGCGGATGGCCTTTTCCCTAATGAGTTCACCCACCATACGCTCATATTCCCCCCCAAACCACCCTGCATCCTCTTTCACCAGGGGAAGCTCCTCGGCGGCGCACATGATATGATTTTTGAGAATCTGCCTGTTCTCCAAGGAAATAATGGCCTGTTCACTAGGTTCTTCAAAAAGGTAGTGGGGGTTGGCCTGAAGATAGGTATCGAGGGGGTTATCAAAAAGGATTTGCACAACCAGGCTTTCCTGTCCGAGGCGTCCAGCACGACCCGCCCGCTGATGAAAGGAGGAGATAGTCCCTGGGTAGCCCCCGAGTACCACCACATCCAACCCGCCTATATTGATACCCAGTTCTAGGGCATTCGTGGAGATAATACCGGCAATTTGTTTTTCTTTAAATTTCTTTTCCAGCTTTCTTCTATCCTCGGGAAGATAACCCGCCCGGTAGGGAACAATCTCGCGGTCCGTAACCAGCTTGTTGGCCCAGGCCGCCGTCAATTCAGCCATCTTCCTACTAACGGAGAAACAAAGGGTCTGCAGACCATGTTGCACGCTGGCGGCGGTCAGCTCCGCCGTTTGTAGATGCTGGGAATGATCAGGCTTTCGCGAGGTATCCCAAAAGAGGTACGTTTTTTTCCCCCGGGAACTGCCATCCCTGTTAACCAATTCAAAATCTTTACCGGTTAATAGCGCGGCGTGCTCCAGGGGATCGGCCATAGTAGCCGAGGAAATAATAAATTGCGGATCGCCCCCATAATATTCCAGGATCCGGCGCAAGCGGCGCAACAAAAAAGCCACATTGGTACCAAATATCCCTCGGTACCAATGTGCCTCATCAATAACAACAAGACGCAACTTGCGGAAAAAGCCCTTCCACAGCCTATGCCATGCTAGATAATAATGCAAGGCATGGGGATTGCTGAGAATGAGACGTGAATTTTCCCGTATGGACCTGCGCCTTTCCTTAGGCGTATCGCCATCATAAACGGCGGCCCCCAGCTGGGTAGATGTTTCCTTCTCTAACTCCCTGATCTCCTTGAGCTGATCGTAGGAAAGCGCCTTCATGGGATAAAGGATCAAGGCAGAAGAGTTAGGAACTTTCAGAAGCTGTTCGAATATAGGTATGGTGAAAGCAAGGGTTTTGCCGGAAGCAGTGGAGGTAACCAGAGCCACGTTGCTCCCGGAACGCACCTTTTCGATCACTTCGGCCTGATGGCTGTAAAGATATATCTGCTTCCTGCGCAGATACTGCTGCAGGGCAGCAGGCAATTTACTACTTAGCTTGCCATACCGGGGAGGCACCTCTGCCTTTTCAATAATGGTAGCAACTTGTTTCCTCAGCTCTTTACTGCCTTGAATAGTACTAATAAGGTTCCGAATGGACATTTTTCCTCCTACCCCGCCGGCAATTAGATCCTTTATGCGGCAGAATCTTGGTTTGAAACCTTTGTTTTATCTATGTTTCTCTCAACATTCTGCGTAACAGTTTTCCGGAGGAGCTTTTGGGAATTTCATCCAAGATTTTAATGCTTTTCGGGCATTTGAAGGCAGCAAGGTGTTGCCGGCAAAGGGCAATCAGTTCTTCTACCGAGCTTTGTTCGCCATCCTTCAGGGCGACGAAGGCAGCAACCTCCTCGCCATAGAGTTCATCGGGAATACCTAGACATGCCGCGTCCTTTACCGCCTTGTGGCGATAAAGGACTTCCTCTATCTCCCTGGGGTAGATATTCTCACCGCCTCTAATGATCATATCGGTTTTACGATCGACGATAAAGAAATAACCATCCTCATCAAAATAGCCAATATCTCCCGTATAAAACCATCCATCCACAAAGGCAGCCTCGGTGGCCCCGGGATTTTTATAATACCCCTTCATAACATTTTCACCGCGGACGATTATCTCTCCCCGCTCGTTGGGGCCGAGAAATTTTCCTGTTTCATCTACCACCCGCATTTCATTTCCCAGGGGCAAACCCACCGAACCAATCTTTCTATAGCCGTCGTCTTGACCATAAACTGCCTTTCCCGGCGGCGGCAAAAGGTTAAATGTAGAACGGCAGGTCGTTTCTGTCATCCCGTATCCCTCGATGACCGGCACTTGAAAAGTGGTTTCAAACTTTATTTGCACCTCCCGGGGGACAGGGGCTGAACCACAAAAAACAATCTTCAAGTGGCTGTCCTCCGGCCTATCCTCTGCTGTCCTTTTGTTTAGCAACATGGAAAGCATTGTGGCCACGGTCCCTGTATATGTTACTCCGTAATCGCCGATATGTTTGAAAAAGTTTCTTACGCTAAATCTCCTAGGCAGCACAATGCTCCCACCGTGATAGAGTGGTGTCATAACTGTGACGATCTGCCCGTTAATATGGAAAAGGGGCATAACACACATGGCGCGGTCCGCTTCCTTCAACCCCATGCGGGCCACGATCCAGTGAGCGTCAATGATCATATTATGGTGTGTGAGCATGGCCCCTTTGGGCCTACCAGTCGTCCCGGAGGTATACATAATCTGTGCCACATCGTCAGGTGCCAGGGGGACATCTAATATCTCCTGCCGAAGTTCTGTTTTCTCCCGCGCCAGGAGGGGGCGGGGACTGATCAGCTTCCCGGTGCCCATTTTGGGTGAAAATCCTTGCGGCAAATCCCAGGCTAGTAAAATAATGTCGAGCTTTTCCGCCAGCAACACTTGCTCTGCCTGCTGCAGGCAATCCTCTGAGGCAAACAGGGCCACGCTATCCGAATTGCGCAAAATATAACCGATCTCCTCAGTTTTTAGGTTGATATTCAAGGGAATGATCACCGCACCCAGTTGAATAATGCCAAAGTAGGACCACAGATATTCAGGGCTGTTTGACATAAAAATTGTCACCTTATCCCCCGGTCTGATACCCTGGTTCCAAAGCAGATTGCTCACCCCGTTGACCTTCTCCAAAAATTCATCATAGGAATATCCTCTTTTTACCATAGGATCGTAAAGGAAAGGTTTTGCACCATAATAGGAACACCTGTCGTGCAGCAACATGCGGCAGGTCATCTTTTCCTCCAACACCGGCAACCCTGCTGGTTTCATGTAGTTTTCCATCTGCTATGCTCCCTTCTTTTAGCCGAAAAAACATATTTTTAAAAGAAAAAAACCCCCGTGTATCATGAGGGTTTTCTCATTATTTTTGGAGCGGGTGATGGGAATCGAACCCACACGACTGGCTTGGGAAGCCAGGGCTCTGCCACTGAGCTACACCCGCCTGATCTCCAGATAACGTTCAAGTTTACGCTTTACCCTTTGCAGCGCGTTATCGATAGATTTGACATGTCTTCGCAATTCCGTGGAAATTTCCTGATAAGATTTACCCTCGAGGTAAAGCATTAAAACGCGCCATTCCAGGTCGCTCAAAATTTCTCCCATTTTAAATTCGATATCGAAATATTCCTCACGGTTAATCATCAGCTCTTCCGGATCCGTCACCTTGGTCCCGGAAAGGATATCCAAAAGGGTGCGATCGGAGTCTTCGTCATAAATGGGCTTATTCAAGGAAACATAGGAGTTAAGAGGGATATGTTTTTGCCTGGTCGCCGTTTTTATCGCCGTGATAATCTGCCGTGTAATGCAAAGTTCAGCAAAGGCCCTGAATGAGGAAAGCTTGTCACCCCTGAAATCGCGGATCGCCTTGTAGAGGCCGATCATTCCCTCTTGAATAATATCTTCCCTGTCTGCGCCGATTAAAAAATAGGAGCGTGCCTTGGCCTTGACAAAATTCCGATATTTGTTAATGAGATACTCCAGAGCGATGTCGTTTCCTTCCTTGGCTTCCCCGGCAACTTCTTCATCTGTTTTTTGTTCGTATTCTTCAGTCCTAAGAAAATTTAGTTCCGCGCATGCACTATTTTCCTCCCCCAACCCTTGTGCCGTCAAGCCCACTAACATCGCCTCCGTTGCTATATTGGGAGAACTCCTACTTCGCTATTATATCTTATGCCCCAAGTAGCGTCAAGCCTTTCTTGCGGCAATGTTTGGCCATGGTTTAAAGCCGAAAAGTCCCCAGGTAGAGCCTACCGGCGACGCCATTTTTCCAGAAATGTTCTCGTCCGATGGGAAAGCCTTTCGTCCAGGGATTCCCTTGGTGGCGGCAAGTCAAAATGTTTTCTCAGATCCACCCGGTAATCCTCCAGGAGCTCTCGCAGTTCCCTGGAGGAGATCCTGCGCCCTCCTTTCCAAAGAACAAGATTTTGTTCGAGATGATCAGAGGAGGCAACCTCTACTTCTTCCCCCAACTCCCGCAAATCGGACACCAATCGCTCTATAAAGGAATCGGCCGTCTGCCCCTCGGCAGTAAAAACTACCTTGATGTTTTTTCCTTCCAAATGGGAATGGGCTTTCCCTTTGACCTGATAGGCATCATAAACGATAATGATTTTTTCCCAAAGCAGGGGTACAAATTCATCAAGGATATCAGCCAGCTTGGCCCTAGCAGCGTCCAGGTTCTCCTGGCATAAAACCTCCAGATCAGGCCAGTTGTTAATAATGTTATACCCATCTACAAGAAGCAAGGACATTTTTATTCTCCTACAGTAATCAACCCCCAGGTCCCCGCTGCCGGAAAATTTCATACATAATAATACCCGCGGCCACAGCAGCATTTAGGGAGGAAACCGCCTGCCCCATGGGAATGCGCAGCAAAAAATCACATTTATCCCTCAATAATCGGGACAGACCTTTGCCCTCGCCACCGATAACAAGTACGAGGGGGAGTCGAAAGTCAGCCTTAAAGAAGGGCAGATCTCCATCCATGTCCGCTCCCATGATCCATAGCCCTTCCTTTTTGAAAAAGTCAACATCCCTAGCCAGGTTGACCGTTCGGGCAACCGGTACATGCGCCAGAGCACCTGCAGAACCTTTAAAGACAGCCGGGGTCACCCCGCAGGCCCTGTCCCGGGGGATGATTGCTCCCCCTGCGCCGGTCAGGGCTGCCGTCCTGAGCAGTGAACCGAAATTATAGGGATCCTGCAGATGATCCAACATGAGCAGAAAGGGTAGCCCGCCCCCATGGCGTGCCCGCTGTAGCAATTCCCCTGATGTAAGGTATTGATAAGGGACCAAGGAGGCAACAATTCCCTGGTGCTTTTCCCCCGGGGCCTTTTGTTCCAGTATGGCACGGGGCACCTGCCTGACGGGGATCCCCTTTTCCGCGGCAAGTTTTTTGATCCGCCTGATAATACCCCCATCGATCCCCTCTTGAAGGCTTATTTCCCGGACAGGTAAAAACCCCTTCAATGATTCCAGCACGGGGTGACGCCCGAAGATTAAATCAGATTCTTCTTTTTTTATCCCGTTTTTTTTCCTCACCAGTTTTCCTTTTTGAAAAATATAATACCCGGCAAAGTAAGTTTATGCAGTTGGAACGCTAATAATTTCTTTTTAAAATTTCCAGGGCTTCATTCCTGGTGGGCACCCTTCCCCGACAATCCTTGTGCTGAAAATCGTTTTCCGGACAATAGCCCAAAACCCGGCAATTGGGGCCCGCCTGGGCGAAAAGATCGGGGGCGGCCTCTTTGCACAAGGCCAACATCTTGTTGGCCATATCCCTTATTTCCGCCTGTGCATTTTTGCAGCACCTGATCGCAAACCAATCCATCAGTGCATGTGCATTCATACCAATAAGGCCCTTAAATTCGGTTGCCTGCGGTTTAAGATAGCGCAGGTCCTCTTCAGGTATACTTTTCTCTACACCACGGGCATACCATGCCTCGATAAGCCTTAAAATTAGATCCGCCTCGACCTGTAAATCCACATCCGGCGGTTGAAGATCCTTTAAAAGGTTACCCAGAGGTGTTCCATCCTTGGCCCGGAGCCTGTCAATAGGAATTTCAAAATTCAATGACAGGCCCCTAATACCTTTGGGCAGGACCATATCAAAAGAACGTTTGCCTTTTTTGTCAGTCCGGCCGGATTTAATAATATATGAGGCAATTCTTTTCCTGACCAGCTGTGTTTCAGTAACCCGGGAATAGCCCTCCACGCCGAAAATAAAATAGTCAAACTCCACAGCTGCCTTGTGCCCGCTGTTGATAATGTTGTAAACCAATCTTTTATCATAGGGAGAGGCGATTATTTCATCTAGGGATCGTTCTGATTTAACAAACTTTGCGGCGATATCGGTGTATATTTTCCCTCCACCGGCAATTAAAACCACCTTGCCATCCCCTACGCTCATAAGATTCATGCCATTTTCACTTCTCCCCGCCATAGACTTTCCAGCGAACACCTTGTGGCGTATCTTCGAGAAGGATATTTTTTTCCCTTAGCTGATCGCGGATGGCATCAGCAAGTTCCCAGTTTTTCTCACGCCTGGCTTTTTCCCTGGTGTTGATCAATTCTTCTATTTCTTGATCGAGATCGGAGACAGTTTCCAGCCCTTCGGTAAGAAAGCCAAATATTTTATCAACTTCCTGGTAAAAGGCTAGTATGGGTTGTAAAACATTGCGTTTTTGCTCCGCAAAGCGATCAAGATAAACATTGGTCTTTCTGGCCAGTTCAAAAAGCACGGCTATTCCTTCAGCGGTATTAAAATCATCATCCATCACTTCGATAAAGCGTTCCCTGCTGGCCCCCAAAAAATCCAGCAACTCCTGCTCTTCATCGCGCAGATCACCTTCGGGTACCTTTTCCAGACGCTCCTGCAACTTATAAAGGAGGGTGGTAAGTCTTTCTAGTGCCCTCCCGGCCTGATCGAGATGTTCCCGGGAAAAGTTGATAGGACTGCGGTAGTGAGAGGAAAGCATAAAGTAACGCAGGATCATCGGATCAACTTCCTTCACCAGCTTCCGCACCGTTAGAACATTGCCCAGGCTTTTAGACATTTTTTCTTCATCAATATTCAGGTAGCCCAAGTGGAGCCAATGCCGGGCAAAAGGTTTGCCTGTGGCGCCCTCGCTTTGGGCAATTTCATTTTCATGGTGGGGAAAAATAAGGTCCTGCCCGCCCCCGTGGATATCCAGTGTATCACCCAGGTAGGCCATGGACATCGCCGAACATTCAATATGCCATCCCGGGCGCCCCCTGCCCCAGGGACTTTCCCAGGAGGGCTCACCAGGCTTCGCTTTTTTCCAAACGGCAAAATCCATGGGATGACGTTTTCGCTCGTCGATCTCCACCCTAGCCCCCAGCGATAATTCATCCAAATTTTGATAGGAAAGTTTTCCGTAAGAGGCAAAAGAATCAATATGGTAATAAATATCACCATCGAGTTCGTAGGCTAGTCCTTTTTCCATCAGTTTTTCTATCAGTGCGATGATCTGGGGAATATGTTCGGTTGCCCGGGGATGATGATCAGCCGGCCATATCCCCAGGGCCTTTGTATCCTCCTCGTAAGCCTGGATAAACCTGTCCGCCAGCTCGCTTACGGAAACCCCCTGCTCAGCTGCCCTCCGGATCATTTTATCATCCACATCGGTAAAATTCTGCACAAAGGTAACCTCAAAACCACGGTATTGGAGATAACGCCTGAGTACATCGAAAACAAGAAAAACCCGGGCGTTACCGATATGAAAATAATCATAGACGGTGGGCCCGCAGGCATAAATGCCGATTTTCCCCTCCTGCACAGGTTGCAAAGGGTCCTTTTTTCTACTGAGTGTATTATAGAGCCTGATCAATTTTTATCCCCCCACTATTTTGCAATATAGTGATCGCCTGAGCGGCAATCCCCTCTCCCCTGCCGGTAAAGCCAAGCCTTTCCGTCGTGGTGGCCTTGATGGAAATAGCCTCCCTGGGCACATGGAGGGCTCCGGCGATATTCTGGCGCATTTCATCTATGTACATGGAAAAACGAGGCCTTTCGGCCACGATCACGCTGTCTACATTGCCAACAGTATAACCGGCCCCCCTAAGCAAAGCAAGCGTCTCTTTAAGAAGTAAAAGGCTGGAAATCCCCTTAAAACGGGGATCCCCAGCAGGAAAGTGCCTACCAATATCCCCTAGGGCTGCCGCGCCCAAAAGGGCATCTATGATGGCATGAACAAGCACGTCAGCATCGGAATACCCTGCCAGTCCATAGGAAAAGGGAATCCTGACCCCACCGAGAATGAGCGGTAAACCCTTAGCCAGGGGATGAACATCATAGCCGATACCAATTCTGTAGTCCAGCACCGTGTAAACACGCCCCCCACAGGTTTCCTTATCAGAATGGATAAAGGACCCGGGCAATTTCCAGATCATGCGGGGTGGTCAGCTTGATATTGCTGTAATCACCCGGAACAACTTTAACAGGCATGCCCATCCTCTCCACAAGAACAGCATCATCGCTGCCCGCAAAACCATCTCCCCGGGCCTTAAGATGGGCCCCCCAAATTATGGAGAAACGAAAACATTGGGGTGTCTGTGCCAGCAGCAAATGTTCCCGGGGCGGCGTATCCTGCACAAACCCTGCTTCGTCAATCCTTTTGACAGTATCCTTGGGTGCCACCCCGACAAGTGCTGCGCCCAGCTCCCCGGCGGCAAGCAGGGCACTTCGGACAAGCGAACCGGAAACCAATGGACGTGCGCCATCATGGATACAGATAATCGTCTCGCCCGTGATACCCTTGCCACGAAGAAAAGTAAGTGCATTAAAAACCGAATCCTGCCTTGTCCTGCCGCCCGTAACAGGAAAAAACAGTTCCTTTACTTCGCTAAAATACGGTAGTAAAATCAGGTCCCTGAAATATTCTTCCTCCCCGGGGGCAATAACCGGAATAATGCGGGAAAAAAGGCCCAGATCCGTAAACACCTCAAGGGTATGGGCGAGTACCGGCCTTTTGCCTAACAAAAGATAGGGCTTATTAGCATCCCCTCCCATGCGTTTTCCCTGCCCCGCCGCGGGTACTATCACCACCGGATCGGCCATAAAATACCCCCTATTACGCAAAAACTTTTTCTGTGAACCTGGTTTTAACAGTTAAGTAGTGATCTTTTCGGTATAGGCCAGCTTAGGCTTGGCGAAGATCATGCGGCCGGCCGCCGTCTGTAGAACGCTGGTAACCAATACTTCGATAGTATCACCAATAAAGCGCCTTCCACCTTCCACAACGATCATTGTTCCATCATCAAGATAAGCCACACCCTGGCCGATTTCCTTGCCGTCCTTGATGATATGGGCCTGCATTTCCTCCCCGGGAAGAACTACCGGCTTGACCGCGTTGGCCAACTCATTGATGTTCAGCACGCTGACACCCTGCAATTCGCAGACCTTGTTCAGGTTAAAATCGTTGGTGAGGATAGCATAACCATCGTCCTGGGCCAGCTTGACTAGTTTACTATCGACCTCGACAATTTCATCATAATCCTTGTTAATAATGCTTATCTTAATGTCCAGCTCTTTTTGCATTTTGTTGAGGATATCCAACCCGCGCCGGCCACGGTTCCTTTTGAGAAGATCGGGGGAATCAGCAATATGCCTCAGCTCCTCCAGGATGAAACCGGGAACGAGGATCTCTCCTTCCAGAAAGCCGGTCTTGCTGATATCGAGGATGCGCCCATCGATAATAACACTGGTATCGAGTACCTTTCCCGATCCGGCCCTCCTTCCTACATGCATGACGGATCGTTTCATAAAGTGGTTGGTCAGGAATGAAAACTCATCCTTGCGATTAAGGATAAAGGTCACGCCCAGGTAGGCCAGAAGCAGGGTCACCAGCGGGGAAAGGTAAGGGCCAACCCAGGGAATTCTCCCTAGTGGGAAATTCAGTAGAACCCCGATTAAAAGGGCGATAAGTAAACCGCAAACCCCCAAAACAATATCCCTTGTGGGGATCGTTTTCAGCTTGCCATCCGACCAGGTAGCAAACTTCGAAAAACTATCAGCTACTGTGGGCGTAATAAAATAAAAGATAAGTCCAAAAATGGTTCCTCCCAAGGCGGAAAACCAGATCCCCGAGGGAAGGAGAAAAGGAAATCCTGTGGCAATAATAGGCGAGGAAACAGCAACCCTAAAAAGTTCAAAGCCACAAATAAAACCAATTATCGTCAGAAAAAAACGAATAACAGTCCTTAACATTCTTTCACCCCCTTTCCGGCCTATATTTATGCCATACTGCTTTTTTTACTATATTATAACCTATATTTTTGCCCTGTTACAAGAAAAAATATACCCCTCCCCTATAATAAAAACCCTAAAGGCCGCCCGGGTAATTTGTTTGTAACAAAAAAGACATCTCTGCGATGTCTTTCTAGACAACAAAAATTGTGCAAACAAGAAATTTTCCCGTTTAATTTGTTTCACCATCGGCGCTGTCTTCGTCATTTTGGTGATTAAAAAGTCTCTCCAGATAAGAAACGATTTCATTTCTATCTATGCCCTTGACCATCAACAATTCGCTCATTAAGATCTGCTTGGCGCTTTCCAACATTTTCCTTTCACCCGAGGAAAGGCCTTTTCTCCTCTCACGCAAAAGAAGGGTCCGCACAACTTCGGCCACCTTAAAAATATTCCCGCTTTTAATTTTGTCCATATTGGCCCTGTAGCGCCGATTCCAATTTGGATTAGTAATTTCCTCCATGTTTTCAAGGATTTCGAACACTTCCTCTAGGGCTCCCTTGCCAATCACATCACGCAAACCAATTCTTTCTACATTGTCCAGGGGGATCATTACCTTAATGTCACCCACCGGCATATTCATAACATAATACTTTTTCCGATCGCCCAGTATTTCTTTCTCTTCGATTGATTCAATTACCCCGGCACCGTGCATAGGATAAACAACCTTATCTCCAATGTTAAACATTTAACAACGTCCTCCTTAAATCTTAGGGGGCATATGGTTGTACTATTTTAGCACAGATCGTGCTACTTGTCAAACAAAATAAAATTTGAATTTTATCACATGCAGAACAGAATGTCAACACCGCTGATAGAGCAATAAAGTGGCGCATTTGCGGCGTTTACGCAAGAACAAGCCATAAAACCACCCATAAAATAGTTTTAGATAAATTTAGCAAATTTTCAAAATAGGGATCTTTTCGCGATCCCTGCAGATTACTTACCTGAAAGTTGACAACGTTAAAAAAAAACAAGTATAATAAGTTTGCTACTTTAGAAAAGAGGTGCTGAAAAATATGGTTATCAGGAATAAGGAAGTCGTCTGTCTTTTTCAGGATAAGGTTTCGGAGCTGCTCCTCAGGCATCGCAGCATTCTTGATACGCTTTCCAAGCACCAGGAATCTGTAGCCCGGGTAAACAGGGCTATCAGCAAAACCGTGACCGGCTGCGGATGTATTTCTATCCATGCCTATAAACAGGAAATCCCGCCGGGTGTTACCCTGGAAGATTGCCGTAAATACATGGATCCCCACCTGGATGGCGATCTGTGTGAAAACTGCCGGGAAACAATTCAAGAAGAAATTGGCAATAACCTCTTTTACCTCGCCGCCCTTTGCCACCTTCTAAACATTGATCTCGAAAATATCTACCATAAGGAATATGACAAACTTAGCGCACTGGGATATTTTCACCTTTTATAAAAAAGGGCTTGTTGGCAAATGTCAATTATGGCACACTTTCTTTAACCAAGGACAAGATCCAAAGCCTCGGCAACAGTGGAAACACCGGAAATTTCAATATTTCCGCCCAAATCGCCAATATTATCCTCAAAACTGCTACTAAGGTTTCCATTGGGTACAAGACAGCGCCTGAAACCCATTTTTATTCCTTCCCGAAGGCGCTCCTCCAGCCTGCTGACAGGGCGCACCTCTCCGGTAAGCCCAATCTCCCCTATGGCTAGGGTATTGGGTAAAACAGGCCTATCCCGGAAACTGGAGGAGATACTGAGTGCCACCCCAAGATCCGCGGCCGGCTCCGTTACCTTGACCCCGCCTACGGCATTGGCAAAAATATCGCCATTATAGAGTTGCAGGCCAAGCCTTTTTTCCAGGACGGCAATAATCAATGCCACCCTGTTATAATCGAGTCCGGTAAAAACCCGGCGTGGGTTTCCCCCATAATAGGATG
The DNA here is from genome assembly GCA_012839215.1 of Bacillota bacterium. GTDB lineage: Bacteria > Bacillota > Dethiobacteria > DTU022 > UBA8154 > DUNV01. The sequence goes on from DUNV01000061.1 coordinate 20,621, forward strand.
GCGTCACCAGGGCCTGGATCTCGACCAGTAAAGGCCTCGTGCCCTCCATAAAGGGCACAACGACAGAGCCGGCTGTATCCCTGGGCCGCTGTTCCAGGAACAGGGCAGAAGGGTTGTCCACCTCCGTGAGCCCCCGCGACTCCATGGTAAAAATACCGATCTCATTCGTCGAACCGAAGCGGTTTTTTATTCCCCTGAGGATACGGAAATTTTGATAACGTTCCCCCTCGAGGTAAAGAACACAATCGACCATATGCTCGAGCAGCCGTGGACCGGCTATCGTTCCCTCCTTGGTTACATGTCCCACAATAAAAAAGGTGAACTGGCAGCCTTTGGCCATCTGCACAAGGGAGGCAGTAACCTCCCGCACCTGTACCACGCTTCCCGGAACTGTTCCCAGTTCACTTTTCATGATCGTCTGAATGGAATCCAGGATGACCAGATGGGGCATTTTTTGCAGGATCTGTTTTTCGATAGCCTTGTATTCGGTTTCGGCCAGCACCAACAAGGGCCCTTTCCGACCGGGGCATAGCCTGGCTGCACGCATTTTCACCTGCTGCAGCGATTCCTCTCCTGTTACATAGATGACCTTGTTCCCGGAATCGGCCAGCCGTAGGGCCACCTGTAAAAGCAGGGTTGATTTGCCAATACCGGGATCGCCACCGACGAGAATAGTCGAACCCGCTACCGCACCCCCGCCTAGAACACGATCAAACTCACCGATACCCGTCAGAAAGCGCTCTTTCTCCAATGGGACAATCTCACCCAACAACTGCAACTCTCCCCCGCCCTCTAACGAAAAAGCACCCCTGGGTGCTTTTTTCAAAACACGTTCCTCTTGAAAAGTTTGCCAGCCCCGGCAGGAAGGGCAACGCCCCATCCACTTGTAAGCCTCATAGCCACATTCCCGGCAGATAAAAAGCGTTTTTCCACTGGTCATAATCTTAATCCCCCTGATCGGCAGACAAAGAATCCTGTTTTTCGCCAAGATATAGAGATAACTTTCGCAAATTGGTAATATCCCAATCCGTTCCATTTTCCGGAGTTTCCAGGATGGCAGGAAGTTCATCGGGCCAGGGGTGGCGCAAAAATGTTTTAAATCCCTCCTCCCCGATCAAACCCTTTCCCAGATGAGCATGCCGATCCCGGTGGGAACCGCAGGGAGTAGCCGAATCATTAACATGCAGAACTTTAATATGTTTCATCCCAATATGGCGCCCAAGCTCCTGCAGTAATGCCTCCGCCCCCCCAGCAGTTGATAGGTTGTAGCCGGCCGCCCAGGCATGGGCTGTATCAAGGCAGACACCCAGCGATCGATCACCTTCCAGCCTTTGCAAAACATGGCCTACAGTGGCAAAGGATCCGCCCAGCGAGTGGCCACTCCCGGCAGTGTTTTCCAGCAGCAGCTGCACTTCCTCCGGCCAGTGGATGCTTTCTTCTTTTAGGGTTTTTATAAACAGCTCCAGGCCCTCCCCAAAATCCATACCACGGTGACTGCCCATATGGAGTACAACAAATGATGCCTGCAGGTAGGCAGCTCTCTCCATGGTTTCTCTCAACAATTTCCTGGATTTTTGGTGAAATTCCTTTTTAATCGCAGAAAGGTTGATAAGGTAAGGGGCATGGACGACGAGAGGATCAATATTATTCGTTTTCAATATGGCAGATCGTTTCCCTAATTCTTCGGGGTTAAGTAGAGGGGAGCTCCAGGAGGTGGGATTGCCGGCAAATATTTGCACAGCTTGGCAGCCAATCTGTGCAGCACGTTCAACATTTTTTTCAAATCCGCCTTTCTGGGGCATATGTATACCGAGTCTCATGATCAGATGTCGCGTCCTTTACTAATTCTCTAGCGCCAGTGATCATATCCAATAAAGAACCCTCTGTCAAATTCTGCCGATTTTCCCGTCAATACAATTCCTGCAGGATGGCATTTATTACACCTTGCAAGGAGGCAAAAACCTCATAGCTGAGGCCCACGCCGAACTTATTTCTTTCCTCAATTTTCACCCCAAAAAAAGTTATTTCCTGTGGGATTTTTCCGGGGAATGCCTCCTCCTTCATTTCAAAGATGGAAGATAGGTGTTGGGCGTGGATGGTTTGCGAAAATATATTTACCAAATCTGTATCCTGGGGAAAATGCCGTCTGATAAATCCCTGCTGGCCAAACTCCCCTAGATAAGCATCAATAACAATTAGTTTATCCGTACCGGCAACCAATTGGGCAGACATTTGTCCCGGATTCCCAAGTTCCTCGATTACAACCCATTCCGGCAGGATTTCCCGGCGCAGACGTCGCACGATATGGATGCCGACACCTTCATCGAAGGCAAGAATATTGCCACATCCAATAATCTTAATACTCTTCAATTTGTTCCCCCCCTTTCTGATTATTCTTATCTCTGCCCCAAAAAACTGTCAACGGGAAAGATTCTGAAGATATTATCCAAAAAAAAATAATACACAGAAATGTTTCCTATAATAGTGACTATTTTCAAAATAAATGCTGCTTTTTTATTATACTATTTTCTACCCATTTCGGCAAGAATTTTTTCCGTGGCCTCCCTGGGAGAAGGATGTTCGATGATTGGCCTCCCAATAACCAGGTAACTGGCACCTTTCTCAAGGGCGCGGCTCGGCGTCATGATGCGCTGCTGATCCCCTGAGGCCGCCCACGCAGGCCGCACACCCGGGGTAACGATAACAAAGTCATTACCAATTTCCCGGCGAATAGCAGCTGCCTCCAGGGGGGAAGCAATGATACCATCCAACCCTGTTTCCCTGGCCATATGGGCAAGATAGAAAACATGCTCCTCAAGTTCCCTGGGGGATCCTGTCATCTCCTGCAGCATTTTCTGGTTAAAGGAGGTCAGAACAGTAACACCAAGAATGAGGGGACAGGGGACACCCAATTTCAGGGAAATATTCTTAGCAGTTTCAACAGTACGCAGGGCCATTTCTCGCCCGCCGCTAAGATGAATATTGAACATATCCACGCCGTGCTCAACGGCTACCTTTGCTGTTGAGGCGACTGTATTGGGAATGTCATGAAATTTTAAATCTAGAAAAATGCGTACGCCGATCTTTTTTAGACCATTAATGACCCTGGGTCCACAGGAAACAAAGAGCTTCAAGCCAATTTTAAAAAAGGTTATGGGAGGAGATAAGCGGTTTGCCAACATGTAAGCATCTTCTTCATTGTCTACATCCAATGCCACGATTATTTTTTCTGCCAACTGTTCTATTGTTTTTTGTTCCCTTGACAAATTCAACACGCACCTTTCCTGCTATTTCAAGCCTGGGCCCCTTAATGTGCATTCAACGTTGTTGCAATTGTATCATCCATGAGCCACCCCGATGATCCCTTCCAGGGAGGGAAGGTTCATCCTTTGTAGATAGTTTTTCAGCTCCCCCGTTAGCCGCAGGATCGTCAGCGGATCGGAAAAGCTGGCGGAACCAATAGCCACCGCTGCTGCACCGGCCATAAAAAATTGCAGGGCATCATCCAGCGCTTCAATGCCCCCCATGCCTATGAGGGGAATTTCCACGGAGGCATATGTCTCATAAACAAGGCGCACAGCTAGGGGTCTCATGGCTGGACCTGAAAGGCCCCCAATTTTGTTACCCAAAAAAGGGCGCCGGGAAACGGTATCTATGACCATACCCTGAAAAGTATTCACTAAGGAAAGGATATCGGCACCGCCATCTTCAGCGGCGCGGGCAATCTCGGTGATATCGGTTACATTAGGGGTCAGCTTGACGATAAGGGGCAATGTACAAACCCGGCGTACTTTCTCCACTAACGAAGAAAGAGTTGACGGGGTCGTACCAAAAAAAATGCCGCCCCTTTGCACGTTTGGACAGGAAACATTCAATTCAATAGCTATCAAAACGTCCCCGGCAGTGCAAAGCTCCCGGGCCAGGATGACATATTCTTCCTCCGTGTCGCCGGCAATATTGGCGATTAACTTCACCTGAGATTTTTGCAGACGGGGCAGCTCCCTGGATAGAAAAACATCTAGGCCGGGATTTTGCAGTCCAATAGCATTTAACATCCCGGCAGGGGTTTCCACAATGCGGGGGGGTGGGTTGCCCTTTCGGGGCATAAGAGTAAGTCCATTGATAACGATGGCCCCGAGATCCCGGAGATCCATCAGGGAGGCGAACTCCTCACCAAAACCAAAAGTCCCGGAGGCAGCCATAAAGGGGGTTTTAAGTTTCAGGGGCCCCAGCCTGGTGCCAAGATCGATCATCTACCACACCACCTCATAGGGATTAAAAACCGGGCCATCCCGGCAAACCCGTTTAAAAACCGTATCACTGTCCCCAACCTTTATCTCGATTGGGCAACCATGGCAAGCCCCCACACCGCAGGCCATCCTTTCCTCGAATGAAAACTGCATATCAACTTTTTTATCCCGGTACATCCCCGCCACCCTTTGCATCATGGGCCTGGGCCCGCAGGCAAAAACCTCTTCAGGTCTGAGCCCTCTTTGTAGGTGGGATCGATGCAGATCGGTCACAAGGCCCGCAAAACCGCCCGATCCATCTTCAGTAGCAAGATTAATTTCCACCCCGGGAGGAAGAAAATTTTGCACCGGGATTTTCTCCAAACCCCGGGAAACCCCATAATAGAGTACTACCCTTTCCCGAACTTCCTTTAGTCGGCGCGCTAAAAACAGCAACGGCGCCACCCCCACTCCCCCACCAAGCAAAACCGATATTTTGCAGTTTTCCCGGGGCCTAAAGCCATTGCCCAAAGGCCCCAGGCAATCCAGCATATCACCCGGGCAAGCCCTGCTAAGAATCCTTGTCCCGGCACCCCGCAGCCGGAAAATAATCTGTAGAAACCCTTCCCCAGGTGAGGTCCCGGCAATACTAAATGGCCTTCTCAGAAAGGGAGCAGGGCCCTCCCCAACCCTGATATGTAAAAAATGGCCGGGCAGGGAACCTGTTGCCAGGTTTTTTTCTTCCAATAACAACGAAAAGCAATCGATCGCCAATTTTTCAACCCGCAACACCTTAGCCTTGCATAAGAGCACCCTAAATCGACTCCCTGTGAGTGGCAGCATCCACTGTCTCTTTAAAATCCCGGGAAAAACCCTTTACCTTGCCGGCCAGCATCTTGATATCCCCACTGACCATAGTTAGTACAGGGTACCCCTTCAGGGTCCAACCCTGAAAAGGTGTATTTTTCCCCTGGGAATAAAAATCGTTTCTTTCCACCCGGCGCTCCTGCTGCAGATCAATAACAACCAGGTCTGCCTCCGCACCCGGGACCAGGGTTCCCCCCGGAATATTTAGAATGCGGGATGGCGCGATGGAAAGAAACCCGACGAGCTGTTCCCAGGAAATGCGCCCCTTGGACAATAACTGGCTAAGAATCAGGGGAAGTGCGGTTTCCAGGCCGACAACGCCAAAGGGCGCCCCCAGAAAATCTTTCTCTTTATCCAGCTGCCTGTGGGGCGCATGATCAGTGGCAACTACTCCAATGAGGCCATCGGATAGGGCCTGCTGAAGCGCTGTTCGATCTGCCGCCCCCCTTAAGGGGGGATTCATCTTCGCATCTGTGGAAAAGCCCTCCACTGCCTCTTCAGTTAGAAATAAATGATGTGGAGTAACTTCGGCAGTAAACATAATTCCCCTTTCGGCAGCCCATTTAAGCAATGCCACACTTTTTCGCGAACTGATATGTGCCAGGTGTAGTTTTCCACCAACTTCCTCCTGCAGCAAAAGATCCCTGGCCACCATGGCCGCCTCGGCTGCAGGCCTAATGACAGGCAATCCCAGGCGGTAGCCGACAGGGCCGGCGTGGACAACCCCCTGATCGGCAATGGTCAGATCCTCGCAATGTGAAATGATCGGCAGCCCCAAAGACATGGCAACCTGCATGGCCCCCCGCATTAGGCCCCCATCCATAACCGGCCAACCATCATCGGAAAAGCCCCTGGCCCCTTCCTCCGCAAGTTCCCACATATTGGCCAGCTCTTCCCCCCGGGAACCCTGTGAAATAGTCCCAATGGGATAAACACGGGCCAGATCGGCCCTGCGGGCACGCTCCTTTATATAGGAAATAACAGTTTTGTTATCAGCGGGGGGAAGCGTATTGGGCATGCAGGCCAGGGAGGTAAAACCTCCGGCCACTGCTGCCGCACAACCGCTGGCAATGGTCTCCTGGCTCTCGCCCCCCGGTTCGCGGAGATGAACATGCATATCAATTAGGCCGGGAAGGATAATCTTTCCATCAAGATCAAGAGCAGGCACATCTACATTGCCGATGGACCTGGAAATTGCCTCGATCCTCCTGCCCCGTATTAATATTTCAGCAGGCCCCGACCATCCCGCCAACGGATCGTGCAGAATCCCGCCTCTTAGTAACAGCTCCATTTAAACCACCCTTTCGGAGATTAGCAAATCTAGTACAGCCATGCGCACATAGACACCATTTTGGATCTGTTTATGAATGAGCACTTTATCCGGGTAGGTTTTTTCCAGCAGGTGCAGGGCCCCAAGATCCATCTCCATCCCCAGGTTAACCGGGCCGGGATGCATAACAAAGGGAATCCTTTTCAGCGACGCCAGCCTTTTTATATTTAACCCATAGAGGGCCGCATAGGCACTGGCAGCAGGGAAAAGGTGCCGGTGGCGCTCCCTTTGCATTCTCAGAAGGTAAAGCACATCGCTTCGCGGGAGTGCCTCGTCAAAACAATAGGTGTAATCAAAATTGGGATAGGCCAGTTCCGCGGACAGAAATGCCGGTGGCCCTGCAAGGGTAATCCGTGCGCCAAAGGCCGGCAGGGCATAAAAATGTGAACGGGCAACCCTGCTGTGCAAAATATCCCCAACGATGACCACCTCCAACCCGGAAAGGGCAACTTCCTCCTCCATCAAGGTAAAAACATCTAATAGCGCCTGCGTGGGATGCTGGTAACAGCCTTCACCCCCACTAATTAAGGGAATATCTATCAGTTGCCCCAGCTTCCCAAATAAACCGGGCTGGCCATGCCGAAAAATAAGGGCATCTGCCCCAAGGGCCTCCAAGGTTTTCAAGGTATCCTCCAGGCTCTCCCCTTTTTTTTCACTATTATGGTCTGGGCGAAGATCAAGCACGCTGCCTCCCAGCCTGCGAACAGCCAGTTCAAACGAAACCCTTGTTCTGGTGCTTGGTTCCCAAAAGGCTATCACAATGTTTTTGCCCTTTAAGGCACTATAGATCTTTCCCCGATCCCCAGCCTTATAAAAAGCAGCCCGCTGGAATATCTCCTCCATGGCAGGCACCGAAAGATCCTCGATTGATAAGAGGTTGTCGGGAAACAAGATAAACCCTTCCTCCCTTAGGTAGCATTTTCAAATAGTGTATCCAATACTACAGATGATTTGATAGTATCAACATGATTGCCTTAATAGAAATATAATTCAACTGCATAAATTCAATTTTTCAATAATATCATACATTCGGCAAAACTTCCCTTTCTTCCTCCATCTTTTATTATTTTCAACAAAAAATTATGTTTTTGATTCATATTCTGTTAAAATAAAACAAGAAAAATTTATGGGGGTTTGTTTAATGTTTAGGAATAACAGATATGGTCACCTTTTCGCAGTCGTTGCCCTTTGCCTCCTCGTCTTTTTCTTTTCCAAATTGTTACCAACATCCTCCCCCCTGCCTGCAGCAGAAGAAAAAGAAACACCGGATATATATGGGGAGGAAAATCCCGGGGATCACTCCGGCGGGGGGGACCCGGGGGAGGAAAATATACCTGAACAAATGCCGGGGGCCCATGCCGGGCAACCCGAACAGTCATCAGCCGTGACGAATGAAGGAAGCGGGGGGGTTGAAGAAAATAAAACCCCAAATGAAACCCCACAGCAGGACGATGATTCCCTCATCAAATTGCTGGGTTTTTTGCAAAGCCCCATCCCCGGTGCCAGGATAACCAGCAGGGATTCACAGCTTCCAGGGGCACCAAGAACATACCGCAACGGAACCCATGAGGGCCTGGATTATTATGATGGAGCCTGCGGGGTTCCTATCCAATATGGTAACCCGGTCTATGCAGCGGGTGAGGGAACGATTTGCCGCATCGATCACCATTATACGGAACTTGCCGAACAGGAAAGAAGTGACATATTGCAGGTAAGCAGTGAACTTGACGATACACCAACCGATATTTTGGATCAGTTAAGGGGGCAACAGGTATGGATTCAACACAGGGGTAATGTAAAAACAATTTATGCGCATCTGAGTAGTGTGGCGGAAGATCTTCAGGAGGGGGATCCCGTAAAGGCGGGGGACTTTATTGGAAACATTGGAAACTCAGGCACCAGCGACGGCATGAAAGGAACCACGGCAAATGCACACCTGCATTTCGAGATCTGGATTGGGGAAAATTATTTAGGAAATGGGCTCCCAGCCGAAAAAACGAGAAAACTGCTACAAGAATTGCTGGAATGAATAAAAGGGTAAACCCTTATTCCTTTTCCCTCTGGGTAAGGTATCTGAGCATATTGCGATAGGCGCGATGCTGTATATTGAGCACCTCATTGATCACCTTATATTTTGCAGATAAACTGGAGGTAGATACCTTATACTGCCCGGCGAGGGTCTTCTGCGTCAGACTGAGCAGATGGTACCTGGAAAGAGCGTACTCTAACGCTGCTGACCAGGTCTCGACCTTATGAATTAATGGATAGCGGGGATAAAAATTATTTAAAAAATCTATCCAGATAGCCTGGGCGTCCTCATAGAATGTCTCATTATAGCAACGGCTTAGGCGCATATTTTTCAGGGTACATTCCAAAACATCCTGCCAGGATTGCAGCCACCTTGGTGCCAGCAAGGGGTAATAGGAGAGATCGACATCGTGGAGGGAACCATCCATAAATACACAAACCAGGCCTTTGATGCCCATGTTTTTCAGCTCTAGGAGCGCTTTCAGGCGCAACCTCTGCTTTATCCAGGGGTTCCTGACAAATTCAAGCAGATTTTCCTTGCCGCCTTCATTTCCCAATAGGCTGTAGAGGCGGATGGCCTTTTCCGCCACTTGTTCATTTCTTTGGTAGAGGGCTTGCCACAGAACATAACGCATATCCTGGTTATCCCGATAACGCTGCAGCATTTTTTCTTCCTCTACACAGATAACCCTATTGGCGGGCATGGCATTTTTCCCCGAGGGAAGTGTTTCCCTATCCTCTTCGCTTAGGGCAAAAAGAATATCCTCGGCCTCTTCCGCCATTTCACCCAAAGGGGAAACCTGCAGGTAAAGGTTAAGGTGATGGGGGGCCTTATTTACCTCATCCATTAGCCCAAAATTGATAGCCATCAAAAAATAGCAGCCAGTCAATGATGGATCAAGTTTGTTGACGATATGGGAAAAGATCTTGTTGGCCTTCTCCAAACGATTCATCCTGCTCAACAGACAGGCTAAATTATAATGGTAAAGGGAATTTTCCGGCTCCACCTCAGTTGCCTTTCTAAAGAAAAGAAGAGCCTTTTCCAACCCGTTTCTCTGTAAATAGTAATTGCCTTTTTCAAAATAGTACCCCCCCGTTTGCCCGAAAGGCACTACCTTTGTATTTAAACCCCTCCGTAATTTCACCTTTCTCACCACTTTTGCAATTAATTGCTTTCCATGTATATATTTCCACCCAACAACAACAGTTATAATCCTTTTATTAAATAATTTCGCTAAGGAAGAATTTTTTCCTGCCAGACCTGGAATTTTTTCAATCTCCCGGGCCCCCCTCATCCTTCCAGCCGGTGAAAACACTTCTTCCTAAGTAGCGATTATATTTCGTCCACGAAGGTGGTTTCCCCTGGCTGGTGCCCATGACCTGCAAAAATTGTCTAAGCCTGGCGCTGACCAGATCGGCATGAAAGAGGGCAAACGCGTTTATCGTTCTCGGAGTTTCCGGGGAACCCCATTCCCTTTCCCCGTGGTGACTTACGAGCATATGTTCAAGCTCCAATTGTAAATGCTCGGGAAATGAAGGAATTTTGCCGATCTTCTCCCGTAAAATACCCAGGCCAATGATAATATGGCCAAGCATGCGGCCCTTATCCGTCTGTTGAAAGGTAAAGCTATCCTGATCATATTCCTCGATTTTACCCACATCATGAATAATAGCCCCTGTCACGAGCAGAGGAACAGAAATTTTTCCCGGGTATAGTTGGGCAATCTTCAAACAAAGCTCCACTACTTCCAGTGTATGCTCTAGGAGGCCTCCAAGATAATTATGATGGATTAGCTTTGCTGCCGGTGCCCTCAAAAACTTTTGCAAAATGATCTCGTCGGCAAACAACTGTCCAAGCAGCTCCAAAAGATATTTATTTTTGACATGCCTTTGTATCTTTTGCTGCAGGTCCTCCCACATGGCGACAGGCTCCCTGGCAGCCACCCGCTGGAAATGGGCTCGGTTAATATTTTCCCTTTTAATCTTTTCGAAATAATTTATGATGATCTGTGGCCCCTGATACTCCTTCACTTCCCCGGAAACCAGGAGAACATCATCCTGCCTGATGGGTTCAGTGACCATGGAGCGATCCCAGATAATACCCTTTATGCTCCCGCTGACATCCCCCAGCATTAATTTCAAAAAAGAATCCCCTGCCCTCGATGGGGAGGAAAAGGCCAGTTCCTGGACATCAACAACGACAAACTGTGATTGCACAGGATTGCCGATCTTCAAATTCTTTACGAATTGCTTAGCCAAGCGATCACCCCCTCACCCTATCCCCTTAAAAACATCTATGAAAGAATCGCAATAAATATCCATATTGAGAAGGACCCGGGCAGTGGCAATTGCCTCTAAAAGCTCCCCATCACAAACATCGGCAATAGCAGAGTCCAACCCAGAGGCCATGGCCATAACAGCAAAGGTACGGTTGATCAACTGGCGATTTTTTGTCCCCTGTGAAATGTTGCTAAGACCCAGCGTGGTTTTTGGAGGCGGATCGGACAGTAGCTTAACCTGCCTGAGCGTTTCAAAAACTTCCGGCGCATGTGCCTGTCCCACATTGCAGGGCAGGACAATGGGATCGAGGTAAAGCCTGTCCGGGGAAATGCCTTTATCATCACAGTTGGCCACCAGCTCCATGGCCAGGGCCAGACGGCTTTCAGCATCGCCGGGGATGCCCTCCTCGTTCATGGCCAGTCCGATAATCTCAGCCTTAAATTTTTGGGCCATAGTAAAAACCCGGTCCATTTTTTCTTGTACAGCCGGCACAGAATTGATCATGGCCGGTTCTTTGCACACCTCCAGGCCGGCTTCGATAGCATCGTAATCAGTGGAATCCAGACAAAGTGGTAGTTTGCTTGCCTCCTGGGCAACCCCGACTAGCCATTGCATGGCCCCGACCCGATCTGTAACCGCGGTGCCAACATTGAGATCGAGATAGGCAGCACCTGCAGCCTCCTGCTTCCTGGCCCACTTTTGTACCGGCCCCGGATCCCGATCCCTAATCGCCCGGGCAATATCATGAAAAGCCCCGTTTATCCTTTCGCCAATAATAATCATATTCCTCTAAAAACCTCCTTTTGTTTCGAAACCATATCCGGCCATACAAAACAGCCCTAGTTGTAATTATAGCCTTCCATAAGCTCATCAATGCTTTTTTTGATCAGACGGACCGCAAGGGGATGCCGCATGATCAGCATATCCATCCCGGAATGAAGTAGTGTCATGGCCGTGGCCGCCTCCCAGGCCATGGAACGTTCAGCTTGATCGCCCCAGGAAGGTTCTTCAGCCGCGGGAATGACCGCCTCCTTCTTGTTCCAGACCTCATGTCCCACATTGCCGATCAAGGGCATGGCCAGCATCCTGTCGCCGCCCAAAACTCCGAGCCGAATCCTTTCCATAATAGAATAGCTGTACTCGATGCCATAGCCCAGTGCGGCTATGGTTGGATCCATGATGATGCGGTCCAGCAACGGCGGGCTTATCTCGGAGATGAGGATGTTCAGTTGTTTGGCAATATTGATATCGATGGGGGATTGGGCAATCAGGGAATGCCCGTAGGCCATCGACGCCGTGGCTATCGTTTTGTAATTATCCGCCTCGGCAACTCCCAAAAGCAGGTTTTCCCCGGCGGCGGATTCCGCAAGGTCCCCAATAATCAGGTTATCCATTTCTGCCTTGCCACAACCGGTAACAATGAGTGGTACCTCCACGGCCCGGAGAACCTTTTGCAACGTGGCGGCACATTGCTGGGCAGTAGCATCCCCCCTGTCCGGATCGGCACCTTTAAAATGAAGAGCAATCAGATCGGCCCCATAAACTTCGACACATTTTTTTGCCCAGGCAGCCGGATCAGCAAAAACATCCTCATAATAAGCCCGCAGGCTGCCCGGCCATTCTTCAGGGACAATGTCCCAGACTTCCATAGCGATAACAGGAGGGTGGGGAATCTCACCCTCAAAATGAAGAAAGGGCAGACTTGCTTCTCCTCCCACCTTGATAATGTGCCGGCGAGTTCCGCCTTCGGCACTGGTTGCCCCCAGGGTAACCTCCCTGACGCGGCTTCTATATTTTTCCCTATGAATCTCCACAACCATTATATTACCACCTTTCCTGCGCCTAGCGGGAAAAAGTTGCTTTGGCAAATTTCTGCAGCCCGGAAGCCTCGCGCGGCCCTACAAGAACATTCCAACCCGATTTTTCCTCAAGCCCCTCCCTGAGAACGGCAACCGCCCCCGGAATGACGATCTCCCTGTGTTTTACCTTTTGTTTCAGCCCACTATCCTCTATGGCCCGGGCAATTTTTTCCGCGGTAAATTTATCGTCGGCATAAGCCGTCAGCACGGACGTGCCCTTTGTGTCCACAACAAGAATAAAGCTGGGGATGCGCGTAGCGCTTATCTCCCCCTCTATCAGGAAATAGGAAAGAGAAAAGTTTGTCGTGCAGTAGATGGGTGCATCTTCGCCCGCTTCTCCCACCATATACAATCCGGGTTCCACAGTAGCTGGTTTCTGCGGATCGGCATAGATATTTTCCCGCAGGGTGAGGATAGGCAGGATGTATTCCGGCCTGTCTGTTTTGATCACGACAATATCTGCATATTTTGTTATGCCTGAAACGATCTCCAGCATCTCCTCACCCGGATCCTCCTTTGTCGTAAAGGAAATGGTAGGATAAGCAAAGGGACGGTATTTTTTCCGAATGGCAAGACGCCTTAGCTGGGTTAGATCGGCAAGGGTCTGATTGCCGGCAGACGTGCCGGGATCGAGTACCAATTGGCGAAAACCCGTTCTAACAATTTTGCCGGACAACGCGGCAAGGGCCTTCAGGCCATTGGCCCTGGCGACCAAGGCGCAGCCGTGGGCCTGAGCCAACTCGATCATCTGCGCATAATTGTCCTCGTTGGCGGCGTGGAGAAGCGGCTTCCGTACCGCGGACACCTTGAGGGCCGCTTCCATCGCTATGGTATTGCCGGCAATTAAAATCAGGTTTTTGTCTGTCCGGGCGGCCACTTTTTCTGCAGCAGCCTGAAAAACAGCCACATCTCCGGAGGCATTGCCTAGGGCAATCAAATCTATTTCATAATGCTGGCCAACCCGATCAAAAGAAAGTTTGTTTATTTTATCTACCTTTGCCTCCACATCCTCATAATCGTTAACAGTAACAGCAATGGCTGTAGGGTGATTGAAGCGTTTCTCATGGCGGAAAAGCTCCGTTTCATCCCCCACCTCAGTAATATTGTCACCGCTGCCAATCCCCACCAATTGGATAGGGGGCTCCGAGGCGGAAGACAAGGTTTCCCTGGCCTCCGCCGAGATGGTTGGGCAGGCATCAATGGAGGATTTACCATTGGCAAGAGCCATGGCAAAAGCAAGGCAGGTAGGAAAACCACATTTTTTACAATTTGTTTTAGGCAAAAGTCTAAAAATGTCAAGTCCTGTCAGGGCCATTTTTTCCCTCCCCTTCAAATGAATAATAAAGCAAGTTCTCTATTTCGCTACGCCTTATTTTTATTCCTGCCTGGAGCGCTGTTAAAAAAAAAGGCCCCTTGCGGGGCCCCAAAACCGGTATTTTTAAGATGCCGGTTCTTTTTGGACTACCCTAGTGGAATCCTCGGGAATATCATCGGCAGATTTCTTCTCCTGGATACCTTTTTTGATAAAGGCTAACTTTTCTTTTTCCTTTTCTTTTTCCACGCCAATAATATCCCCGGCAGTAAATGTTCCACGCAGGAGCTCCTCGGATATTCCGTCTTCCAGCCTCTTCTGGATAACCCTTCTTAAGGGACGGGCACCATAGGCCGGTTCATACCCTTCCTTGGCCAAAAGCTCCTTGGCATCCTCCGAGACATGCAACTGCAGACCATAATCGGCAATACGCGAGGACAGCTCAGCAAGCATCAGGTTGACGATCTGGGAAATGTCCTCCTTGGAGAGGGTTTTAAAGACGATTAAATCATCGACCCTGTTTAAAAATTCAGGGCGGAAAACCCTCTTTAATTCATCGAGCAACCGATCTTTCATGTTTTCATAATTTTTATCTATGTCATCGGGCTGGAAACCCATGACAGGCTGTTTTCTGATATAATTCGCTCCCACGTTGGAAGTCATAATGATCACGGCATTGCGGAAGTTTACCGTCCGTCCTTTCCCGTCCGTCAAACGTCCATCCTCAAGTATTTGCAGTAGAACATTAAAGACATCGGGATGTGCCTTTTCAATCTCATCAAGCAAGATAACGCTGTAGGGTTTGCGCCGGACCTTTTCCGTCAGCTGCCCGCCCTCATCGTAACCTACATATCCCGGAGGTGCCCCAACCAGGCGGGAGGTCGTATGCTTTTCCATATACTCCGACATATCCAGACGGATCATGGCATCCTCGTCGCCAAACATGGCCTCGGCCAGGCTGCGGGCCAATTCGGTTTTTCCCACGCCGGTAGGCCCGAGGAAAATAAAGGATCCTATTGGCCTCTTGGGATCCTTCAGGCCGGCCCGGCCGCGCCTGATGGCCCGGGAAACTGCTTGCACTGCCTCGTGCTGGCCAATAACACGCTCATGCAGAATCTCCTCCATGCGCAACAGACGTTCGGATTCCTCCTCTGCCAGTTTTTTTACGGGAATCCCCGTCCAGCTGGAAACAATATGGGCAATATCTTCTTCTGTAACAACCGTCTGATCAGAGACAACCTTTTTTTGTTCCCATTCCTTTTTCATTTCCGTCAGCTTGGCCCTGAACTGCTGTTCCTTATCCCGCAACTGGGCAGCATGCTCAAAATCCTGGCTACGAACAGCAGCCTCTTTTTCCTGGCGGATATTCTCCATTTTTTCTTCCATCTCTTTTAAATTGGGCGGAGCAGTATAGTTGCGCAATCTGACCCTCGAGGCGGCCTCATCGACCAGATCAATAGCCTTATCCGGCAAAAAGCGGTCCTGTATATAGCGATCGCCCAACCTCACGGCAGCTTCCAGGGCCTCGTCGGTTATCTTGACCCGGTGATGAGCCTCGTAACGATCTCTTAATCCTTTGAGAATTTCCAGACTTTCCTCAGTGGTAGGCTCACCCACGACGATGGGCTGGAAACGCCTTTCCAAGGCAGGATCCCTTTCGATATATTTCCTGTATTCATCGAGGGTTGTCGCTCCCACCGCCTGGAGCTCACCCTTGGCCAGTGCCGGTTTTAAAATATTGGAGGCATCGATGGCTCCTTCGGCGGCTCCGGCCCCAATAATGGTATGCAGCTCATCGATAAAAATAATGACATTCCCGGCCTGCTGCAGTTCCAACATCAGCTTGCGCAGGCGTTCCTCAAATTCGCCGCGATATTTGGTCCCGGCCACGACGGCAGCCAGCTCCAGGGTAACCACCCTTTTGTCAAGTAGAATATCGGGGATATTGCCTTCGGTGATTCTTTGGGCCAGCCCCTCGACGATAGCCGTTTTGCCCACGCCCGGTTCGCCAATTAAAACAGGGTTGTTTTTCGTCCGGCGGCTAAGGATCTGGATTACTCTTTCGATTTCCTTATCGCGCCCGACGACCGGATCAAGCTTCCCTTCCTTACCCATCTTCGTTAGATCGCGGCCAAAAGCATCTACCGTAGGGGTTTGGGGCACGCTTTTACCTACTTTGCCCCCTCCCAACTGGGGTTCGCCGCCGAGCAACTGGATGACCTCACGGCGGGCCTTTTTCAAATCGATGCCCAGATTGGTCAGCACCTGGGCGGCAATCCCTTCCCCTTCCCGCAGGAGACCCAGCAAAAGGTGCTCCGTCCCCACATAATTATGGCCAAAATTTTGTCCTTCCTCGATAGCCAGCTCAATAACTTTTTTGGCCCTAGGTGTATAGCTAATCCCCTGGATGATTCCTTTCTCGCCTTTACCGATTATCTTTTCCGCTTCGCCGCGAACCCTTGATAACTCAATACCAAGGTTTTGCAAAGCCCTGGAGGCAATTCCGGAGCCTTCCCGGACCAAACCCAAAAGGATATGTTCCGTTCCGATGAAATTATGATTTAATCTTTTTGCTTCCTCCTGTGCCAGCACAAGAACTTGTTGTGCCCTTTCAGTAAATCTGCCAAACATAAACATTTAGACTACACCCCTTTCCAATCTATTTGTTGTAATCTCGTAAAATTTTTTGTATCTGAACCGCCCTTTCCAGGTCACGCTCGTACGCATTTAGGGGCCTTCCCTTAAGGTACTGCAGGCACCCGGGGCGGGTTACAACCAAAAGTTCATTTAATATTTTGATGGGAATTTTTTTGATGAGGCCAAGATCTACCCCCAGGCGAACATCGGAAAGAAACTGCATCGTTTCCTGGGAACCAAGAAGATGGCCGTGAAGAAGAATGCCCAGGGCCCTCCCAGCCCGATCGGCCAGCCTTTCTCTTCCCTCATTGAGCAGCTGCTCCCTGGCCTTTTTTTCCTGGTTGATTAGTTGCCCGGCCACACCATAAAGGTTTTGCCAGATTTCTTCCTCCGACTGGCCCAAGGTGATCTGATTGGAGATCTGGAAAAGATTCCCGATCATTTCTGTACCCTCGCCATAGATGCCCCGCACTGTCAGGCTAACCTGGCTGACAGCAGCCAGGATATGGTTAATCTGCCTGGTAATCACCAGGGCAGGAAGGTGAAGCATAACGGAAACCCTAAGGCCTGTTCCCACATTGGTGGGGCAGGCAGTCAGGTAGCCAATATTTTCATCAAAAGCGTAATTCGCCTTTGACTCAAGGAGATCATCATAGCTGGACGCCCGGGTCCATGCCTCCTCCAATTGCAACCCCGGCAAAATACACTGCAAGCGAAAATGATCCTCCTCGTTGACCATCAGGCTGATCTCTTCATCATTAGCAATGACCAATGCACGGGCATGGGTTTCCTTGGACAGCAAGGGACTGATTAAATGTTTTTCAACCAATACCTGCCGAAAAACAGGCGAGAGGGCATTGATGTTTAGGAAACGGAAATCCGGCAACTTTTGCTGATGCTCCCTAAAAATTGCCTCGGCAAGCTTAAAAACATTTTCCAACTGCTCATCCGAAGCAAGGGAAGGAAAAGGAAAATCGCAAATATTTCTGGCCAGCCTTACACGGGTGCTGATGATAATTTCCGCCTCCGGTCCGCTGCCTTCCATCCATTTGCTAAACAGTTCCCCTTTTCGTTCTTCTTCATGCTCTTCGAGTTCCCTTTTTTGCTGAATAATTTCTTCAAGGGGACTTTTTATTTCCTTAGGCTGTTCAGCCTGATTTTTTTGAAAAGCCTTATCACTGCTCAAGAGTTTCACCCCCCTTTTGCTGCCCGCTGCCTTCCAACCTGTAGATTTCATCCCTTATTTTGGCCGCTTCCTCAAATGCCTCTTCCGCTACCCTTTTCTGTAGCTCCTGGCGCAGGTTTTCGATTTCCCTTTTAATCTTTACGTCGGCACCTGCCCTGTGGGGAACTTTGCCCATGTGTTTAGTATTTCCATGCAGGCGACGCAAAAGGGGAGTAAGCGTCTCCCCAAAGGCCTCATAGCAACGGCTGCAGCCGAAACGGCCAATCTGACCAAACTGTGCATGGGTCAACCCGCAGGTTCCACATTGAAGCCCCCCGGAAAAACCCTTCCTGGGAGCTCCCCCACCCCCTTGGGGAAAAAACCCCATTAATCCGGAAAAAAGCTGGTGCAGCGGAAACTTCCCTTCCAGGGGGAAACCTATTTCTCCCTTTTCCAGGGCACATGATTCACAAAGGTAAACTTCTTTCTTCTCACCATTGATAATTTGCGTAACGTGTACTGTAGCACTATTTTTACCACATGACTGACAAAGCATCTTCTTTTCCGCCGGTAGTTTTTACCAGACGCCTTACCAGCGGCTTTTCCCCCCTTTCATTAGATTCAGGCCTTAATATACCTGCCCGGTAAGGACGATCAGCATATTCTTAAGTAAAAGGCTTCTTAGTAATGCCTGCCGGGGTTCCTCCTCGAGAATACCCAGCGTATCCAGAACGGTTTCCATGAGTTTTAGCTCCCGGAAGGAAATATATTTTTCCTCATAAATCTTTCGCAGAAGCATTTTTGCCTTTTCATTGCTGATCCGGCCACCCTGAATCTCCGGCATGAGCATTGATAGCAATTTTTTGGCCGATAAGTTTAGTTTTTTAATGCTGACAAAACCCTTGCCGCCCCTTTTACTCTCCACAAGAAAACCCTTTTCCAGGGTAAAACGTGTCTCAAGAACATAGTTTACCTGAGAGGGAACACAACTAAATTTAGTAGCCAGTTCTTTTCTTTTAATTTCAATATAACCATATGCACTCAAAGTAAGAAGCTTTTTTAAATAATCTTCCATAACATTGGCTAAATTACTCATTGTGCGGCTCCATTTCTTTAAACTATGCCCCGGGTGGGCATAAAGGTGAAGATATCTCTTTGACCTTCTTTGACCTTTATGTTTATTATACCCCTTTGCACCACTGAAAAGGCAAACCCCATCCGGGCTCAATAATGAGTATATTTAAAGATTACCTAAAAAATACTCCCTATTACTTGTCCTTTATAAATAATTCTTCGTTTTATATTTTTGTTCTTTCCTACTTGTTTGATTCCTGCTGGTAATACCAGTCTTCCAGCTCCTTAAACGAAGGAACCTTCTCTCCCCTTTGGCAAATGGTTTTAATGGCCCTGACGTAGAGGACCTGGTAAAAATAAAAATAAGAACAACAGCTGGTGCATAGATTTGACCAGAGATGTTCCTGACCTAGCATTGACATAAGCAAACGTGTACAATTGGGGCACGGTTTCCAGCGATAAGCAAAGACCCATTCCCAAAAATTTTCCTGAAAGGCGGCAAGGTTATCTTCAAGTTTTTTCCTCTTTTTTTCTTGAAAACTAATGACTTTCATTAATTTCACTTCCCCCTGGAACAGATAACCCGGGCGGGGCTTACTACCCGGCACCTTTATATGATGGCCCAGTTCTGCCGGATTCATTCATCAGCCGGTCAAGAACACAATTTCCAGGGGGGGGAGGGCGGGGAGATCATTTAACCTGCCGGGTTTTCCAGTAGCTCATCTCCTTCCCAGCCAACCCCTATGATTCCTTCTAGGACAGCAAGCTTTTGCAAAAAATCAGGGGTATCAAACCTGGAGGGCAACTTTAGAACAAAATCAATTGTAACAACATTTTCCTGCAGGTTCTCAATGAATTGGGCCTCCCCAAAGTCCACCTTGACAACAAAGATTCCCAGTTCCCCAAGAACACCACCAACCCGCCCCAGGAGCCCCGGCTGGTAGATGCCTTTCACCCAGAGCCTGCGTAAACATCTTTTCCGTGCAAAGTAGCTATCCATCCCCCGCAACATGATTAGACTAATCAAAACCGCCAGCGTGGCCAGTGCAGCACCGAGATAAAAGCCGATTCCCACGGCTAGGCCAATTCCCGAAACAAGCCAAAGTGTTGCAGCTGTAGTAAGCCCGATCACGGTATTACCATGGCGAAGAATTGTCCCAGCACCCAGAAAACCTACTCCGGTGACGACCTGGGCAGCAATCCTGGACGGATCAACTTTTACGCCAAAATCGATCAATCCCCCGGAAAAACCGTAGGCAGAAACCAGCATAACCAGGGCAGAGCCAACAGATACCAGTATATGGGTCCTAAAACCGGCTGGGCGATTTTGGCTTTCCCTTTCAAAACCGACAATTCCCCCAAACAGCAAAGCCAGAAAAAGGCGAAAGGCAACTTCCTGATAACTAATCAGCCCCATATTAAACACTTTCCCATCCGCATATTATTTTCCATTTTTTAATTTTATTAGAGCAGGCCGGGCCTGTCAACAACAGCAAAGAGGAAAACCCTACTTGCCAACAGGTATTTTCTGTTTATGATGCAGTGTCGGGGCAAAAAGATCGCCCATGTTGTGCAGGCGTGAAAGAATAGTACTGATGTTAAAAATGGAGGGAACAAGGGATGGTTCCGCCAGTTCCTCCCAAAGCAGGGGGGCAGAAACGGGGGCCCGCTTTTGGGGCCGTGGAGAATAGGGGGCTACCAGTGTTTTACCCCGGGCGTTCTGTAAATGATCGAGATAGATTTTATCACCCCGGGAGGCAACTTTTCTTTCCGTTGTCGTTAAGTTTGGAAGTTCTTTTTCGACGGCTTTAAAAATATTTGCTGTGAAATCCCTAGCCTGTTCATAGGAATAAAGCGGTTCCAGGGGAAGGTAAACCTGAATCCCCCTGGATCCCGAGGTTTTTGGATAAGCCTTAAAACCTTCATCCTCCAATATTTTATGCAAAACCAGTGCAACCCGGCATACTTTTTCAAAGGGGGTTCCCAGAGGGGGATCGAGATCAAAAACAGCAAAATCAGGCTTTTCGGGGGCACGCACAGTGGAAAGCCAGGGATGGATTTCCAGGCAGGCCTGGTTTCCCAACCAGGCAAGGGTTTCAGGCTCGCTGCAAACAAGGTAGCGTGTGATCTTTTCACTGCCTTGGAAGTTAACTGTTCTAACCCATGGTGGCGCCCCCTCCGGTATATTTTTCTGATAAAAACCTGGCTGCCCGATCCCCTTTGGAAAGCGCTGGAAAACCAGGAAACGGTTTTCCAAATGCGGCAACATAAAGGGGGCCACCTCCAAATAATATTTGATGAGGTGATATTTGGTAATCCCTTCCCCGGGCCAGAGTTCCCTATCCAGATTGGTAAAGGAAATTTTCCTTCCGCCGACCATCGAAAGGGTACTCATGGCAACAGCTCCTTACCAGATGATAAATGACTTATGCGTGGGGAACGAAGCTTAAGACCAGGGGTCCACTCACTGAAAGAAACCTTGAGGTGACGATTGGGTTTTGCCCAGACAATACTCCTGCCCGTTTGTGCCGGCGGGGCGTTGAGGAAAGGGGCTTCTTTTATTTCATTTTTCTTTGCCCATTGGAACCAGGAATCAAGCTCGGTCTCTGATAAACCGCTACTGACACTACCGATATAAGGAATTTTTGGGGGGATGTTGGGGGGATCGGCGGGGGGGCCTTCATCGAGCCCCAGAAGTAACGAAACCGGTTTTTTCTCTTTAAGATATATTCCCCCGACAAGGGCCTCGATGTTCTGCAACAGCTTTGTTTTTATCCAGTAACTCGATTTCCGGGGGCCGGGGATATAAAAACTGTCCTTATTTTTAGCAACAACCCCCTCCATACCTCTTTCCGCAACTGCTTCGAGCAGGTTTTCCCCATCTGCATAGCTTTGCGTTCTATGCACAAGGTCATGTTGTTGCAGGGAGTTTTGCAATAATTCCTGGCGGGCTGCCCAGGGTCTGTCCAGCAACCAGATCCCTTCCCGCTGTAGAAGATCAAAAACCATATAGTAAACAGGAATTCGGGGCAGTGCTGTTCCCCCATTCGCAAGGCTATTTTCCCTCCGCATAAGGGTGAAAAAAGAAGGCCTGCCTTTTTGCAAAGAAATTAGTTCCCCATCGAGCAGAAAACTGTGGGCTTTGACCAATTCCGGCAA
Source organism: Bacillota bacterium (assembly GCA_012839215.1). Lineage (GTDB taxonomy): Bacteria > Bacillota > Dethiobacteria > DTU022 > UBA8154 > DUNV01. The sequence continues at coordinate 42,561 of DUNV01000061.1, forward strand.
TATGGCCAGTTCCGGATACGTTGCTGTTTTGTCCCTCAGGCTTTTTCCCACGAGTTGCAGGCGGTTTCCATCCCAGGAGGCCAACAGCCGCATACCATCCCACTTAACCTGGTAGGCATAGGGTGCCCCTTTCGGCAATGTCCGGCTGGCCCGCGGTTCCATGGGAACAACAATTTTAGCAAATATTTTTGATCACCGCCGGGAGGCCGTTAGTTTTTTACCCTTTTTTTCCCGGGCTTTTTCCACGCTGGCCTCCAGGGCCTGCAAAAGATCTACAACCTTTTCCTCCTCAGCGGGAGGGGCAACAGCAATATCCTTGCCTTTTATCTTCGCCTCAATTATTGCCAGTAGTTTTTCCCGGTAGGTATCATGATACTTCCCCGGGTCAAAGGAAGCCGCAAGGTTTTCGATAAGATCCCTGGCCATGGACATTTCCCTTGCACTAATTATTTCCTCCCCGGGAATATCGGGAAGATCCCGGGTGTTTCTTACCTCATCGGGATAATACATCGTTGAAAGCGCCAGCACATCCTTGTAAACCCTTACTACAGCCGGTGTCTCCTTTGTGCGGATGGTAATAGCCGCCACGGCCACCTTACCCGTTTCGGACATAGCCCTGCGCAAAAGGGCGTAAGGTTTCCGGCCCGATCCATCGGGAGCGAGATAGTAACTGTTTTGGTAATAGACAGGATCTATTTCCTCAATGCTGATAAAATCCAGGATTTCAATGAGGTGATCGCTGGGGCCGGCAGCGGCCTTAAATTCCTCATCGCCAAGGATGACAAAAGACCCTTTTTCATATTCATAACCGCGGGCAAGTTCCTCCCAGGGCACCCCTTTCCCGCAGATAGGGCAGATTTTCCTATGCTCTACCGGGCTATGGCAAGGACGATGCAGTTGTCTAAATTTCAGGCTTTTGTTCTCGGTGGCGGCAAAAAGGCGAACAGGAATGTTGACAAGGCCAAAACCTAGGGAACCCTTCCACATGGCACGCAAAATAAAATCCCCCTTTTACACTATTATCCCGGCAAAAGGGGGTTGATATACAGGCATTCCATGCACTCTAATTATTAAAGGTTCTTATCAATAATATCGCTCAGTTCTTCCTTTTTACGAAAACCGACGATAGTTTCCACCGGCTCCCCATCCTTAAAAAGCATCATGGTTGGAATACTCATAATCCCATAGCGCGAGGCCGTTTGATTATTTTCGTCAACGTTTACCTTTACGACCTTGAGCCTGCCTTCATAATCTTTGGCAACCTCCTCCAGGACCGGCGCCACCATACGGCACGGGCCACACCATGAGGCCCAAAAGTCCACCAAAACCGGTGAAGTGAACTCTAACACTTCATTGGTAAATTGACCATCATTAACCTCAACAGGTTTTCCATTCATAGTTTTCCCGGCTGCCTTAAAGCCGGAAGACACCTCCTCTGTAAAGTATTTTATGAGCCACTCTTTCCTGTAACTGGGGAAGCTGGGTTCTCTATATACCTTAGCGCCATGGTCGCAGCAACAGCCCCATCGGAAGCAGCGGTAACGACCTGGCGAAGCAACTTGCGCCGGATATCACCTGCGGCAAAAATACCGGGCAGTGAGGTCTCCATTTCCTCGTTGGTAATAATATAACCCTGGCTATCCTTTTCTACACCTTCAACAAACCCGCTGCTGGGGAGTCGCCCAATGTATAGAAAAGCCCCATCGACATTTACTTCCTCTATAGAATTATCGGTAACCTTTTGCAAAATGATTGTTTCCAATTTTTGATCGCCTTTAAACTCCTTGACTACCGTATTGCCAACAAAACTAACTTTGGGGTTTTCCATCAGCTTGCCCCTAAGGGAAGAAACCGCCCGCAAGGTATCCCGGCGGTGAATGAGCAAAACCTTTTCGGCAAATCTGGATAGATAAAGGGCCTCCTCTACAGCAGCATCGCCGCCACCAATGACCGCAGCCCTTTTTTGCCGGAAGAAAGGTGCATCACACGTGGCGCAAAAGGAAATGCCTCTGCCGGAAAAAGCCTCCTCCCCCGGCACCCCAAGAGTGCGCGGGGTTGTCCCCGTGGCAATAACAAGGGTCCGTCCGGAATAAACCCCGGTGGAAGTTATAACTTTCTTGACCTCACCGAGGGGCTCGATGGCCTGGACATCGATAGAAACCATTTCTGCGCCAAAGCGGCTCGCCTGCTTTTCCAGGAGCAGGCCAAACTCAAACCCACCGATACCTTCGGGAAAGCCGGGATAATTATCCAGCCTGTCCGTTAGCGTTATTTCCCCGCCGACCATTTTGGGTTCTATGACCAGCGTGCTCATCAGGGCCCTGCCGCCATAAATGGCCGCCGTTAGCCCGGCCGGACCGGCCCCAAGCACGATCATATCGTATATTTTTTCTGCACGGCTATTCCGAGAAACCATTTTTTCTCTCCTTATTCCCAAACTTGTGCTATAAATTTACCAAATTTTTTAAAAGAAAGCAAGCATGCCGAACTACTGATTACAATTCAAGGGCAGGAATAAAATGGCTGGTTGTAGAATTTTATGAAAATTAGTAAAGACTATCTTTAATAGCAATAAAAGCAATACAGGAGGGAAAAGATTGCCTATCAATAAAAAGGAACCTGCAAGACAGCAATGGGAAAGGGCCTACCAGGAATGGCTCAGCAGCACAACCTTGGATGAAGAAAGCAAAAAGGAATTGCGCAAGCTAAAAGGCAATGATGAGGAAATCAGGGAAAGGTTTGCCCAAGAACTGGAATTCGGTACCGCCGGGTTGCGGGGTATCGTTGGCATGGGAACAAATAGAATAAACAAGTATACTATCCGTAGAACCACCCAGGGCCTGGCCAATTATCTGAATGAGCGTTACCCCCAAGAAAAGGAACGCAAAATAGCCATCGCCTATGACTCCCGCTGCAATTCCCGCCAGTTTGCCGAGGAGGTGGCACGGGTTGCAGCCGGAAACGGGATCAAGGCACTGCTATTTAGGGAAATGCGGCCAACCCCCCAGCTCTCCTTTGCTGTCAGGGAGCTGGGCTGCCAGGCCGGGGTCATCATTACAGCCAGCCATAACCCCCCGGAGTACAACGGTTATAAGGTTTATGGCGCAGACGGAGGCCAGGGAGCAACAAAATTTTCCGAGGACCTGTCTGCCAAAATTAGACCCCTAGATTACTTTCAGGATATTGCCATCCTTTCACGTGAGGAGGCCCTTGCCGAAAATCTTTGGGAATACATCGAAAAGGATTTCGATGATCTTTACCTGGATAAAATTAAAACCCTTTCCATGAACCCGGGTGATGATCGAATAAGAGTGGTATATACGCCGCTGCATGGAACAGGTTTTTTTCTCATCCCCCGGCTACTGGGGGAATTGGGCTACCCCCAGGTTTTTCTTGTGGAGGAACAAGCCACCATGGATCCCTCCTTCTCCACCGTGGGATACCCCAACCCGGAAGAAAGAAAATCTTTTGATCTGGCCATGCAATTGGCAGAAGCAAAAAATGCCGATATAGTTCTGGCCACCGATCCGGATGCTGATCGGATCGGCTGCATTTTTAAAACTCCCGATCAGGGCTACACCATGCTCAACGGCAACCAGATCGGCGCCCTTCTGCTCAATTATCTCCTCGGCCAACTAAAAGCAAGGGATGCCATCCCCGCCGGCGGCGTGATGATAAAGTCCATCGTCACGGGAAACCTCGGCAAAAAGGTGGCGGCTTCCTATGGTGTGGAAACCATCGAAACGCTGACAGGTTTTAAGTATATCGGGGAAAAAATAGAGGAGTTTGCCTCGTCCGGGAAACACCATTTTCTATTTGGATACGAGGAAAGCTGCGGTTACCTGACCGGTACATTTGTCAGGGATAAAGATGCCATCATTGCTTCGGCGCTACTCGTGGAAATGTGTGCCTACTACAAAAATAAGGGTCAAAGTATCCCCGAAGTTCTTGAGGAACTCTATAACAAGTTTGGATATTATTTGGAGATTGTGGAGCCCATCCAGCTGGAAACAGCAGCCCAGTCAGCCGAAATACTGCATACTTTCCGTGGCAAACCCCTGGAAATGATCGGCGGATTAAAAATTATAGAGCGAAGGGATTATAAAAGTGGCAAGTCTATAAATCTACAGACCGGGGAGGAAGGAAATCTTCTCCTGCCATCTTCGGATGTCCTCTTCTTCAACCTGGAAGGGGACTCCTGGTTTTCCATCCGCCCTTCTGGAACAGAGCCGAAAATGAAATTGTATTTTTCCGTTAGTGCCCCCTCAAAAGAAAAGGCCCGGGCAAAGCTTGCTGCCCTCCGGGATGACGTCCTGACCCGATCGGGGCAAAAATAAGGCAGCATAATAAGGAGACAAAAGACCCACCGTGGCTCAATCAGGGCTTTCGTGGCATGACAAATAAAAAAGATCGTGTTATAATGAGGCAACTTTAATATTGTCCCTCATGAAAAGGAGGTTTTTGCCCGTGGAAGAAAAAGTTAAAAAGTCGCTGGAAAAAGTTCGCCCGGCACTGCAGGCCGACGGCGGAGACGTTGTTTTTCTTGGAGTTGACCCGGACGGTACCGTCAGAGTACAGCTAACCGGGGCCTGCAACGGTTGCCCCATGGCCACCATGACCTTAAAACAGGGGATCGAACGCCTGCTCAAAAAAGAAATCCCCGAGGTAAAAAAAGTCGTCCAAGGATAAAATTTCTTATTCCCCGGAGGGGAACCCTGTGAACAAAGTATTGCTGATACGTTATGGTGAAATTGCCCTAAAGGGCAAAAACAGACCCTTTTTCGAGAAAAGGCTGGATAAAAACATAAAAACGGCACTCCGTGGGCTGGAGCCCTTCAAGCTAGTCTTCCAGCGGGGCCGTTTTTTTCTGCAGATCGCTGGGGAAAAATTTCATGCCGCCCAGGAACGGCTGCGCAAAGTTTTTGGCATAGTTTCCATCAGCCCATCCTCCACGGTCAGTCCCGGGCTCCCAGACATTTGCATCGAGGCACTGGCCCTTTTGGAAAAAAGTTTTCGGCCGGGAATCAGTTTTAAGGTTGAAACGCGCCGTGTAAATAAGCGTTTTCCCCTGACATCCCCGCAGATTAGCAGCCATGTGGGTGCCTTTATTCTCAAAAGCGGTTTGGATATAAAGGTCGATGTACACCAACCCGAAATCCTCATCCAGATCGAGGTTCGTGATCAGGAGGCTTATCTTTTTTCCCAGAGGATCCCCGGGCCGGGAGGACTGCCTGTCGGCGTGACTGGAAAAGGGCTTTTGCTGCTCTCCGGGGGGATCGATAGCCCTGTTGCCGGCTATATGGCCCTCAAAAGGGGGATCACCCTGGAGGCCATCCATTTTCACAGCCCCCCCTTTACAGGGGAAGCAGCAATCAATAAGGCAGTCGATCTGGGCCGGGTCCTAGCCTCCTATGGTGGAAGAATCAGGCTCCACCTGGTACCATTTACAGATATTCAAACACAAATCCGCATCCATTGCCCGGAGCCGATGACGATTACGCTGATGCGCCGATCCATGTTCCGCATTGCCGAAAGGCTGGCGGCGCAAAGGGGCATCGAAGTCCTCTTTACCGGGGAAAGCCTGGGGCAGGTGGCCAGCCAGACGCTGGAAAACCTGGTGGGCATTGATAAGGTTACCACCATGCCCATTTTAAGGCCGCTCATTGGCTTCGATAAAGCAGAAATTATCGACATTTCCCGGGAAATCGGCACATACCCCGTTTCCATCCTGCCCTTTGAGGATTGCTGCACTCTTTTTGTGCCCAAACATCCCGTCACGAGGCCAAAAGCAGATGAGTTGGACAGAGCGGAGGAAAAGCTTCCACTGGATGAATTGCTGACCTCCTGCCTGGAAAGGATAGAAACGAGAACAATTTACCCTTGAGGCAAATGCACGAATAGTACTAATGAACTAGGACCTATTTGCCTCTATCAATAAAGAGGATTTGTATCCTGATATAATACACCCCCTGATAGCAGGAAGATAATATTGGACTTAAGGCTGCCTACAAACCAATGTCGGCAGGACGTTGCAGATTTTTCTAGTGAGGTAAAAATAATGATCAAGGAAATTTATCTCGATAATAGCGCCACCACGAAATTAGATCCCTCTGTCATGGAGGAGGCAGCCCGCGCAGCCAGGGAAGCTTATGGCAACCCTTCTTCCCTGCACCGCAAGGGAAGAGAAGGTGAAAGGGTGCTGACCGCTTCGCGCAAAACGCTGGCCGATCTACTCGGCGTGCGGGAAGGGGAAATCATCTTTACCTCCGGTGGGACGGAGTCCAATAACCTGGCCATCCTGGGTATCGCCAGGCGTTACCGGAGAAGGGGCAACCACCTCATTACGACAGCAATAGAACACTCCTCGGTCCTGCGGCCTATTCAATTGCTGGAAGAAGAGGGGTTTGAGGTTAGTTACCTTTTACCGGATTCCAAAGGTCTCATCGGTGCGCGGGAGGTCCTGGAAGCAATCAAACCGGAAACAATCCTGGTAAGTGTCATGCATATCAATAATGAGGTGGGCTCTCGGCAGCCCATCGCCGAAATTTCTGCAGACCTCAAAGGAAAAAAACCCGATCTTCTTTTCCATGTGGATGCTGTGCAGTCCTTTGGCAAGGTTCCCCTGCCACCGGGCCTGGAGGGAATTGATGCCCTCAGCATCAGCGCCCATAAGTTCCATGGGCCCAGGGGAACAGGTGCTCTTTTTCTACGGGAAGGGGTGCAGGTAAAACCATTGCTCCTCGGTGGGGGGCACGAAAGGGGCCTGCGATCGGGAACAGAAAACACACCGGGCATTGCCGGCATGGCACTGGCCGCCAAGCAAAGTTTTGAGGGAATGGGACAAAAAGCGGCAGAACTACAGGAAATGAAAAAACGGCTGCTAACCTCTTTAAAGACCAAACACCCCTGGATCAAAATTAATGGCCCGGAGATCGGGGAAAAAAAAGGCGCGCCCCATATCGTCAACATTTCTTTTCCTGGCCTTCAGGGGGAAGTTATCGTCCATGCCCTGGAAGAACACGGCATCTACGTTTCCACAGGTTCGGCCTGCCACTCTGGCGATACGGGAGGCAGCCATGTCCTGCAGGCGATGCGCCTCAGCCCGGAAGAAATAGCCGGAGCCATCCGCATCAGCCTTTCCCGGCACACCACGCCCGAAGAAATTGAAAATGCTATAGAAATAATCCATGAAACCATCTCCTGGCTAAAACAACTGCATGAAAAAATGGGCAAAGCCTAGGCGGCTGCTACCCTTCTATTTACGAGAACATCAAACTGAGAGGTTGCCAACTCCACTTTTTGAACTAAATGTGTACATTTGACGCAGCATCTACCCACCCTGAGTCTATAATTTGCTGTACCACCGGCAACATTTTCACGCCTCCCAATGGGAGCAAATTTTATGAATTCCCGGGTGCAGCTCAATGCTTGAACCGATGGCTTTATCAATCACCGTAAGAATGTTTTTATCCTTGCAGTTTGAATCCTTGTATTTTTCCACCAGCATGAGAACATAGTCGATGTTTACCTCTATCTGCCGGATTAGCCCACTCCCAAAGGTAATTCTGGATAATTAGGCTGCCCATTGGATAAATTTTCGTGTATAATAAAAGGTAGACAATTAAGTTAATTTATTCCCCCAACTAATAAAGAATGTAGGGTGTCAGGACATGCCAAGATCTTTTAAATATTTTAGGTTAGTTTTCATTCTTTTTTGCCTGGTGTTTTTTTGCACCGGCAATTGCCACCCGGCCCATGCCGCAAGGACAATTTTTAGCGTTGATTCATATGATTGGGCACCGCTTGGTTCCACTGTTACTGTTGATATCTACGTTGAGGATCCCCGGCAGCTTTATGGATGCAGCTTTGAATTACATTATGATGAGAATATCGTCCGCGCCGTTAGCGTGGAAAAAGGCAATCTCCTTTTTGCTGAAGGCCATAGATTAAATGCTGATTTAAACAGGGCCGATGGGGGTATCATATCGATCTATTGGAACAACGTATACAATAATCCTGTTCCCTATGATGGACAACTTTTCCGCATTTCTTTTAGGGTTTTAAACGAGGGAGGAACCACGCTAACCCTGCGGGGCCTAAATCCGTTGGAAAAATACAGCAACGGGGCAAGCCCGGAGATCCGGAATGGTTTCATCAACACATCAGCTACCGGAAACACCTCCCTGGGGATTAACACTGGCTCTTACCTGCCTGGTGCTATTCGCCAGATCTGGTATTCCACAACCTTGTCGGCCAAGGGGGGCCGGACCCCCTATACCTGGTCGCGGACAAGTGGAAGCCTGCCACCGGGGCTAACCCTTGACAGCGATGGGACAATTTCGGGAACTCCTATTTCCACGGGCACCTATAGCATCACAATACGCCTCAGCGATGATAACGGCCACCAGATAAGCAGGACCTTTTATCTGACCGTACATGACACCGGGGAAATTCCCTTGGCCATTACCAGCTACGCCACGCTAGATCGGGGAAGAAAAGGCAGTTCCTATACAGCCACCCTGTCGGCCAGAGGGGGCAACACACCCTATAGCTGGTCAAGAACAAGTGGGAGCCTACCCCCGGGCCTGACCCTGAACAGCCGCGGGGTAATTTCCGGGACCCCCACTGCCACGGGCACCTACACCTTTACCGCACGCGTCACGGATGATAATAACGCCCGCCAGGAGGAGCAATTTCTACTCACTATTTTGGATACGGATACAGATTACCTTACCTCTGATGAGGACCTTTTCAAAGTACTGCATATAACACGCAGCACCATGAAACTGGATCTTAGGCCGGATAATATGCCTTATACTATGCTTGTAAACAACGATGTAAACTGGATCAACCTTTCAATTGTCCCCCATCATCCTTCGGATTGGCTGCGCATCAACGGAACCTCTTATTACAGGGGATCCCTGCGGACAGTACCTCTCAGCAAGGGTACAAACCAGATCACCATTGGCATTTCTTCAACCGGGAACAATTATCATAATTACAGCCTGACCATTTATCGCCTGCCATAGTTTTCCACACCTAGCCCTTAAAATTGCGGAGGAGGACGAAGATGCCCATGCCGGAATCGAAAACAATCAATAAAATAAATAATCCTTTTAATAAGAAAAACAGAAATAGAAACGGTGAAAGTTTTCCCATTCTACCGTTTTCGTTGCTATTATCGTTGTTGCTGTTGACCTTTGCCGCCTTTTCCCTCTGCCCGGCCATACAAACAGCACAGGCACAGGAAGTCGTCCATTTTTCCGATCGCCAACTGGAAGCAGCAGTTCGTCAGACACTAGATCGCCCAACAGGCATTCTGTCAGGCGCTGATCTTTCCCGCCTGCAAACGCTCAATGCTTCCCGGCAGGACATCACCGATCTTTCCGGGTTGGAGTATGCTGTCAATCTGCAAAACCTCAACCTTTATGAAAACAACGTGCAAAATTTGGCCCCCCTGGAGGGCCTCACCCGCCTGCAAATTTTGGATCTGGCCGGCAACAACATCGCCGGGATCAGTTCCCTGCAAAGGCTTACAGCACTGGAGGAATTAAACCTCAGCCATAACAACCTTGGAAATATTGACGCCCTAAAAAATCTATCGCGCCTCAAAACGCTCCGGCTCGAAGGAAATCAAATCGGCACACTCGCCCCACTGGAGCCTTTACGCAACTTGCAAAGCCTTGCCCTAAGCGGCAACATAACGGACAAGAACGCCGCATCCCTCGCCCGGCTCACCAGGCTTGAACATCTGTCGATGACAGGAGGGCAGCTCAGCGATGGTACTTTTTTGTCCAATTTAAAGCAGTTGAAAACACTTGAGCTAGAGGACAACCGCATTGCCAAAATCGATCCCCTCAAGGGCCTTTCGCGGCTGGAACAACTTTCCCTGGCAGGCAATCAGATAGAAGATCTTACACCCCTTAGTGGGCTGCGCCAACTGAGGCAGTTGGACCTCAGTAATAACAGGATACGCGAAATAACCCCTCTTCTCAGGCTGCGCAATATCCAGTGGCTGGAGTTGCAAAACAATTTTCTGGAGCTGGCGGAAGGCAAACAGGCCCGCAAGGATGTAGATAAGCTATTAGAAACAGGCACAGAGGTCATCACCAACCCCCAAAAATTGCCGCTGTACCGTGGCAACGGACTCATCGTAGCAGCGGAGGGCTCCGGGGGTAAACTTTTGCGCACCCCCATAGAGAATTATTTTACCATACTCAACCGGAACGCCGGTTGGAGAATCAAAGGTTTTACTGTAACGCACGAAGGAGGCAAACCCTTGGACCGCCTAGGCGAAGTGGGCCTCCGGACCACCGGCCTCCGGGGCACCAGCTCTTTCGCCTGGCAATCTATCAACCATGACAACAGCGTTGGCAATAAGGATACAGATTTTTTTACAATTACGTATCGCCAGTCCGGACCTGTCCAAATCGGGCTGGCCATGCAGATTTGGCCCGGTTACGCCGACGATTCTGAGCGGGCCTTCTATATATCCCAAGTCATTTTGGAAAATGTGGAGACGAAAGATCTTTATACCGTAGAATTGGAACGAACCCCGCCATTACAAAGCAACCAGGGTTCATCCCAAACAGACAGTGCCCTGCTGGATTTTCAGGAACAATCATCCCGCAACAAGGCAGCACTAAGGCGAGCCCTCGCCGGGGCCCTGGAACAGAGAGCCACCACGCTGGAAGTGCGCTATAGCGGCGAAACACTGCAGATGCCCAGGGAACTTGAAAATATGTTGGAAGAGATCCTCGCTGAAGATGACTATTTACATTACTCCCAAAGCAGCCAAAAGATCAGCTGGGCAAAGCAACCTGGCGGGGAACTGCTCCTGGACTTCCGTTTCAACTATTTAGCCACCCGGGAGGAAGAAAATATCGTTAATTCCCAAGTAGACCGCATCCTCAAGGAAATCATTAAACCAGAAATGGATAAACACCAAAAAACAAGGGCCATACACGACTTTATCGTTGCCAACGTAGCCTATGACCTAAGTTACCGTGAACACTCGTCCTACTCTGCCCTTATCAAGGGCCGGGCCGTCTGTCAGGGCTATGCCCTGCTGATGTATAAAATGCTGCAGGGGGCAGGCATAGAAGTGCGAATTATTTCCGGCAGGGCAGGCGGGGAAGAACATGCTTGGAACTTGGTCAGGCTGGACGGGAACTGGTACCATATTGACGCCACCTGGGATGATCCCGTACCCGATACCCCCGGAAGGATCCTTTATGATTACTACAACCGCACCGATGCACAGATGGCAGCCACCCACACCTGGGAACGGGGCCTCTACCCGGCAGCACAAACAGCCTATCCACAAGAAAGACTGCCGCAATAACCCCTGGATTACCAAACAGAAACTAAATATTCCCGTCCAAGTAATCATAGGCATCACCTCCCCTACAAGGGAAAGTGACTAACCGCCAAACGGCAACCCTCAAATTATTATAGCACAAAAATTATCGCCTTCATCGTTTTCTGGGACGCCCCCAGGCAGTTGACGAATAATTCTGAGCGTGATATCATATAATTAACAAAAGGAGTTGCCGCTTTTGAACGGGCGGCTAGTCCGAATAAGGTCTAGACCGCCTTAACAGGCGGCCTTGTTATTTTCAACCCCTCAAATTATTATAGCACATATTTTCGTATATCGGCAGGAGGAAAACATTAAACATCTATCGGTTTTTTCAATGTAAAAAATGGAGCGCACCTATCTATAAGGTAGGCAGGCTCCATAGAAATGCTGACATTTAATATTGGGGAACCGGTTTCCCCTAATCATCCCCGGTACTGCTACCACCACCTGACACCGGAAAGTCTTTAATTCCAATAATCCCCGCCGCACACTGTGCGATAAGCAAAACATCATAAATCGTTAAATCACCTGGCTCTGCACCCTCGCCACGGCTGACGTTGCCGATATTTTTTTCCTCGGGAGTTAAACTTTTCTCCCCGATGACTGCACTCATAGCTATCACAGCATCAGCCACAGTAACTGATCCCGAATAATTCAGGTCCCCGTAGATTATTTTTATATCTATTATCCCGCTCTCCACACTAGCAATGTTTATTGTATGTCCGCTGACATCAAAAGCTACAATATCTGTTATTTCAAATTCAAAGGGCCTTGAACCTTCCGACTTGTTATGCGTAAAGATGATATTGGCCAGTTGTAGTTGTAGTTGTTCGCCATTTTTCGGTTTTACAACGCATTGCTCTGCACCATCCTTAAGCACATAAATACCCACATTAGCAGAAACTCCGTTTTTGGAAATATAGTAATCCATTTGCGTTTCTTTTGATAAACCTTTACCGGCAGTAATATCCGTTATTTTTACAGCATACCCTGCCTTGGGTATAACCTTAAATGATAGGGCAGCCACGGAGTCAAAGCCCTCAACTTCTATGGCTACCTTGACTTCCTTGTTCAGCCACTGTACTTTCGATATTTCTATTTTTTCCTTCCCATCTGCAGCTTCAACCGTATTTGGCCCAGCCATGATGCCAGCTAACAAAAAATTTAGCAAACATAAAATGAGAAAAACTGCTAAGGCCTTTTTCCCTAGGAAAATATATGCATGCTTCATCAATAGCCTACCTCCTGTGATTAAAAAATTTATTCTGTCATCGGCAGCACCGTAACAGCACAAACGGCAACATATTCCCCTTCTTCTGTGGTGGCACTGATAATAGTGTTTCCTTCCTTTAAAGGAGCTACAATTCCGCGCCCAACAGCATTTTTATATACCGTGGCTACACCAGTCTGGCTTGATTTCCAGCTAATACTTTTATTTGTGGCCATCTCTGGGCTGACATAGGCTGTTAAAATCCTCGGCGTGCTGCCTGCCACAAGCGTTAAAGTAGTAGCACTTAGACTAATCCCTGTAACAGGAGTATGGCCCTGCTTGACCGTTACCTTGCAGGTGTCCACATAGCCACCCTCCTCTGTGGCGGCAATAATAATAGCCGTTCCGGGGTTGACAGCCGAAATGACAGCTTCACCTTCGCCAGAGCCATAAACACCAGCAACAGAGGGAAAAGTAGAGTTCCAAATAATATTCCTGTTGATGGCATTTTCCGGAAACACTGTGGCTGCAATTGTTTCCGTTTCGCCCTCTTCCAGAAACAGTTCCCTGGTCTCCAGAGAAATTCCGCTGGCCGAAGCCAAAGAAATATTGATCACCTGCTGCCCGGCATCCCAATCGACCTCTGCCCCCAGGCTTTCGGCGAAAAACCAGGCGGGTACCATGGTCGTACCCTTGATAAGCTGCGGCGCCACGTTGAGAATAACCTTTTCATCGTTGACAACGGCTATCCCATTATCAAGCTGAAGATCCACTTTAATATTGCCCCTAGTGGCGGAAACTGTATTAGTTTCCTTTTCCCAGGAGATAACTGCACCCAGAAATTCATAAATAGGACGAAAGGGCAGCATCGTTGTGTTCCCAAGACGGATCGGGGCTTGGGGCAGGGAAAGAAATTTGTCGTTAATCTTCACCCTGATTCCCCCTTCCGCTCCCTGAGC